>JADJTL010000005.1 GCA_016711215.1 Pseudomonadota bacterium | reverse complement strand
CTCGGCGAAGCGGCACGCGTGCTGGCGATCGCCGCAGAAGAAGACCGGCACGTCGTGGTCGACGATGATCGAGACTGTCGCCCCGAGAATTGCGCTCGGGCTCGCGTCGGACCGGTAGCGGTGCGCGGCGATGTCCTCGAGCGAGCCCTCGACCACGACGCAGCCGAGGTCGTACTCGGCCAGCGCCCGCAACTCGCGCAGGAAGCGGTCACGGCCGCGGATCACCGAGGACACGTAGTCGGCGAGGGTCTTGCGCTCGACGGCTATCGACGCCTCGTAGCCCGGCAGCGAGTAGTCGCCGGCAGGCAGGGCCCGGCGGACCACCTCGATCACGTCGGGGTCGAACGCGTAGGGCTCCTGCTCCCGCGTATCGGCGACGACCTTGACGCGCTCCGCGCTAGAAGGGGATTTCGTCGTCCCCGGCGAAGCCTTGGGCATGGCCGTCTCCTGTGCTGCCGGCGGCGCCGTCGAGCACGATGCGCCGGTTGAGGTACACGTTCTCGTTGTCGCCCTTGGTCCGCTTGGTCACCTCGAGCTTCACGTCGAGCAGCCGGTCGAGGTTGGCGGGCAGGTCCGAGAGCTTCTGCAGGTCGAGGCCGCAGGTGTGCAGGTCGTTCTTCAGCCACTTGAGGTTCTCGCGGGTCGCCATGACGTTGTTCCGCCACAGCATCCGGCCGCGGAAGCGCGGCGCGAGGATGCGCAGCGTCCACTTCAGCATCGGGTTGCCCGAGGACCTCGCCGTGGTGATCTCCACCTTCTCGACGTTGACCTGGTACTTGCCGTCCGGGACCGGGTCGAACTCGCGCTCCTCGACCGGGGCGTCCTTGAACGCGTCGTCGAGCTGGGTGAGATCGACCTCGGGGCCGTCGTCTTCGCCTGGGTTACGGGGGTAGGTCATGGTGTTCTTCTCCTTGTGGCTCCTGGGTTACCGGCTGGCCGCCGCGCGGGGCTTTGCCGTCGCCGGCGCCGTCTGGGGCGGCGTGGCGGGGGTCTGGTTGTTGGGGGCAGGGGGCGTTGCGGGCGCGGCTCTCCCCGACGGACCCGCCGCGTAGGCCTCGACGAACTTGCGGAAGTCGAGGTCGATCACCTCGTGCAGCCGTCCCGTGCGATCGCCGGCCTCGTAGTGCATGCTCGGCTTGGTCCGCACCACGCGTCGCGACACCGCCTTGCCGTCGGCGCCGGTCGTGACCTCCAGGTCGCAGAAGAGGATCACGTCCACCATGCCGAGGACGATCTTCCGGGCCTTGTCCGGCAGGGTCGGCACGACGCGCGTGAGCTTCCCGGTCCGCGTCTCGAGCTCCCGCTCCTGCGAGTGGGACACAAGGAAGAGGCCGTGGGGCAGCAGCGAGAGCTTGTTCAGGACGCGGTAGAACTCGTTGTTGATGAGCGCGTAGCCCTTGCCGTAGCCGAGGTCACTCTCGTGCTCGATCTTGAACTTCTGGCAGACGTGCTCGGCGCACATTCGGTAGGCGTTGTCGACGGTGTCGATGATGATCGTCTGGTAGGGGTGCTGGCCTTCCGCGATCTCCTTGCAGGCGACGAGCAGCTCGTCCCAGGTGCCGATCGGCGCCTGGAACACCTCCAGGTTGTTGAGCCCCGCCTCGGTGGCGAGGAACAGCGCTCCCTCGGCCTGCGAGCACCAGGTCGACTTGCCGATCTTGCTCGGCCCGTAGACCAGGACCGTCAGGTCCGTGAGGGTCGTCTTGGGTGGCGTCTTCTGGCTCGGTAGCATGGTTTCTCGTCCTCCTCTGGTTTGGGGTTCAGAACGCCGGCCCCTCCTCGGGCGACGGCGAGCCTTCACGCAGCTCCTCGTGCGGAGGGCGGCGCTCGTAGAAGTTCTCGATGACGTTGGGGCTCCCGCCCGAGCGGCAGAGCGCGAAGTACGGGCAGGGCCGGCCGTACTGGAAGCAGAACGAGGTGTTCTGGTACCAGACGTCTCGGCGCCGGGCGTCGAGGAACACCTGCGTCAGCTCCCACAGCTCGGTGCGCAGGGTGTCGATCTGCTCGCGCGAGACGTAGAGCAGCTCGCGGTGGAACATCCCAGGGTCGGCGTACTTGGCGGCGAGCCTCGCCTGGAACTCCTCGTCGGTCTCGGGCAGCTTGCGTTTGGCCGAGGTCTTGCCGGTCTTCGACTTGGCGAGCAGCGCCTCGCGCCGCGCCTCGAACTCGACCTCCGTCTCGCCGGTGCCCTGCTGCAGGCGGGCCTTGACCAGGACGTTGTAGAGCACGCCGTCGACGTGGATGCCGAGGGCCTGCTCAACGTAGTGGGCGTAGAGCGTGATCTGGAAGTCGGTCCAGAGCCGCTCGAGGTAGCCGGCATCGAGGGCCGACGCGGTCTTGTGCTCGAGCAGGAAGTGCTCTGCTCCGCTGCCCCCGGGCACACGGACGATGCCGTCCACCTTGCCGGCCAGCGTGAAGCTGCGACTCGAGGCGGCGGTGGCGGGGTTGATGATCTCGCCCTCGAAGGACTTCTCGAGCGCGACGACCTCCAGTTCCTCGATGGGGTAGCGCGCCGCGTAGCCGCGCATCATCGCGGTCGCGATGTGCCAAACCCGGCGCTGCTCCTCTTCCTGGGCTCGGTTGGCGCAGGCGCGGTCGACGTGATCGAGAGCCGCGCCGAGGTCGCGCGAGAGGTGCCACGTCTCCAGGCACGTGTGGATGAGCGAGCCGAAAGAGAGGTTCCGGTCCTTCTCCAGCGGCACGAGCTCGAGCACGTACCGCCAGTGGGCTGCCTTGCGGCAGTTCCGAAAGAGGCTCCACATGGAGTACGTGGAAGTCCTGCGCTCGCTCATCGCTCGCTCCCCTCGACGGCGCCGGACCGGGCCTCGGGAGGCGCAGTGAGCCGCTCCACGGTGAAGGCGTCCTCGCCGAACTCCCGCGTGAGGAGCCCGGTGAAGATCTGGGCGACTGTCTGGCCGACGGGC
Organism: Pseudomonadota bacterium; assembly: GCA_016711215.1. Classification (NCBI taxonomy): domain Bacteria; kingdom Pseudomonadati; phylum Pseudomonadota; species Pseudomonadota bacterium. The sequence goes on along the minus strand of JADJTL010000005.1, from coordinate 293,018 downwards.
GTGGCCGCGTCGACCACGCACGCGCGCTTCTTCTCGTCGAGGTAGAAGGCCGCATCGAGCCGGACCTTGGCCCGGCCGTGGATGCCCTCGGCCGAGAGCACGGCCAGCATCAGAGAGTCACGGACCTCGGTCAGCGAGGTCTTCTCGTCAAAGCTGTATCGGTAGACGTCCTGGCTCATCTTTCGTCTCCGTTGGCTCCAGGGGCTCATCGCCGTTCAGCGGTTACCTACAGGCGCTCGGCGAGATGTGTCGGCGCCGTCGAGATAGGCGGCGAGCCCCCCCTTCTCGAAGCGGCTGCGCAGCTTCTGGACCGACTCGTAGATGGTCCCGCGCGGGACACCGGTCTCCCGCGACACCTCGCTCACCGTCGAGGTCAGGAGCCGCCGGCAAAGCTCCCGGAGGTCGGAGGGCAGATCCTCGACGACCATCGCTATGTCCCGGCGCAAGTCTCGGAGATCCTCATCCTGGCGGGCTGTCCCCAACGTCTCGCGGCGATAGCTGTCCTGATCGAGGACCGGAGGCATATCGCCGGTTCCTCCACCTTCGTCGGCACGCCGCTCATCCAGGGAGCCGGCGTTGCAGCGGTAGTCCCGCAGCCCGGCCTTCTGCGTCTCGATGATCGTGGCGACGCGGTGCTCGACGATCCGCGATATGAAGGTCTCGCGTTTGGCCTTCGACGGATCGAAGCGCGGCAGGCGGCGCAGCAGATCCATCACCATGTCCTGCTCGAGGTCGTCGCGGTCAGCCGCCACGAGGCCCGCTCGCCCCACGAGCTGGCGCGCCTTGTGCCGGATGATCTTGACCGCGTATTCATCGAGTCCCTCGTACCTGTTGTCTCTTCCCATCGGGCCCTCGCGGGCCGCGGGGGAAGTCGCCGATGGGTGTCAGCCAGAGCCGGAGCGGAGCCACGCGAGAGCGGGGCGTTGCGAGTGCGCCAGTCCTGGCGACACCCACAACGACCTCCGCTTTGCGGCCGGTTCGTTGTCTGGTGCTACTGACCGTCCCTGAGCCGGGTCAGGTGACCCGGGCCCCATCCGCGACGGTCATGCGGACGGGCAATCCGTTCTGCACCACGAGGCTCTCGACCGTGACCGACCGCTCCCGGTCGAAGAGGTCGAAGAGCTCGATCACCTGTTCCTTCAGGGCGAAGTCGTCCCTGCTGCGCGCCGCGTGCGGCGCGTTGGTCTTGCCGAGGAGGAAGTCGCGCAGGACGCGCGGCGGCGGCTCAAGCACGGGCTCACCCTCGATCACGGGGAGCCCCTCGATCCGGCCGAAGTTGACCTCCTGCATCAGCACCACGAGCTGCTGCCGCGCCGGCGACAGCGCGCGCTTCGTTCGCGTCGGGCTCATCGGTCGTCCCTCCTCGGCTCGCGCGAGCGCGCGTAGGCGGCGAACAGGCTCGTGCCGTCCTCGCAATTGCCTGCGGCCTCGACGTGGAGGTCATGGTCCTCGTCGAGGACCTGCTCGACCTCCCAGCGCCGCAGGAGCCCGGGCACCCTCTGCCAGTCGTCCTCGCCGAACACCGGTGTCGTGATGGGCTTCGTGCTCGCGCGGGGCTTCTCGATCTGGGCGAGCAGCTCGGCGATGACTGGGTGCGGCCTGAGCCGGGAGACGGCGCTCATGGTCTCGGACATACCGGCGCCCGGAGAGAGGTGTCGGCGCACGACCGCGCCGAGGGCGCAGGCGACCGCCTCCACGAGCTCGTCGCCCGGCTGCCTGACCGCGATCACGCCGCCGATGGCGAGCACCGCGTCGCGCAGCGCAGCCCTGGCAGATCCAATGGGGTGAGTGGTGTTCGTCATCACGCGTTCCTCCTCTGGCCCGCGGATCTCCAAAGCCGCGACTGTCGCGGACGGGGACGCGGGCGCTTCTGATGAGGAAACGCGGTCTCGATCGCCGAGCTGGGACAGCCCTTCATGCGATTCTTCGGGGGGCGCTTTGGCCAGGGGCGGACAGGGGAGCTTCGTCGGTCGATGCCATCGTGGACCTCCTCGCCGGCGCTGTGATTGCGGGGGAGGTCCTCGGGCGTTTGACCCAGGGTGCCTCGCGGTTCTTCCCGCCGGTCACCGGCTTCGTCGGAGGGTTGCTTGCGCAACGACCGTGCCGAGGATCGAAGCGAAGCAATTACGGCATGTTAGCCGCGTCCCGAACCGGCGGGGAAAGCCTGGCAGCTCGTGAGGAAAGTCTGGAGCGGGTCCAGGAAAGTCGGTCAGGCAGGTGGAGCGATCAACGTGCCCGTTGGGCCGGTGCGGCGGCCGAGTGGACCGGTCACGGCCCGCTGCCGGAGCGGTGATGGCACGCTGTTGGGCTCTCGATGGCTCGCAGGGAGGTTCATGCCATGCTCACGGCGGCGGTGTCCCCGGCGCCGGCGAGCCCGAACGCCTTGTACATCTTCGACGCCTGGGCCTCGCCGACGCCCATGATCTCGCCGGCGCGCTTCTGCAGCCCGTCGCGCCGCTCGAAGCCTTCGGCCTGCGCGATCTCGTCAGCCAGCGTCCACAGCTCACGCTTGCAGGAGTCCTCGTCGAGAGCCTCGACCGCAGAGACGAGGGCGGCCGGGAGTCCCGTGTGCGAGAGATCGACGGCGGCGGCGCCCTCGGCGGTCTTCTTGGCCACCGCGCGCTCCATCTCCTTCTGCAGGTCTCGGACGTTGCCCGGCCAGTCGTGGCGCAGTAGGCCGACCAGGCAGCGGTCGGTCACGCGATGCTCCCCGGCGAAGTGCCTCGCGAGCAGCAGGATGTCGCCGCGACGGTCGCGCAGCGGCGGGATGGTGATCCTCACCGTGATCCGGTCGAGCAGGTCGGCGCGCAGCGTGCGGTCTGCGACCGCCTTGTCCAGGTCGGCGTTCGTCGCGAAAATGCACCGGACGTTGGGGGTGACGCTCTCGCCACCGACCTTTTCGACCGGGCGCCCCTCGAGCACCGACAGGAAGATCACCTGCAGGTCGCTCGACAGCTCGGCGAGCTCATCGACGAAGAGCGTGCCCCCGTTGGCCGCCATCATGTGACCGGCCTTGCCGTTGCGATCGATCCCCTGGACGCCGTGATTCTTGCCGTAGCCGATCCACTCGCCGCGCTGGATGTTCAGGTCGCCGCCGGCCCCGCCCGCGTTGCGCTCCACGAAGGCCTTGCTCGCGCGGCCGCTCGACACATGGAGCAACTTCGCGATGTGGGTCTTGCCGGTGCCGCGCTCGCCGAGGAGCAGGACAGCAGCGGCGCCGTCCATTAGGTTCGCGTGGTGGATGTTCTCGAACACTTCGAGCAGGGCGGGGCTTGATCCCACGACGATGCCGTCTTGGTCGATCTTCTGTCGGTAGGCGCGCTGCGCTGTGATCCTCTTCTTGTTGATGGCCGTGTGCAGGACGCGGACGTTGTCGGGGCTGTCGGTAGTGCGGGCCTCGCCGGAGATCGGCACTGTCACGCGGCGCTTGCCGCCGTGCTTCTCGAACGTGACGTCGAGCGCCGTCGCCCCACCTGATACGGGCAGCGCGACCGCCGCGCCGGAGATGATGTCCACGGGAGCCGCTGCTCCGTCGACACCCTGGAGCTGGCCCGCGAGGCGCGCCGTGACGGCGAGGGCCGCGCCGACTCCGTGGTTCGTGATCACCACCTTGTCACCCTCGCGCGCCGCGGTGAGCGAAGGCCACAGCGGGAGACCAAACTCGTTCAGCACCGCATCATCGAGTTCGCTGAGGTCGGTGACTGGTTGCTTCAGCACCTTGGATGCCTGGGCGACCGTGGTAGGGACCCGGCTCGAGGCGACGAGCCGCAGCGCCGCGGGGCTCTTGGAGTGGTTCGGCGGGAGGGCCCTGGCCGCGGTCATGCACCAGTCGAAGCGGCGCAGAAGAGTGCCGGTGTCACCGTTGCTCGCGACGAGGCGCGCGATGCAGCGCGCGTGAGCTTCAGGCCACCGCGGGGATCACGTCGATCGTCAGGTCGTCGAGCTGCCACCAGGCGTGAGCACGCCAGCTCGCCGCTGTCGGGGTCGACGTCCCAGCTCTCCTGCTCCTTGTCGATGGCCCACGATAGGATCGCCTCCTCGACCTGGGCCCGCCTCTCCGCGGGGACCGCCTGGAGCTCGCGGGCGAGCGCGGCTGCGGCAAGCGCGCCCACGCGGTGGATCTTCGCGTCGGCCTGGCACGCGGTCAGGAGCCGAGACACCTGGCTCGGATCACTTCTCGCCCGCTCGCCGAGGGCGCGGTGACGTGCTCGGCCGACATCCGAGACAAGCAGCTCATCCAGCGCCCGCAGGTGCGGGAGCCAGTTGGCCCAGTTTGACGCCACGTCGATGCCGTCGAGCAGCTCCTTGCGCGCCTCCGCGTTGATCAGCACCTCGCGAAACTTCGTTAGGTCGACGAGGTCAGGGAAGAGCCCGAGATCGGTGTCCAGCTCGTCGAGCGATCGGCGCTGCTGCGTGTAGTAGTCGGCATCCAGGATCGAGCTGACCGTGACGTCCACGACGTGATAGAAGACGCGTGCCTGCTCCTCCACCGTCTTGATCTGGTTCTTGTAGGTCAGCTTCGGGAACCGCAGACGCAGCGCGCCGCTCGTCCCCCCGATGAAGAACCGAACCTGGATGGCCCCGGCGAGCTCCTCGGACCGAACCGGGAGGTCCGAGTCGAAGGACTCGACCTTGACCTGGGCGTCAGAGCGGATCTCCTTGAGGCGCCCCGCGTTGGGATCGATGTACAGTCGGCTCTTGAAGCTCGTGTGGTCGATGCTCCGGTACTCCTCGGCCGAGGACCGAGAACTTGATCATGTAGAGCCGCTCGACGAAGCGGGTGAAGCACAGCTCGCGGAGCTTCTCGAGGTCGAACACCGCTTGCTCACCGCCTCCTTGGGGATCTTGAGGAACGCGGAGTTGAAGTCGTCCAGTCGCTCGTCGGTGATGCGCCGGCCACCGCCGGTCGTGGTGAAACGAAGGAGCCCGTCCTCGTAGAGGAAGTACCGGACACCGACCGTGTCGACGATGACATCCTGCCAGGTGAACCAGAGCGGTCGCCGCTCGTCGTAGTCGTAGGCGCGGACGGACAGCTCGTCCTGAAGACCGAGGACAACGTGCAGGGCGTCTCTGCCGCCCACGTCGTTGCGCGCGAAGAGGCCAAACCGGATCTGCGGCGTGAGCCACGCGCTCCTCAGCCCGGCGTTCAGCGCCTCGTAGTCGAACGGGATCGTGGTCTGGTACGACTGGATCGTGATCTCCCGCTGGTCCAGGATGCTCTCGGCACGAGGCGCGACCTCCAGATGCTGGATGTGGTCTTTGGGCTCGTACCGAGTGCTCATCGCGTCCCCCCTTTACACCGGCCTCCGAGTCGGCCTGTCCCCTGGCGGCGGTCTCCGAACGGCGACGACCTTGCCTTGGATGTGTAGGTCGTCGTCAGGGCCGATGAGGATCGGCCGGTAGCGCGGGTTTTCGGGGCGCAGCTCGATCCGCTCCTTTGATATCCGCAGCCGCTTCACAGTGGCCTCGTCGCCGAGGAGCGCGACCACGACGTCCCCGTTCTCGGCGACGGGCTGTTGCCGCACGACCACGAGGTCGCCGTCGCCGATGCCCGCGCGCATCATGCTGTCGCCCTGGACCTCCAGGGCAAAGTGTCGTCCACCGCGCACCACGTCATGTTCGACGAGCAGCTCGCCGACGATGTTCTCTTCGGCCAGGGCTGCCCGGCCGCGACCCTGCCGATGATGGGCACGGGATCGAGGCCCGCGACCTCTCGCTCGGGGTCCTCGACCACCTCCAGTGACCGCGCCTTCCTCGCCTCGCGTCGCACGTAGCCCTTGCGCACGAGCTGGCTCACCTGCTCGTACGCGCTGGCCGACGAGATGCCCAGGATGTCGCCGAGCTCCTTCGACGTGGGCGGGAACCCGCGCTTGCTGATGAAGGCTTGAATCGCCCGCAGCGTGCGCCGCTGCGGCTCCGTGATTTCCGTTGAAGCTGGGCGACCGCGCCGCTTCTCGTGCTGCCGGCCCTTGGGTTGTCTCGACACTCTGCTGAACCTCCCGGACGCCATCGAGGGGCCATCTCCCCTGAGGCGGGTGACGAATGGCGTCAGTATATATCCCTGACGTATATCAGGTCAAATAGGGCCTCCGTGAGGTCTAAGTGCCGACACCTCGAGCTTCTCGCCGGTAGGTAACCAGCGACGCGACCAGCGGAGCACGGTGATGAAGAGAGGGCACACGAACGACGAAACGGGATCAGGGGCAGGCGCCGCAGGTAGGGATTGCTGCTGCCCGCGCCGCTCGGGAGGAGGTCACCGACATCCTGGCCGAGGCTTTGTGGACGCTGATCTGCACCGGTGGCGGGCCATCGCCGGCGCCTTCGACCCGCTCCAGAGTGATGTCGCGCTCGGGCGACTCGTCGCGCCGCGAGCGGAACCGTCAACCAGTTGAAAACACTAGGAATTGAGAGTTGCTTTACCCGGCGAACAACGCCTCCATGGCTGATGAGGCCGGGCCCACCGAGCAGCCCGGCGAGCCGAGGAGGATGACGATGAACCCACGAAAGAAGGAAGCGGCGAGCAAGGCGCGCCGGGCCGTGGCCGGCGTCTCCGGGCAGCTCGCCACCCTGCGCGAGATGACAGTGGGCCAGCTCTGCGAGCGGTACCGCGAGGTGTTCGACGAGCCGACCCGCTCGCGCAACAAGGACCACCTGCGCAAGAAGATCGCCTGGCGGATCCAGGAGCTGGCCGAGGGCGGACTCTCGGACCACGCCCGGGCTCGCATCGCTGAGCTGGCGCCCGGCGCCCCGGTCCGATGGCGATCGAGCAACGGTGGCGGGCCGGTCCATCAGGCCCCCGAGCCGGACCAGGTGAAGGACCGCGACCCATGCCTTCCCCCACCAAGCACGGTGCTGGTCCGCGAGCACCAGGGCGTCGAGCACCGGGTCACCGTGCTCGAGGACGGCTTCGAGTACCGTGGCGCCCGCTATCGCAGCCTCTCGAAGATCGCCCAGGAGATCACCGGCACCAGATGGAACGGCTACCTCTTCTTCCGCCTGAAGAATCGGGCAAAGGAGCGCGGCGCCGGAGGTGAGGCATGATCAACGCGAGGCGGCGGCCAGGAGCGCCGAACGGGAAGCAGCCCGAGCCCAAGCGGCGCTGCGCCATCTACACGCGCAAGTCCACCTCCGAAGGGCTTGATCAAAACTTCAACTCGCTGGACGCCCAGCGGAGGCCTGCGAACGCTACATCGCAGCCAGAGCCTACGAGGGCTGGCAACTCCTGCCCGAGCACTACGACGACGGCGGCTTCACGGGTGCGAACATCGATCGCCCAGCCTTCCAGCGCATCCTGGCCGACATGGAGTCCGGCAAGATCGACGTGGTGGTCGTCTACAAGGTCGATCGCCTCTCTCGTTCCCTGCTCGACTTCGCCCAGGTCATGGACCGCTTCAACCGGGCGGGCGCGGCGTTCGTGAGCGTCACCCAGAACTTCTCGACCGCCGATGCCATGGGCCGTCTCACGCTCAACATGCTGATGTCGTTTGCGGAATTTGAGAGATCCATGATCGCGGAGCGGACGCGGGACAAGATCGTCGCCTCACGCCGCAAGGGCAAGTGGACCGGCGGTCCGGTGCCCATCGGCTACGACGTCGTCGATAAGCACCTGGTCATCAACGAGCTCGAGGCTGTGGTGGTGCGCGAGCTGTTCGATCTCTACGAGCAAAACCGCTCGGCGCTCGCCGTGGCCCGCCTCCTCGACAAGGCTGGGCGAACCACGAAGCGCCACCGCGCCAACAACGGCAACGTGCGCGAGGGGAAGCGATGGACCAAGGACGCGGTCCTGCGCGTGCTCCGCAACCCGGTCTTCGCGGGCTACATGCCGTGCCACGGCGAGCTGCACGAGGGGGAGCACGCGGCCATCATCGACCGCGAGCTCTGGCAGCGCGTCGCCGACCAGCTCGACGGTAAGGTGGGGCCTCGGCGACCCGGCTCCCGCAACCCGGCCTACCTGCTCCGGGGCGCGCTGCGCTGCGGCCACTGCGGCATGGCCATGACCCCGGCCTCGACCCGCAAGAAGGACGGGACCGAGTACCGCTACTACCGGTGCGTGACCCGGGACAAGGAGGGCCGTGGCGCCTGCCCGGCGAGACCGCTCCCCGCGGCGGCCATCGAGGGCTTCGTGGTCGAGCGTCTGCGCGAGGCGACCGCGAGCGGGGGGCTGGCCAAGGACGTGCACCGGAAGCTGCTGGGCAAGCTCGATTCCCGGCGCAAGGGCCTACAGACCGAGCGCCGTGACCTGCCGGCCAGGATCGCGAGCCTGTCGGCCGAGGGCCGCAACCTCGTCGAGACGCTTGGCCAGGCCAGGGGCACCGCGCACCGCCTGCTCGAGGAGCGCATCGAGGACATCGGCGGCCAGCTCGCCGCCTGCGAGCTTCGCCTCGCTGAGGTGGAGCGGGCGCTCGCCAACCTGGACCAGACCGAGGTCGAGGTCCGGTGGGTGGCCGAGACGCTCGCCCGCTTCGACGCGGTCTGGGACGTGATGACCCCGGAGAACCAGGCCCGGCTCGTCGCGGCGGTCGTCGAGCGGGTCGAGGTGGACGAGCCGAGCGGCCGCGTCACTGCTGTGCTCGCGGACCTCGACCTCGGCGACGACGAAGAGGATGACCAGGCCGACACCGCGCCCACGCCGGCCGCGGCTCAACCGACGATGGAGACGACACTATGAACGACGCCGGGCCCGGGATCTGCGGGACGAACGAGGACACTGCCGCCGAGGAGACCATGTCGCCCTCCGGCCAGCGCATCTTCACCGGCCACCTGTTCCGCGTCCGCGACGCGCCCTGGGGGCTTCAGCGAGCAGGAGCCCGCGCCACCGCCAGCCTCGGTCCGCCGCCCGGCCCGCGTGGCCCAGATGCTCGCGCTCGCCCACCGCTTCCAGGCCGCCATCGACCTCGGCGACTACCGCGACCGCGCCGATCTCGCCCGCCAGCTCGGGTTCACCCGGGCCCGCATCTCCCAGCTCCTCGACCTCCTGACGCTCGCCCCCGACCTCCAGGAGCAGATCATCGACCTCGAGGCCGTCGACGGCGTCGAGCCGCTGAGCGAGCGGGCGCTGCGAGCGGTGGTGAAGATCGAGGGATGGTCAGAACAGAGGCGAGCTTTGGAGTGCCTCGAAATCCCACTCAGCGCACCTTCAAGGTGTGCCTGTCAATGAACTGCGCAGATGTGAGACCATGATCAGACAGAAGGCGATCAACGTCCTTTGCTTGCCACTCGCCAACGGTTCGTGATGCGAGCCCGTCAAGAAAGCCCTCTACCGATTCTACGAGCCCTTGGAGCTTTTTCTGGCGTCATCACCCGACAGCCATCGGGAACGAATACGCCTGGGCCACGTTTCGCTGTGGGCGCCACGAACACCGGTGTACCGTTCCTCGTCGCGTAGTTCGCCTTGAACCACTCCATGCTGTGAAGCAGTTGTTCCGCATCCTTCTTCGGGAGCTTGTCGTAGCTCGCCTCATTCTTTGCCTCGATGACGAGGCTCAGAACCGGCCACAGGGCTAGATTGTCAGGACCCTCTGCCAGCTCCTTTTCCGGACGAGTCGAGTCTACACCAAGGAGACCGAACAACTCCTCGAGTGCTGCTTCGAAGCGCTGGGCCGGCACATCGAACGCGAGTGAAGACTTGATCGTATGGAAATGGGCCACGATCCCATTGCCGTCGGAATAGCTGCCGAGCTTCTTGATGATCGCTGCGGCGACTTCCCAGCGCCCTGGGTCTGCCGGCTTCAGGACGATTCCTGGCGGTGGTCGAAAGATGCCCACTCTGTTCTTGGTGAAAGCCGCCTTCTGCAGCTTCGCTGCGCCACCCGGATCCGACTCAACCGTGAAGTTCGCAAGTAGCTGAAGATATCCGGCCGCGACGCTCTCGCTCGGTGAGGCAGCGTCCATTGCCTTCTGGAGAAGCTCGCGACCGCTGAGAGGGTCACCGTCAACAGCCGCGCGGATCGCGTCTCGCTCTGCCCCCGCGAGCGCCACGTGGTCCAGCAGGGGTGAACTCGAGGTCAGCCCGGATACCTCTTGGCGCACACGAAGGTCATAGAAGTCCTTCCAGCCCTCGTCTCGGGTAAGGCACTTCTTGACTAGATCTCGAAATGCCGCTTCCGGAGCGGTGGCACCATCATCCCGAGCAAGATCGGCCAGTTCTTTAGCGAGTCGTAGCTGAATGCGAACATCTGGACTCATTCGGTCCTGGATCTCGCGGCGTGTGATGAAACTCGCCAACTCTGGACCCGCAAGAACGCACACAGCGTAGTCGGCATTGGAACGTACGGCCCGTCCCATCCCCTGCTCAATGCGGTTCAATGTACGGTTTCGTACGCCTCCAGGCAGTCCGGGATTCGAGCTGTCCAGACGATCGATCGCACCGCTTCCATAAGGTACGCCATCGATGACCAGTACACGGCAGGCATCGTCGGGAAGATCGATCCCGTCGTACCTCTGCGTGAAAACGACGAACTTCTGTTTGCCAGCCTTCAGTCCTTCGACCGCGATAGCGACGTCAGAGCCAAAGACGAGCGCGGCGCCATGAGCAGCCCATTCGCGCGCCTGCTTTTCCGACGAGCAGAGGACCACCACGGTGTACTTCGCGGAGGTTGCCTGGCACCACGTCATTGTCCACGCACGTTGTAGCGAAGGATCCAGCAGGAACGGTGCGAGCACCATTCGCTCCCCAAGGCCGCCCTCTGACGTTGGCACAACGGGCGTTGTCGCGGGCACTACAGCACAGCCGAGTTCACGTACCAGGACCGAGTCGTCGGTCAATGTTGCTGACATGAACAGTCGATGATCAGCACGCTCAAATGCGCGAACTCGGTCGACAAGAGGGATGAGCGGTGCGATTTCGCTCGAATCGGCAGTGACAACGCACCTGCACCACCGAAGGACATCGCGGAGATATGGCCATGTGAACCTGAACTCGTTCGTTTCTTCGAACGGGTCTAGGGCGCCGCGCACTTCATCGACGATCCCCCGCCACGACCAGTAGGGATCTCCATCACTGCATCTGGGCGGCCGGCTCGAATGTCATCCCATGTCGTGGACGAGTAGGAGCGGCCCAATGGTTCGAGCACCGATAGCAGTGCATTGTAGGGATCCGGGCTGGCACACCGGAGTGTGAATGCGTTACGGATCTCCTCAACACCAGAATGGGAGTCATCGAGTACGATAGCAGCCGGTGTGATGAGGAGCTCCGGTCGGTCGAAGGTGGTCTTTGCATTGAAGAGCTTGTCATACGTGCAGACGATTATTGCCTCACCAGCCACGCAGCGCTGATCTGGCCATCGTTCACCCCCCGGGTAGGTGCGAGCGTCGATGCCGAGACGCGCTGCTTCGGCGATTACCTGTTCCACAAGCTGGACGGTTGGGCACAGATACACGACTGGACGCCCAGTCTCAGCCATGTGCGAGAGGAGGTATAGGAGCCCGACGGCGGACTTGCCAGTGCCGGTTGGCATCTTGACAACATGGTCGTGCTCTCCGCGACGCTGATGCAGTGCACGCAAAGCTTCTTTCTGAGGCTCGCGCAGGGAGATATGCGACGTCTTGCGATCAAGCCCGCGGAAGAGGACAAGCGGATCCGCCGAGCGTTCGCCAGTCTTCTTTGGAACCAGTTTCTTGAAGTCAACCATGGTACTCGTCCAATAGGGTCAGCATAGGGCAGACCTCGATTGCCTCACTCGCTCTCGAATCCCTGAGTGGTGAACTTCAGCGTCCGGCTGTTCTCGGTTACGGTTCGCACGACGTGCTCGGGCGCGCCGCCCGGGATGTTCGCCTCGATCTCCAGGATCACCTTCACGTCTGCTCCGACGAGTCCTGCCAGATGGGTGATGACCTCGTCCGCAATCCGGCTGGCGTCCCTGCCCACGCGAGTCGGGTCGAGCACGACCGTTCCGTGGAAACGCCTCGGCTGGTTTGGCTCGACCGGTGGCATCGGTGGCTCTGGAGCGGTCGCGGTGCCGGGCGATGGCCCGACAGCGGTACCGGCGCATCCGTTCGCGGTTGCCGTCGTTTGCCCCGATGTGGTCTGGTGCGCCGGCCGTTCCGCTTCGAGTTGGACCCGAACGGCGTCGGCCCTGACGAGCACCCCACCGGTGTCACCGTCTGAAATCGCAACCTGGCGACCGAACTGCAGCCCGCGGTAGCGCTTTGCCTGCTCGTCGTAGCTGTCGGCGAAAGCAAAGGAGTCCTGCTCCCACGTCAGGAGGCCCAGACCGCTCCGGACCGCTTCGAGCAACACAGACGGGTCCTTGAGCCGCTGGAGGTAGAGGTATCGGGCGAAGTCTTCCACGAGCTGTTGGATCGACACGTGGTCCCCGCGCCACAGGGGCACGCGATCCATCTCCATGCGCAGGCGAGAAGCGGCCATGCTCGTGACCAGCAGCTCGTCGTTCCGCAGCTTCTTGCTCGCTCGAACGGCCAGCGAGTCTTGGCCGGAAAGACGGATGGCTTGCCACTCCACGGGAGCCTGCGAGTTGCTCTGGGTGGGAACGAGCAACCACTGATAGGCCTCAGGGAGTCGTGCCACGACAGCGCCGTCGGCACCACTCTGTTGGGTCTCGGCCTGCTTCACCTGGTGAGGGGAGAGGTCCAGCGTGTCCTTCTCGGCAACGATGGATTCCCAAGCGAGGTAGCGGCGAACCGCTTCGTCTAGATCCTGCAACCGAGTCTTGTCTACTGCGATGAAGACGAGGCTGTTGCGATAGAGGCGCTGCGCGCTGCCACGCAATTCGAGGATGGCCTTTGCAGCGGTCTCTGCAGGGCTATCCGGCTCCTTGCTGTATGGATGATCGACCCCGAGCACAACCAATCGCGCGTCCATGTCGTCCGGTACGTCCTGTCCCGACCTGGGCAGCGGGTGGATGCGGCTGAAGTCGCCGGTCTTGCGCAGATCGGCACGCAGTCTGCGGTCAAGCTCCTGCACCACCTTGTCGGGGTCGCGCTTGAGCTGTTCGGCACGGTCCTCGGCCAGCTTGGTAACCGTGGGCTGAGTCGAGTACCAGTAGCGCGGCCCATCCTGGTATAGGTAAGTGGCGGCGCCAGCGAGTCGCCGCAGGGCGTCCCCGAAGACGGCGGGCGACTCACCCGGCATCACGCAGCCGAGCTTCACGCGTCGGTCCTCGATGCCACGGTTGGCGGCGGTGGGGGTCGGAGCCGAACCCAGATAGATCGTGCGGGCCACGCGCCGGCAGGCGGCGAACTTGCCAAGATTCGGAACCTCGCCGTCGAGGCGTAACGGCAGCGAACTTGGGCCGTCCACGTCCTTTTCGATGACCGGCACCCAGTTGTCGGAGAGGTAGCGCGTCAGCTCGAACTGCACGCGGGGGTCGTCGATGGATATGTTCGCCGGCAGGATCAGCGGGTTCTTGTCGCCCTTCTCCCACAAGCTGTGGATCACCGCCGCCATCAGCCGCAGCACGCCGCGGGTGCGCTGGAACTTCACGAGCGTAGACCAGTCGGTGTACAGCCTATCGAACACCTCTGGATGGATGGGGTACGCAGCCTTGAGCCGCTTTTCGTAGTCAGCGTCACGGCACTCGAGCGGGAACTCCTGGTGCTGCGTGCGATAGAGGTCGTAGAACTCGCGGGCCACGGTATCGCGCGCAACGAACTGCGCCTGATCGACGAGCGGCTCGAACAGCCGTCGGCGCACGATCTCGAAACCCTCCTCGGCGCTGGCCGGCCGCCAAGACGACTCGACCCGGCCTACCACGTTCCGCAGCCGATCGAGTGCCTCGCGACCCCGCTGACCGCCGACCTCAACGTCATCTGCCTGCGTGTGCGGTGAGCCGGCGGTGTCCGATGCCGGAAGGCTGATCACCAGCAGGCAGTTCTGCACCAGCTTGGCCGACTCGGTGAGCACCTGGGCAAAGGTGAACTGCGTCTCGAAGCTCCCCGCGGGCAGGTCGCTCTGATCGTGGAGCTGGCGGGCATAGGCAACCCATTCGTCGATCAACACAAGGCAGGGTCCGTACTCCTTGAACAGCTCCCGGAGCGTATCTCCCGGGCTGGTTGCCTTCTCGTCGTCGGCGCGCACGCGATCGAACGCCTTCTTACCGCCGAGCTGCCAGGCGAGCTCACCCCAGAGGGTGCGCACAACGGTGCCGTCGGGCTTCTTGACCGGGTTGCCCGGCGAGATTTTGTTGCCGACCAGTACAACCCGACGCGCGGCGGGCAGCTTCGGAAGTGTCAGCCTCGGTCAAAACGGCGTCGACGCCCGCGAGTTCGCCGGGAGCCACCCCCGGAGAAGAGGTGGTAGAGCGCTAGCATCGAATGGGTCTTCCCGCCGCCGAAGTTCGTCTGGAGCTGCACAACCGGGTCGCCGCCATTGCTCGAAAGCCGCTGCACCGCGCGCCCACGAGGAGGCGCTTCAAGCTCTCGGTGAGGTAGGTGCGTCGGAAGAACTCGGCCGGATTCTTGTACTCGTCGGTCCCCTCGCCGACATGGACCTGCCAGAGATCAGCGGCGAACTCGGCCTGCTGGTAGCGGCCGCTGGCCACGTCCTTGTGTGGCGTGATCACTTCGCGCCATGGCTTCAGGTTGCCCGTGGCCTGGCTCTCGATGGCCGTGCCGGCGCTCTTGCGCTTCTCGGTCCGCATCTGCTCGTCGAAGCGCACCCGCAGGAGCTCCATCTTCAGCTTGTCGGCATCCTGCGACTCCGGCGCCGACACCGCGGACAGAAGCCGGCCCGTAGAATCGAGCGCTCGGTAGGCGTCGTCGCTCGAGAAGGTCTGCTGGTGCGCCCACCTGTTTCGGACATCCTGGAGCTCGCGCACCAGAGTCCGATCCGCCTTGACCGAGCGTCCGGCGGAAGACATCGTTCCACGCCTCCCACATCAGCTGAGGAGCGCGGCCGCGTCCCACTCCGGCCAACGGCTTGCCCGCGAGGAGGCGGTCCTCTCCCATGAGCCGTCTCGCCTGCGCAAGGGCATCGTTCTTGTAAACGCTCTTGAGCTCGCGCTCGATGAACGGCACCAGACCCGCGCGGAGCAGCTCCAGCCCTTTGCCCACACGTTCGTGATTTGTCATGGCCATCGGAAGCTCTCCTTACACCAGGTGGCGGATCTCGACGTCACCCCAGTGGCGTCGCAGGTACTCGGCAACAAGACGGCGGTGGCATTGGTCTGGCTTGTCCTCGCTGCAGAGCAGGCATCCATCGGATACGACCTCGCGCTTGACGGTCTCCTCCACCCTCCGCTGCTTCATCAGGTCAATGAACTGCTGCTCGTAGACCTGCCAGTCGCCCTTCCGCTTCTTGAACTCGTCCAGGATCTCCCGAGTCGGGGCGAGAGCAGGCAGCGCGACGTAGTCCATGCCGCATATTTCTTTGAGGAAGTATGCGAGGTCGTCCTTCTTCGCGAAGCCCGCAAGCTGTGACACATTGTTCAACCGGACGTCTACGACGCGTTTGGCTCCCGACTCGCGGAGCAATTCGAAGAAACGCTTCGCGCTCTTCTTCGTGAAGCCGATGGTGAAGATCCTCAAGACGCCCTCCCTTCTGCTTCGCCGGCCAGCTTCTCGTCCACGTAGGCGATGCGCTCCTCCTGGCGAGCCAATGCTTCCTCGATCAATTCGTCCTCGGAGCGAAACAGGTCCTCTCGCGGGATACCGACAACACGGAGCAGGCGGACCATCGCATCTCCATGCGACTCCACCTGCCCGCTGGCGAGGATGTGATCCACCTCAACACCGCGTGCGACGAGCGCTCGGGCTACCAGGATGGTCCGGTGGCACTCCAGCGGTTCCTTTTCCGCGCACATAATGGCAATCCTGTGCTCGCTGGCGCCGCGGATCAGGCGATCCAGGCCCTGCTGGAACAGCTCGGTCTTGGCCAGACGTGCATACTGGACGCGCCCATGCTCGTAACACGTCGGGTCGTCCGAGCGTGCCCCGAGCTCTCGTCCCAGGAACACGTACTTGATCCCGTTGGCCTTGAGGCCGCGTTGAAGCGCATCCTTGTTGAAGTGAGGAGAAAACCGGCTGTAGGGGGCGGAGCGCACGTCCGCCACCACCGAGATCTCGTGGCGTCGCAGCAGGACGACGAAGTCATCGAGTGTCTGGGTCGAGTGCCCGACAGTCCAGACGTGCGGCTTCGTCTCGGTCATGAGCCACCCCGCGAAGGGCGCTCGATGATCGCGGCGACAAGCTTGTAGCAACAGTCCTTGTACGGCTCACCCAGGCTGATCGTCAGAAAGCTCTCGCCTATCTGATGCTCTCCGTCGGGCTGGGCCAAGTACCGAACCTCGTATTGCGGATCGGTCACCCAGAGGGCGTAGCGAACGCCAGCGTGGCTAAATTTGGCTTGAACTCGCCGCTTCGAATTCCCGAAAGCTTCGCCGGGAGCAAAGACAACAAGTTGTAGAGTATCAACTCGGATGAGACGAAGTGAACTCCTGAGTGTCACTGCCTCCGACAGTGGGATCTCATCATTGATGCCGTTATATGTGCTGTGACCGTCAATCCACAGAGGACCAGTAGGTTCATCAAGCGGCTCGAGGTCCTTCCATTTGGCCCGACCGGTTTTCACCCAATAGTACTGCGCGTCGAGCAGCCAGTTCTCTTGTTGGAAGTCCTTTGGCCGCGGGCGAAGCAGCGGCACGTCGATGATGTCGCGGACCCGAGGATCGCTGCCGTCCTGGTACTGCCGCTCGTACTCCGAAACCTCCTCGTGCTCTCTGTCGCTCGCCGGACGCAGCCAACCCGCGGGTTGGCCATTGCTCAGCACACGCCCCGCGATGCAACGTCCGTTGATCTTCCGTGAGTTGGCGAGGCAGATGATGCGTTTGACTGTGCCCATTGGCTACTCCCCCTCGAACAGCGTCGCTTGCTGCCCTCGCGCTCCCTCTCGAGCCAGACGAGCGAGCTCCGGCCACCCGAGTACCAGCGCGTTGTAGGCCAGCGCCTCTTGCGAGCGCTTCTTCTTCTCGCAGACATCGAAGAGTCGGTACGCCAGGTCGCGGGCGATCTCGCCCCGCGACCCGAGCTTGCGCAGGAGCGCCGCGGTTGCTTCGTCGCCCGCCTTCTCGTGGAAGTAGATGCGCAGAAGGTGATGCGTCATCTCCCAAATGGTCAGGCGCTTGTCGGTCGTCGGATCCCATCCAATCGGAAGCTCCTCGGGGCGAAGTAGACGAACCTTCCCACCCTTCGAGTGGATGAACCCCGCCTGCTGGAGCCCCGTGACCGAGGTCACCTTTGCCTTGCTGAGCAGCTCCGCCATACCGAAGTCGCCCTCGCTGAAGCCCTGCTGCTCAAACCACGCAATGGCCCAACGCGTGTCGGCGTCGTACTCGTCCTCCTGCTCCGAGAGCACCTCAGTGAGGGTCTGGTTGATGAGCGAGAGCGCTGTCCGCACCGTCATGGCGTTCCCGCTGCTCTCGAGGATGCGCCCGTAGCGCGAGTAGATAGCCATGCCCGGTCCGATGGCGGCCTGCGCGAAGTCTACCGGCGCGATGTTGCCCTGCTGGAGGTGGCGCAGGGCGGACGGTAGCTCGCGCTTCAGCTCGGCGACGAACGAGCGTCGATCGGTCTGCGGGGCGTTCGCTGCGCGTGGCCGGCAGGCGAGCACGATGTACGAAGCAAGGGCATTTGTCCCCATAGACACCATTCGCCATTTCTGCGAGGCGCGAACCGGCCAAGTGCCCGTGATCTGGAAGCCGCTCGCGATGAGAGCATCGAGCAGCGTCTCCCATCCCGTGGTGAGGTCGACGCCGCCAATGCCCTCGCCCTCGCATTCGTCGTCGGACCCGGTTTTCTCGTCGTCCTGCTTGAAGGCATAATAGACAGTGAGCGGGAACCGCGGGTCCATCTTGTCGCGCAGAGCGGTGAAGGCCTTGCGGAACCCCGTCTCGAAGTGCTCCTTCGCTCTCTCTTTATTGCCCTCGAACCGCTCGGGCGAAGCGGTCAGTTCCGGCAGTTTTGGCACGAGCAACGTGCTCAAGAGGTTGGGGTAGAACTCACCGATGGTGCGCCGCAACCACACGTAGAAGAAGTCGGAAAGCGCGGCATATCCGATGTTGTCGTAGTAGGGAGGATCGGTGCTCACGAGCAGGTTGCGCAGACCGTCAGCGCCCCCGGCAGCGTCGATCTGGCGGCCCTGCCCGATCTTCCCAGAGTCTACGGTGATAACCTCGATGCAGTCGGCCACGTACTCGCTACATGTGCTCCATGCACCGACGGACTCACCGAGGATATTGGCTTCAGCGAAGTCCCAGACCATCGGTATGGCCTGCCGGCCGAAGAGGTTCATCACTTTCTGGTTGCTCGGGCTCCATCGGCACAGGCCATTGTTGAAGTCCGAAGAACGGTCCACCGCCAGCGCCAGGAAGGTGGTCACCGTGCTTGCGTAGGTATCGGCGTCACGATCAGGCAATCCGGCTGCAGCGGCATCGCGACGCAGGTCGACACGGATCGCCTTGACCAGATCGCTCAGCGCCACCATCGCCGTGAGCTGACGGGGAGCAAATACTGAAGTGTACGTCTTGAGCCCGACAAGCGGCGGCGAGAACCAGCGCGCGTTGTCTGGCATGTCCCCAGACTCAATGACAGGAGCGTCAACTTGCGCAACCGTAGTGTGGTCCGCGTTCGCTGGCAGGTAGATGCGGCCACGTCCCGCGCTTGCCACCACGGCCAACAGGACGAGTCCGAAGCGACCGCGCTGGCCTTCGTTGCGGACGTGGTCCTCTGATATCGGCGTCCCGGTGAGAAGACACTGGAAATTTGACCCGCGTCCCCGCTTCGTCCCCGCCCCGATCGCGGCGCGATCGTTCGGCGACCCGCGCCGCACTTCAAAGCGCCACGTGCCTGTGGCCTTGTCCACTACGGGCTCGAGCCACGCCTCCCCCCCCTTCTTGTTGGATAGCCAGTACGTGCTGATGAGCGGAACGTGCTTCCCACGCGCCGCAGGGTCTGGGCTTGCCGCAGTGCGCGCCCAGATCCAGGCGATTACGTTCGCCTCGCCGCCACCGTGCTCTTTTGGCAAACGTGCCTTCGGGTAGAGGTGACCGATCGAAGCTTGAGCTCGGTCGCGGATGAGCCGTCCGTAGTGCCGCACGTCGGCTGCGAGTCCATGCGTGCCGCGCCAGGACTGCGTGCCACCGATCCGCTTGCGGTCCTCGGGGTTGACGGGGGGGTGCCCGGCCCACCGCGGCGCGAGCTCCAGGTTGCACTTGTTGAGCAGCGCCGCCACAGGGTTGAGATCCCCGGCGTGGGCCTCGAATCCCAGCCGGTTGGCTTCGAGCGGGATGGAGCCGCCGCCGGCGAACGGGTCGAACACGGCGGGCAGCTTGCCGTCGCAGTGCTTGAGCATCTCGTCCCGTGCCTCAGCGTAGACCTCCGGGTGATCGTGCAGCTTCTTGCCCATCATCCGGCGGATAATTCCGAACAAGCGCTCGCGCTCGACGTTCTGCGCTGCCTCCGTCGGCCACTTCTCGGGATGCTCACTCGGGTCGTCCACCACGGAGGCGAAGAGAACGGCGCGCGCTGTGGGCAGCGGCAGCCGGGCCCACCAGTGATGGATGCCCTTGGGATGTGGCCCAATCCCCGGCATCTTGTCGTAGGCCGAGGCGTCGTTGATCTCGGGAAGCGGCAGTGCTACTTCGATGAGCTTTTTCCTATCGGTCATAGTTTAAACTTCCCCGTTCTCATCTCTTGCTCGAAGTAGCGGCTACTGATGATGCCCAATAGACTTCCGTCCCGCATGACACTCCCATAGAAACCGTCCGCGCCTCGGGTGTCACTCTGTCTGCCGAAGTCAACGGTGGGCAGGTCCATCATCGCTTCCGACGAGGGATTCCTGAGAGCAGCACAAATCGTGCGCAGGGTACGCACTTCGAGGCCCAAGGCGTAAACGCCGGTCACGCCGACATCCCGTAGAAACTCGAACCGATGCAGCAATGGTACATGCCACAGATCAAAAGGCCACCAGGAGAACTGTTCAAATCGGTGCCGATCAACACGCCAGCCTTGAATGCTCAAGGCGAAGTCAACACCGTTCAGCGTGGCAACAGGCAGTTCCACTTCGGCGGTGTCGATCTCTCGGCGGTCTGCCAACGCAAGACCGCTGTTTCGGAAGCCCATTCCGATCAACCACGCAGCGAAGTTCCCTCGTCTGATTTCATCAGGCCGGAACTCAACCGGTTCTATCTTGGGAGTTCCCTCGGCAGGCGGATCGACGTGCAGGATAAGCGATGGGTCGCGGCACGGATCGCTAGCCTCGCGCAGCAAGCTCCCGATGGCGATGCACTTGGCAGGAGATGGAGTGATCAACGGGGCCCACTTCGCGAGTTGATCCAGCCCGTGTTTTAGCGGGCCTTTCGCATTGGGGCGGTCGTTCCTAGGCGCTACGAAGCTTCCTTTCGCCTCCATCAAAGCCACGGTCTTGTCCGGCTTCTCAAAGACGAAATCCGGCTGAGGGTCGAATGACTGGCCAGTCAGACTCCCCGTGAACCGTGCCACCCGGACCATGTCTGCGTGGGTGATGTTCGCATTGCGGGCGGCACGCAGCCAGACGCTGGTGATCCTGTCCCAGTAGGCGTATCCCCACATCTTGGTCATGGTCAGGTAGGCAAGCGCCTCACTGATGCGGCCCGCGAGACTCTTCCCGCTGAAATCCTCTAGCCACAGGCCACTGCCATCAGCGCACCGCAGGTTGTCGGTATCCCAGACGAACCGGTCGTAGTGCTCGTGTGAGAAGACGAGCGCCAGTTCATCGGCTCGTTGCGAGGTGAATGTCCGAGTGAGTTCTGTCTTCTTGGCTGCGTGACACAGTTCCCACGCAGTAAACGCGAGAGGGTCCACACCAAACGCCCCGTAGGAGCAGTTGGCGGCTATTCGCTGCGCCTTAGGAAGAAGGATGCTCTTGTACTTGGTCTGTAACTTCGTCTTGTCGATCTCGACAAGCGGCAGCCTAGTCGTCCCGGTCGGCGGCGAGATGATCAATATACGGCCGGGCAGCACGAGATGCGTCATGAAGCCCTCCCGGCGAAGGCGGTTCGCCAATCCCGCAATGTCTCTAGATCCGTTTTCAGTTCATCTGGTGTGGGAGGGGCAACTGGAGCTTCGTTCGGTTGCGAGTGTTCATACCGGGAATACTTGATCATCATGTCATCGAAGAGCTTGCAGTCCTCTGCCGTGATGCGCGCCAGCTTGTCCAACTTGCCTTGGTATTGACGGCCCGACGGAAACGTTGGACAACATCCGCCAACAGTTCGCACTCGATCATGCGCTTGAGCAGAATCCGGAAATCGCTGCAGATAGCTTTCGCAAGCGGCACATAAGCCGTCTGGCCTTCTTCGTCATGCGCCTTCCGTGCTTTCGCCAGATTTTCGTTCAGAAGCGCATTGAGTGCCTTGTCCGGCTTCTTCGCAAACAGCGGCGTGTCGCCCGGTTCTCCAGTGCCCCAGGGTTCGCTTCTGACGCAGGTAATCTTGGGCTCGCGTCCCTCGCGCTTGCCGTACTCCTGAAGCAGAACCAGTAAAGACACGCGATGCGTGAATACAATCACCTGTCGTTCCGAAGCCAGGCGCACCAGCCGTTGCACCACAGCCTCCTCAAATCCTGATCCAGGGAGGAGATCGGATCGTCGAACACAAACGGAGCGGGCTGCTGCTTGCCCGTCACATCCGCAAGGAATGCAGCCAGAGACACCACCCGGTGCTCGCCTTCGCTCAGCACATCACGCAGCGCGCCGGATCGGGCCTTCGCCAAACGCAGCTCGTGAAGAACCCGGCCATGGTCTACCCGTTTCTTGACCAATTCCACCTTGATCCGTGAGGCGCCAAGCTCCGTCAGCTCATCGCGGAAGCGTTGCACGAAGGCGTCCGTAATCAGGGCCTCCGCGATCTCACCCTTCTTGCGCGAGAGGCCCCGCGTGTCCGTCAGGCGTTTCGCCTTTTCCAAGAGGTCAACGGCTTTCAGCCTTTCTATCTCTGCCTCAACGGCCGCGCTCTGCTCGGAGAGCCATTTCCTTGCCTTCAGCTCGCGCAGTTGACTCTGAAGCTGCGGCCGAGTATCGGACGCCGCGTCTTCCTGACACTTCTTGGCCCCATCAACGTACTCGGATGCCTGTCTTTTCGCCTCCCGCAACCATGACGTACAATCCGGAGCGGCAGGCAACGCATCGAGCGATTCGCCATCCAGCAACTTCGCTTTGCGTTGCCGAAGAGCGTCCACGGACACGACTACCGGGGCAGATCTCCTTCGTATGCCAGTCCTGCGGCATCGCATTGCGTCTTGATTGTCTGGTCGGTCGGTACGTCCCCAATAGCGGTCATCGCATCTTCGAGGGTCTTCTCCGCATGATTCGCGTCCTTCTCCGCTTGCCCTTTGACGAATTCCTCGAAGGAGGCGAGGCGCTGGCGAGCATCATCTGACAAGGGCTGGTGACAAAGAACGCATCTGGCCTCGGGTGCAAGATGCGGGAATGCTTGGGCATGGTAGGCGTGGGCTTCAGAGTAACGACGCGCATACTCCCACAGTAGTTTCCATGCGTCAGTTCCGATGCCCTCCAGAGGAGCGCCGGAGAATACCTTGGTGGCCGCGGCTTGTGCGGCTTCACGCTTGATGAGTTTTTCCTTCTTGAGCTTAATGATGCGGCGGCAGTTCTCATCGGAGAGTTGCGGAAGAAGATCCTCGAATCCCCGGATCAGACTCTCCGCATGACCCTTCTTCGCGAGTAGTTCTTTGGCCCTGTCGGCAGGGGCCTTTTCCGCTAATCGCTTCTCTAAGTCATCGACAGATGTGTCGTCCGCGGTGTCCCACCGTGTGCGTGTGGAAATCTCCCCGGGTGGAGTTGTCGCGCTCAGTGCCGTGTACCATTCGCCCGCCGCTGTGTCGGCGCAGCCCGCAGGCATCTGGGGCTTTTGCGATGCGCACCTTCCCAACTTGCCGTCAATCCGCCTCGCAACCTGCTCGCAAACAGCGATCAGGTCGGAGAAAAACAAAAGTGCCGGCGGTTCATATGTTACCTCGCTTTCGCTTTCCAAATACATGCGGCCACAATCGGCATCGAAGATATCCACGGGACGGAGGTCGGACTGAACTCCGTCGCTGGTACTCCAGGACACCTGGCGTTCTTGATTGTCGGCGCTGTACTTGATGTCTGCCGACTGCGTAGCGCCGGCGTTCTCAAAGACGTTCGGATGGAGCGTGCCGGGACTGCGCGCGCCACAGACGTGCTTCAGGATGCGGACATAGCCGGATTTGCCGGAGCCGTTACCACCGTAGACGACGGCCATGTCGTCTAGTCCGAAGTCCAGGGGGCTACGGGGCGCAAGCGCGTTGATGCCTCTGACATTGCCGATAGTGCGTAAGCGCAATGCGGATGCACTTTGGGCATGAAAAGCGTTCGCTGGGAAGGACGCAGCAGTTGTCGTGTCTCTTGAATCGTCCTCCCGAAGACATCTGTCGAGGAGGGCGGATAGGTCTTCATCCGCGAGACGACCTTTCGTCAAGAGAAGACGGGCTGCTTCCTGCATCCACTTCGGTCGCTCTTGGAACCAAGCACCGAGACCAGCGGTTGTCTGATTCTCTGTCATCTCGGCGGCTCTCCTTGTCGATCAACTCTGACAAGCTGTAGTTCACGCTCGTCACGCCGAAGTCGGGCTCACGCTGGAAGGGGCGGCGAACGTACTGCACGCGATGCGTGTCGTCTTCGAGGAACTCGACGATGGCCAGGATGAAGTCGTCGGGTTTGTTGAGGGAATAGAGGATCTCGTTTTTCGTGACAGTGACCGTCGCGGCACTCGAGACCCGGCCCTTGACTTCAATGAATCGGAGTTTGCCCGTGCCCGGCTCTCGGCTCTCGATGTCGTAGCCGAGCTTCTCGGTTTCGCGGTCGGTGGGCTCGAACCCGAGCCGTCCCTCCACCTCCATGACGATCGCGCGTGCCCGGGCTGCCGATGCTTGCGTGTCGATGGCTGATGTTGTGCTTACCACCGCCCGCCCGTCGATCTTCGCGAGCAAGCCCATGGGAACCACGACTAACCCGCCGAGGATCACCGGCGGCAGCGCCGAGATCTGCCCCTCGAGGTCGAGCTGCTCCATGCGCTTCTGGAGACGTCCTTGCAGCTCGTCGGCCCGGCGTCGCGCCTCCTGCGAGTTCAGGCGGGCGTTTGGCTTGCCCGCCTGCTCCTGGAGCTTGAGCTCCTCGGCGCGGTGGTCCCAGTACCCGATCTCCTTGGTCAGCCGATCCTTGACAGCTGCACGCGTCTTCTGGATCCACGTCAGGCGGGGGCCACGCACCTCTTGGAGGTGCTCCGGGACCACATTGGCGATTGCGTGTCCCTGCGCCTTCTGCTCGAGGTCGCGGGCGATCCAGGCGCACTCGGAACGATCCAGAATGACCTGTACGGACGGGTCTTCCTGCTGAAGCGGCCGGTAGTCGAGGTACGGCGCGTAGTGCAGGTGGCGCGCAGTGCCTGACGCGTCGAGCTCCACGTAGAGCATCCGCTTCGAGATGGTGCGGCGCTCACCACTGCGCGTGATGCTTGCGTCTTGGATGGCGTGCTCAAGGTAGAAGAGGACGCGGGGAACATCACCGGGATCGCGCTCGTCCACGAGCGCCGTGCCGCGACGAAGCAGGTCGCGGTGGCGTTCGAGCGTGAGGTCGAGCGTCGCATCGAGCAGCGGATGGCCAGGGCAGACGAAGGCCGCGAGCGGCAGGCCCTGTGGTAAAGCCCTCAAGGAAGAACGTCTCGATATAGTGGGGCTGCAGGCGTCGGGCTTCTGCCCGCTCCATGTCCTCGCGCACCCGCTGCACGCGACTTGCGTCCATCGCGTCCTGAGCCAGCGCCCGCTCTTCGAGAAGATCCTGGAGCTGCGTGCGATCGACGGCATGGGCGACGGCCTGCGTCAGGCGCGCACGTACTTCGGGGCGCTCCCCGTATCGGATGGCCTCGATAAGGAGCTGACGCAGCGGCCCCTTCGAACTGGAGCTTGCCGAGGACGTCGAATACCTGACCGCCCAGCGCCTTGCGCGCCTCCTCGAGCTTCTCGAGGAGTGTGCGATAGACGTCACCCTCGCGCGTCTCATCCGCCACGAGATTCCACAGATGGCAGACCTCGGTCTGTCCGATCCTGTGAATGCGCCCGAACCGCTGTTCGATACGGTTCGGATTCCACGGCAGATCGTAGTTGACCATCAGGTGGGCCCGCTGAAGGTTGATGCCCTCCCCGGCGGCGTCGGTGGCGACAAGAACCTGCACTTCTGGATCGTGTTTGAAAGACTCCTGCGCCTTCATGCGTTCCTGGCGACCCATGCCGCCATGAATGATGACGACGGCATCCGTTCGCCCCAGAAGCGTAGTAATCCTGTTCTCAAGGTAGCTGAGCGTGTCTCGGTGCTCCGTGAAGATCACGAGCTTCTGCCTCGGAGACGGCGTTGGCCTGGGGATCTCCTTGCCATATGGGGTGATCGGCTCGGCGACCCGATTCGCGATGGCCGTGGGCGTGAAGATCTCCGCGAGCAGGTTCGCAAGCTCACGCCACTTGCGGTCCTCTCCATCTCGGCGGACTGACGCCGCCAATGACTCCAGGCGCGCAAGTGTTGCGATCTCTGCTTTGAGCTCGTCGATGGTGCGCGCGGCGGTAGCCTGATCGAGTACCTGCTCCTCCGTGGCTTCGACCTCGTTGTCGGGCGCGTCCTCGAGATCCTCGACGTCCTCGTCGTCGAGAACGGGTATTGCACTCGCGAGAGCTGTCGCAACAGCACCGCGCTGGAGAAGCTCCAACTCGCGCAGCCGCTTCTCCAGGCGCTCGCGTCGTCGGTGCAGCGACTGGTAGATGGCCTCGGGCGACGAGGCCAGCCGCCGCTGCAGGATGGTCAGGGCGAAGCCTACCGTGCCGGCGCGCTTGTCGTTCTGGAGCGCCTCGGCACGGTTGAACTCGTCGCGCACGTAGTCGGTGACTTCCTTGTACAGCCGCGCCTCGGGGTCCGACAGCTTGTACGGCACCGTGTAGGCGATGCGCTCCGGGAAAAGCGGCGTGCTGTCGAACTTGAGCAGCCGTTCCTTCACCATGCGGCGCATGATGTCGGAGACGTCGGCCACGTGGACGCCGTCGCGAAATCGCCCCTCGAAGCGGTCACCATCGAGCAGGGCCATGAACAGCTGGAAGTCCTCTTCCTTGCCGTTGTGCGGCGTCGCCGTCATCAGCAGGAAGTGGCGCGTGATGGTCGAGAGCAGCTGTCCGAGCTGATAGCGCTTCGTGTACTTGATCTCGCCGCCGAAGAACGTGGCCGAGAGCTTGTGCGCTTCGTCGCAGACGACGAGGTCCCAGCGGCAATCCGGCGCTTGGAGCTTCTGCTGCACGTCCTCGTTGCGCGAGAGCTTGTCGAGTCGTGCGATCACGAGATTGTTCTCGAGGAACCAGTTGCCGGTGCGGGCCGCCTCCAGCTTGTCGTTGGTCAGGATGTCGAAGGGGAGATGGAAGCGGCGATAAAGCTCGTCTTGCCACTGCTCCGCGAGACTTCCCGGGCAAACGACGAGACAGCGCGTGAGGTCGCCACGCGCGATCAGCTCCTTGATGAGCAGTCCCGCCATGATCGTCTTTCCCGCGCCCGGGTCATCGGCGAGGAGAAACCGCAGCGGTTGGCGTGGCAACATCGCCTCGTAGACCGCCGTTATCTGATGGGGCAGCGGATCGACGAGCGATGTATGTACGGCGAGAACGGGGTCGAAGAGGTGCGCGAGACGGATTCTGTGTGCCTCGGACACGAGCCGGAAGAGCGCACCGTCTCCGTCGAAGCTCCAAGGCCTTCCTTGCTCTACGATCTCCAGACGCTGCTCGTCGTGGCGGTAGAGGAGCTGGTTGAACACACGACCGCCGGGGTCCTTGTAGGTGAGTTCGAGGGCCTCCGACCCGAACCACTGAACGCTGGCGACCGTCACCAGGCAGTCCGGCAGGATGCCGCGCAGGACGGTCTTGGGCTGGAGTTCTTCAAGCTTGATCATACTACCCGACCTCCGCGTCGCGTCGTGCGCGGGGCCTCGTTCTTCGACGGTGGCTGACCACTCTTGGCCACGGGCTCTCCCTTCGGCTGCTGCTCGAGCCAGAGGTCAAGGTCCGTCCGCCGTATCCGCCACTGCCCCCGGACCTTGAACGTCGGCAGCTCTCCTCGCTGGGCCATCGAGTAGACCGTCTTCTCGGCCAGCTTGAGAATCGTGGCGACCTCTTTGACCGTTAGGACCTCGTCGTTCGTCACGTACGCTCTCCAGGCCGGGCCGAAACCACTCCTTAGGCCCAGGCAAAGGAATCCAACGAAAGGCATTCTATTCCTCGGAAAGGAATCAGACAACCAGCAATTTCGGTGACCTCGGAGATGGTGCTGCGCACCGACGTCGTGACCGCCTCGCGCAATCGCGACGCCGGGTTCGCGATGGGTTCGCGGAACGGTCCGGGACCCGGTCGCTTCACTCGACGCGAGGACCGCCTCGACGCAGTCGCACCACCGCCTGTCAACCCCATCTTGATCACCTGATTGCGTCGAATTGACCCAAAGCTTTGCGATTGCGGGCGGTTGCCCGATTGCGCCCCGACCCACAGTAGGCACAAATACGATTCCGCACGAGCAGCTATGAGCCTTTGTTGGTGGGCATAGTGACAACGACGCCGATATAGCGTAGGCACAGGTATGCATCTGCGAGTCGTCAAGGCCAAAAGCGGCAAGACTGTCCGGCGATATGCACAGCTCGTTGAAAGCTACCGCCGCGACGATGGCTTGCCGGTCCATCGAGTGCTCGCGAGCCTGGGTCAGCTTTCCGATCAGGAGATCGCAAACTTCCGCCTCGCCTTGGAGGCGTCACGCAATGCCAAGAGCGTGGTGCTACCCGAGGTTCCGAAGTGGCGGGCCAAAGTGCTCGCCAATCTCGGGTACCTCGACGTCGCTGTCGCGCTCGAGATGTGGCGCGGGTGGGAGCTGTCGGAGCTGCTGCATCGGCTCATCCCCGAGCGGGACGTTGCCGTTCGCTCCGCCGAGGTGATCTGCGCGCTCACGATCCAGAGATGCGTGACGCCGAGCTCCAAGCTCTACGCGCAACGCTGGTTCCCACGTACCGCGTTGCCGGAGCTGCTCGGCGTGGCGCCGGCGCACTTCCACAACACGCGCATTCATCGCGTGCTCGACAAACTCGACCGCGTCGAGACCGAGCTTCAAGACGGGCTCGTGCGCCGGTACGAGCAGCGCGACGGCACCTTCGCGACGCTCTTCACCGACGTGACCGACGCCTGGTTTGAGGGGCGTGGTCCCGATCTCGCCCAGCGCAGCCGCACCAAGGAGGGGCTGCACAACCGCCACAAGATCGGCATCCTGCTTCTGTGCAACGAGCACGGCTACCCCCTACGCTGGAGCACCCTGCCGGGACGCACCCAGGACGGCAAAGCGCTGCATGATCTCGTGGAGACCGTCGAGGGAAAGCAGTGGGCGCAAGGAGTGCCTATCGTTTTCGATCGCGCCATGGGCTCGGCGGGCGCGGTGGCGCGGCTTTGCCAGAGTGAGCTGCGCTTTTTGACCGCCGTGCGCCGCTCCGAAATCCATAGCTACACCGACAAGCTGCCGAGCGAGAGGCTCCGCGACCTCGGCGGCAGCGAGGACGAGGTGGAGCGAAAGCGTCTCATCACCGAGGCAGGGACGCGTGTCAGCGCGGCCGGCATGCAGAAGGTCGACGAGCAGCTCTACGTGCTCGACCTCGGCATCACCTCACGTGGCCTTCGCCTGGTGTCAGAAATCGAGGAGCCCGATGTGGATGCCGAGAAGCTTGAAGGCGGCGCGCTGTGGCTCTACCGCGCTCGTGCCTACCGCACGCAGCTCGAAGAAAAGACCTTCAAGACCCAGTCGGAGATCGCCAAACACCTTGGGGTGACTCGAGCCCGCATGACCCAGATCATGACCTTGATTCGGCTCGACGAGGCGCTGCAGAAGGAGGTGCTCGCCGGCAACTACGGCTACGTCGCCGATCGCACCTTGCGCGCCATCGCGACGCTGCGAAGCAAGGCAGCACAACGGCGAGCGCTGGTGGAGCACGGACAAAGCGCCAGGCCGATGGACCCGTCGCAGAAGCCCAAGCGCTTCCAGCAGAAGAGCACGATCGATGTGTCGCTGCGGCTGGTCCTGTACTTCAACCCGCAGATGTTCGTGGACATGCGGGCGATGGGCGAGCGCCATCGCGCCGAGGTCAAGGCCTACGTACGCGACCTCAATACGCGCCTGCGCCGCAAGGGCAACAAGGCGACGCGCGAGTCGGTCTACTCCGACATCACCGGAAAGCTTGCCTCTCGCTCAATGCTGTCGATCTACAAGGTGAAGATCGACGAGAAGGACGACGATGGCCACAAGCACTTCGTCGTCTCGCTCGCCTTCGACGAAGCCGCCTGGAGCAAGCGTCGCAGCACCGACGGCTTTGTGCTGCTCGTCGCCCACGCCGACCTGCCGCAGAGCGCCACTG
Source organism: Pseudomonadota bacterium (assembly GCA_016711215.1). NCBI lineage: Bacteria > Pseudomonadati > Pseudomonadota > Pseudomonadota bacterium. The sequence goes on along the minus strand of JADJTL010000005.1, from coordinate 263,583 downwards.
AAATGGTCGCGCTCTATCGCGCCAAGGACGCGGTCGAGAAGGACTTCCAGACCATCAAGAGCGACCTCGAGCTGCGCCCCGTCTTTCATCACACCGACCCGAAGGTTCGCGCGCACGTGTCGCTGTGCATGCTTGCGCTCTTGCTCGAGCGCACGCTGGAGCGACGCCTATTGAGAGCGGGAAAAACTATGACCGCCCCCCACGGCCTTCGGAGGAGCTGGCCCCAGGCCATCTCAACATGGTCGCCACTGGGCCCGACGAGTCCGTCGCCTACATCGCCACCCAGCCCAACGTCGACCAGCGAGAGCTCCTCGCTCGCCTGCACCTCGAGCACCTCGTCGACCAAGACCAGATGGCCTCCCGTATCGACCCGAGGCCAGCAGCGTAGGCCGACTTGTATCTACGGCTTGATCAGGAGTCGCATGATTCCAACTACTTGCGCGCTGGGATGGTCAAGATGGGGTCAACCAAGCCTTCCCGCTCCCGCCCGTCGAGGCCCTCGCTGTCAACCAACGCCCCGTGCTCTCTCCCCGCTCTCCGCTTCGGAGAGCACGATCGGCCCGAGACGGGTGCCCGAGGCGGTCTTCGTGATCTCTGCGAGCGCGGTGCCGAGAGCCGGCGGTGAGGCGGGAGGCGGAAAGGCCAGCGAGAACTGGCCCTTTCAAGACGAAGCCCCGGCGGTTGCCCGCCGGGGCTTCTGTAAACCATGAAGCCCACCCGAGTTGGTGGGCGACTTTGAATGGCTCCGGCAGAGGGACTCGAACCCCCGACCAGGCGGTTAACAGCCGCCTGCTCTACCGACTGAGCTATGCCGGAATGATGTGGCGCGGGTACTGCTTCGCGCTCAAACCGGACGCAGTATGCCCAGGGGGGCGTTTTGCGTCAAGTTGGGCGTCTAGTTGCCCTGGCTGGGCTACTCGCCCCAGGAGGGGGTGCGGATGACGGGCTCCTTTGGGGCCTCGGCGGCGGGCGGCGGGGCAGGGGGTGCTGCCGGGCGTACGGCGGGAGGCGGCGCGGGGGCGGCCGGCTCCGACGGGTTGACGTCCGGGGTCACGGACGCCGCGGGACGCGCTGCCGGACGGCGTCTTGCCGGCGGGGGCAGGGCGGGCGGTACGCTCGACGCGGGTCGACGGCTCGCTGCGCGCGGCCGCCGTCGCCGCGGTCTCGTCCTTGGCGCTGAGCACCAGGTCCACCTTCAGCACTTCGTTTTCGCCGTCGCGCTCCCAGTTGGCGGTGGCCAGATCGATGCGGTTGGTCACGTCGGTGAAGCCGCGCTTGCTCAGGCGTAGCTCCACGGTCTTGTCTGGCGCGCCTGGCGCCAGGGCGTGGAGGGTGGCCGTGTCCCCGATGCGCACGCCGTCGAGGAAGACGGTCGCGCCGGGCGGCGTGGAGAGGATTTGGATCGATCGCAGCGCGGAGGCGCTCAGGTCGACCGTGAGCGGCAGGCGCGGGGTCGGCTTTTGCTTGGTGCGGAAGAGCTTCTTGCCGCGCAGGTCGAGGGCGATCTCGATCTCGCGCTCGGGGTCGAGCTCGGTCAGCTCGGCGGGGGTAAGCTTGCCTGTGTCGCTGCCGTCCACCAGCACGCGGGCCCCAGCGGGGGTCGATTCGACGCCCATGCTCACACCCGCGGCGGGCGTCGGGCTGGGCGTCGCGCTGGGTTCTTGTGCTGGTGTGGCCGTGCCGCTGCTGGCAACCGAGCTGCCGAGCGGCTCGCCCTCACCGCCGACGGTGGCACCCGGTGGCGGTCGCAGCGCGTAGAACGCCAGGACGCCGGCTACGGCGAAGCCGATCAAGAGGCCGGGAACGAGCCAGCCTGGCGTCTTGCGCCGCGTCGCCCGTCGCGCTCCCGCGCCCCGCGGCGCGAACGAGGCCGCGACGGGTTCTTCGACCAGCGGCCCGGCGCCAGAGTGCGCGTCTTGCCGCGCGGGCGCCTCCTGGTCGCCAAAGACGATGTCCTCGAGGCGCTCCTGTCGCCCCGGCGCGAGGTCGCCGTTCGGCGACGCGGAGCTGCTGCTGCTCAAGAGGTCGCCGAGCTCGCGCGGCGGCGCGGCGGCGTCGCTGCCAAAGCCGAGGGCGGGGGCCACCGAGGGCACGGAGGGCGCGGCTGCCGGCACGGAAGGCGGCGCGGACTCGCCTTGCTCGGCGGCGCTCGAGAGCAGGTCAACATCGGAGCCGAAGGGCTGGAAGGGCTGGAAGGGCTGGGGGGGCTGCTCCGGCGCGCGCTCTCTGGGCCCCGCGCTGGGCGTGAGGGGCGGCAAGGCGCCCGAGGGGCCAAGACCGTAGGCGTCCCGCAGCGCGGCGGAGGAGCTGCCCACCTGCGAGGTCGGCAGGGTCTCGAACTCCGGCTCCTGCGCGGCGGCGGCCCAGGGCATCATGACCGCGGGCGTCGGCAGGTCGATGGCGTGCAGTGCGTCCTGCGACGTGTTGGAGACCCGGATCGGGGTCTGCTGGAACGCGTCGCTACGCTCCTTGCGCGCGACGACCTGCTGCAGCATCGCGCGGCTCTCCGGCGGGAGCTGGTCGAAACGCACGCCCATGCCCGGTTTCGCGGCCGCTGAAGCGGGGTTGTGCTCGCGGACCCAGACGACCGTGCCGTTTCCCGAGAGCAGCGGCGAGCCGTCTTGATACTGAAACTCGAAGGAGATGTGCGTGCCCGTGGCCAGCGGCCTGGGCGTGCGGATGAAGATGCCCGCATCGCTCACGTCGGCCGCATAGCGTTCGGCGAACTGATCGATGGTCGAGCACTTGAACTTAATCTTGACGGTAACGGGCGTACGCATCGTGTAGAAGCCTCCCGCGGGCACTCGTATCCTAGCCCAGCCAGCGCGACGTTGGCAAATCGCCGCGCGGCTGATAAGAGGGCCTAATGTGTAGTCGCGCAAGGGCTTTCTTGGCGGCGATCGCGCTCGGTGGCGCGCTTTTCGGTGGCGCGCCCTTCGGAGTCTTGGGTGCGCACCTCGGCGCGCGGGCGTGGGCGCAGGGTCTGCCGCCGGGGCTCCCGCCGATCGAGGTGCAGGTGGGGGGCACGGCGCCCGGGGTTTGGGTGCGCTACGCGCTGGTCAACCGCCGGCGAGGCGAGGTGGTGCTGCTCCGCCTCGCGGCCCTGGAGCGCGAGAGGGGCGGCCAGTGGTTCGAGTTGAGCTTCACCGATCCGCAGCGCCGCACGATGATCACGCGGCTGCTGCTGGCGGCGCCGGCGCCCGTGCCCGCGGCTGCTGGTGCGGCGGGCGACCCTGCTGCCGCGGCCGCGGGGCGCGTGTTGCGGGCGATTGTGCAGCCGCCGGGACAGGCGCCGCTAATCCTGCCGACGCAGGCCTTGGCCAGGCAACGCGTGCCCTTTGCGGCGGGGACCTTGCGCGACGCGCGCGAGGTGGGGCGCGAGGTCGTCCGCACGGCTGCCGGCAAGTTCGACACGCGGCGGCTCTTGCTTGGCGCCGGCGCGGGGCGGACGGCCGCCGGCAAGGCGTCGGGCGCGGCCTCCGCCTCGGCCGCCGGCGTGGTCTGGGTCAGCGACGCGCTGGCCGGCTGGTCGGTGGTCAAGGCGCGGCTGGGCGACCAGGAGCTGGAGTTGATCGGCCGCGGCGCGCAGGCGGTGTCAGAGCTGCGCGGCAGGCCGCTAGCGCTCGATCCGGCGCTCGTGCACTGAGACTGGGCAGCGAGTGAGGGCAGCGCGACCGCGCGCCGCGAGGGCCCGCTGGACGCCCGACCGCGGCGCGCGCTACCTTCGCCCGCGCTTGTTCAAACGCGTCCTCATCGCCAATCGCGGCGAGATTGCGGTGCGCGCGATCCGCAGCTGCCGTGAGCTCGGCATCACGACGGTGGCCGTCTACTCGGCAGTCGATCGCAGCAGTCTGCATGTGCGCCTGGCGGATGTCGCGTTGCCGATCGGGCCGGCCCCGGCTCGGGAGAGCTACCTCGACGGCGATCGGATTCTCGAGGCCGCGCGCCGCAGCGGTGCCGAGGCCATCTATCCGGGCTATGGGTTTCTCGCGGAGAACGCCGATTTCGCCGAGGCCTGCGCCGCGGCGGGGCTGGTCTTCATCGGGCCTCCGCCAGCGGCGATGCGTCAGATGGGCGACAAGATCGCCGCGCGCGAGCTGATGTCGCGGGCCGGGGTGCCGGTGGTGCCTGGCACCCATGGGGCCACCCATGGGGCGGCCGGCGGCGCTGGAGCTGGCGGGCAGGGGGGCGCGGCGGACGCGGCGGTGGGTCTGGCCGACGCGGACGCGGCGCTGTTGGCGGCGCGAGCGCTCGGCTGGCCGGTGCTGCTCAAGGCCACGGCCGGCGGCGGCGGCAAGGGCATGCGCGCGGTGCGGGGCGAGGAGGAGCTGGCGCGTGCCTTCGACGCCGCGCGTCGCGAGGCGCTGGCGGCCTTCGGCGACGGCACGCTCTACCTCGAGAAGCTGATCGAAGGGCCGCGGCACATCGAGATCCAGGTGCTCGCCGATGCGGCGGGTACCACGCTGCAGCTCTTCGAGCGCGACTGCTCGCTGCAGCGACGCCACCAAAAGGTCGTCGAGGAGACGCCGAGCCCGGTGCTCGACGAGGCCACGCGCGAGGCGATGGGGGCGCTGGCGCTGCGCGCTGCGCGCGCGGTCGGTTATGTCGGCGCCGGCACGGTCGAGCTGCTCTTCGATCGCGCGACGGGCAGCTACTACTTCCTTGAGATGAACACCCGCTTGCAGGTCGAGCATCCGATCACGGAGCTCTGCTGCGGCGTCGATCTGGTGCGCGAGCAGCTCCGCGTCGCGGCCGGCGAGCGCCTGCGTTGGACGCAGGAGGCCTTGCGCCCGCGCGGCGCGGCGATCGAGTGTCGGGTCTACGCCGAGGATCCGCTCACCTGGCTTCCCAGCCCCGGGCGCATCAGCGCGCTGCGGCAGCCAGGGGGGCCCGGGGTGCGCGACGACTCGGGCGTCTACGCCGGTGCCGAGATCTCGAGCCACTACGATCCGTTGATCTCGAAGCTCTGCGTCTGGGGCGAGGATCGCGCGCAGGCGATCGCGCGCATGCGCCGGGCGCTGGGCGAATACCGCGTCGCGGGCATCGCCACCAACTTGCCCTTCCTGCGCGCTGTGGTGGCGCAGGCCGCCTTCGCCGCCGGAGATTACGATACGGGCTCCTTGGAGCGGCACCGCGACGAGCTCTGCGCCGCTCAGGCGCAGGCCCTCGCCGAGCCCTCGCCGGCGGCGGTGGCCGCGGCCGCCCTCGAGACGGTCTGGGGGGCGCCGTCGGGCGCCGGTGGGGCGGCAGCCAGCGCCGAGGCGACGGCGGCGGGGGAGGTTCAGCCCTCCGCCTGGCGCCGCAGCCTTGGGTGGCCGCGTTGAGCGCCACGCCCCTGCATGCGGCGCTGACGACGCGCACGCGCGCCGCGTCTCGTGAGCGGTGCGGGGCGCGCGCGCCGTGATCGAGCGGCTGGCGGTGATTCCGGCGCGGCTCGGTGGGCAGCGCCTGCCGGGCAAGCCGCTGCTCGAGCTGGCTGGAGCGCCGCTGATCTGGCACGTGGCCCGTCGCGTCGCCGCCGCCGGGGTGGCCGACCGCGTGATCGTGGCTACTGACGACGCGCGGATCGGCGCCGCCGCAGCGGGCAGCGGCGCGGAGGTTGTCGTCGACGCGTCGCCCTTCGCCTGCGGCACCGACCGCGTCGCCGCCGTGGCGCGCCGGTGGGCGGCGCGCTGGGTGATCAACGTGCAGGGCGATGAAGCGCTGGTCAGCGCTGCGCACCTCCTCGGGGCGCTGGCAGCCGCCGAGCGTGGCGCGCTCGGCACGGTGGCCACCACCTGCACGCCGCCGGGATGGCTCGAGGATCCGCATGCGGTGAAGGTCGCCCTGGGCGCCGATGGGCGGGCCCTCGACTTTGGGCGCTCTGCGCCCCGGTGCGCCGACGCGCGCCTGCTCTTGCACCTGGGGGTCTATGCCTTCGCCGGCCCCACGCTGCAGCGCCTTGCGGCGCTCTCCCCGAGTGCCCGCGAGCGGGGCGAGCGCCTCGAGCAGCTCCGCGCCCTGGAGGCCGGCTGGGCGATCGCCGTGACGGCCGTAGACGTACCGGCGGGCGCGATCAATACTCCCGCCGACCTGCCCGCGGTGGAGCGAGCGTTGCGCGAGCGTGAGCCGTCGCCAGCGCCGCTCCCGGGCATGCGAGCCGCGATGGGCGGCTCGGCGCGAGCGGTCAGCGGTCTGTCCCAGGAGGCACCGGCGTGGCCAATAAGCCGACAAAAATAATCTTCGTGACGGGTGGCGTGGTCTCTTCGCTGGGCAAGGGCCTGGCGGCGGCGAGCATCGGCGCGTTGATGGAGAACCGCGGGCTCAACATCACGCTGCAGAAGCTCGACCCCTATATCAACGTCGATCCCGGCACGATGAATCCGCTGCAGCATGGCGAGGTCTTTGTCACCGACGACGGCGCCGAGACGGATCTGGATCTCGGCCACTACGAGCGCTTCACCACGGCTCGGATGAGCCGCAAGAACAACACGACCACCGGCCAGATCTACTTCGACGTGATCACGCGCGAGCGGCGCGGGGACTTCCTCGGCGCCACCGTACAGGTCATTCCGCACATCACCGACGCGATCAAGGCCAACATCCTGCGCTGCGCGGAGGATGTCGACCTGCTGATCTGCGAGGTCGGCGGCACCGTCGGCGACATCGAGAGCCTCCCCTTTCTCGAGGCCATCCGCCAGCTCCGCGTCGAGCTCGGGCCACAGAACAGCATCTGCATCCACCTGACGCTGGTGCCCTACCTCGGCGCGGCCGGCGAGCTGAAGACCAAGCCGACCCAGCACAGCGTGCAGAAGCTGCGCGAAATTGGGATCCAGCCCGAGATCTTGCTCTGCCGCACGGAGCGCGCGCTCGGTGCCGATCTCAAGCGCAAGATCGGGCTCTTCTGCAACGTCGGGCCCGATGCGGTCTTCGAGTCGCGCGACGTGCCGGTGATCTACGAGCTGCCGATCGCCTTCTATCGCGACGGCCTCGACGAGAAGATCGCCGAGCTGCTCAATATCTGGTCGCGCGGACCGCGCCTCGAGCACTGGGAGCGCATCGTCGAGACGATCCGCCGCAGCGAGCGCGAGGTGGTGATCGGTGTGGTCGGCAAGTACGTCGATCTGATCGAGTCCTACAAGAGCCTCAACGAGGCGATCACCCACGGCGGGGTCGCGAGCGGCTGCCGCGTGGTCGCGCAGTACATCGATTCCGAGCGCATCGATCGCGAGGGGCCTGACGAGCTGCTGGCGGGGCTCGATGGGATCCTCGTGCCGGGCGGCTTCGGCGAGCGGGGCACCGAGGGCAAGGTTACGGCGGTGCGTTGGGCGCGCGAGCATCAGGTGCCCTTCTTCGGCATTTGCCTCGGCATGCAGCTCGCCGTGGTCGAGTTCGCGCGCAACGTCGCGGGGATGACCGGCGCCAACTCGACCGAGTTCGATCCCGAGACGCCGCATCCGGTGATCGCGCTGATGGAGCACCAGCGCGCGGTGGCCAAGAAGGGCGGCACGATGCGCCTCGGGGCCTACCCCTGCCGCCTGGTCAAGGGCACGCAGGCGGCGCTGGCCTACGGTCAGCGCGAGATCTCAGAGCGGCACCGCCACCGCTACGAGGTCAACAACGAGCTGCGGCAGCAGCTCGAGGCCAAGGGCCTGGTCGTCTCGGGGAGCAGCCCCGATGGTGTGCTGGTGGAGATGGTCGAGCTGCCGGATCATCCCTACTTCGTCGGCTGCCAGTTTCATCCCGAGTTCAAGTCGCGCCCGACCGAGCCGCATCCGCTCTTCGCCCGCTTCGTCGGCGCGGCGCTGCAGGGGCGGATCAAGCGCGAGGCGGGCCGCGTCGCCAGCGGCGCCGAGCCGGCCCACGCCAGCGAGCCGCTGACGCTGCACTGACCGCAGCGCGCCGACGCGGATGCGGCCCCCGACCGAGCTTCAGCAGGGACGCGCGACCCAGCGCACCGACGCGCCCTCGGCGTGCCGCCAGCGCAGCCGCGCCTGGCGCCGGCGAAGCAGGCATACGGCTCTCTTCCTGCTTGGTCGCGGCGTGCTCGCGCTCTGGGGCAGACTCCCGGCGCGCTGCGCGCTCGTCGTCGGGCGCGCGATCGGGCGCCTGGCCTGCGCCCTGGCGGCTACCGAGCGGCGGCGCGCGCTGGCGCAGCTCGAGGCGGCGGGGCTTGGCGCCTCAGCCCAGGAGCGCCGGCAGGTAGTGCGGCAGATGTTCGCGCGCCTGGGCGAGTCGCTGGCGCAGTGTCTGCTCCGGCTTCGTTGGGGTGCTGAGGCGCAGGCGGCGCCGGCGCTGGGCTTGACGCCGCGGGCGCGGGCCGTGCTGGCTGACGGCCTGGCGGCCGGGCGCGGCATCGTGCTGGTCGGCGGGCACCTCGGCAACTGGGAGCTGGTGGGGGCGGCGCTGGCGCGGGTGGTCCCGCTGCAGGTGCTGGCGCGATCGAGCTACGACCCGCGCTGGACGCGGCTGATCGAGCGCTGGCGCCAGGCGGCAGGGGTCGGCACGATCTGGGTCGACCGGCCGGGCGCCCTGCGCCGCGCGTTGACGCTGCTGCGCGCGGGCGGCGCGGTGGCCCTGCTGATCGACCAGCCCCTGCGCCGCGGCGGCTGCCTCGTGCCCTTCTTTGGTCGGCTCGCCCCGACCAGCACGCTGGCCGCTGCGCTGGCCCAGGCGACGGGCGCGGCCTTGCTCGTGGCCTGGCCGCTGGCTCCGGCGGACGCTGCGCTGGGGGCGCCATCGCGGCCTTCAGCGACCACGGAAATCGATGTATTTGCGGAGATTTCTGCGCTTGAGCTGGAGCGAGGGCGTGGCGCTTTGCCCCAGGCGATGGCCCGTCTGACGGGGGCGCTGGAGGCACGGGTGCGGGCCGATCCGGCGAGCTGGCTGTGGAGCCTGGACCGCTGGCGAAGAAAAGCGTAGCGGAATGTCAAGCAAATTGCGTACCACGTTTGAAGTGAAACGCTTTACACCCGTGGTCGTCGGTGTTAGCCTCGCATTTTCTGGGGTATTGTCCGTACTTACATGTATTCCTGGAGGTCAGGACGGTCCCTCGGCCGGTCGGCCTGAAGCAGCCGCTGCCGAGCAGCAGGGGGGCGACGGTGGTGCCGCGACGGGCCTCGCCGAGGTGACCCAGCTGACGGGGCTTTGGTTGGATTTTCCGGGTGGTGGCCCACGTTTACTGGCACGGCACGCGGGCTGGATCACCACGCGGCGGGTCGTCGCCGGCGAGGGCTTTGTCCTCGAGGGCGAGGGGCTGCGGATCGAAGGGGAGCGCTTTGAGCTTTCGCTCGACGGAAGGTCGCTGGAGGCGTGGGGCGTGGTTGCCGAGCTGGCTGCTGCTGGCGGCAGCGGTGCCCGCGGCGGCACGCGCGACCACGACGGCGCAGGCGGCGCAGCCGGGGCAGCGCTCGGTGCTGGCGAGCGGCCTGCCGGAGGGAGCCGGCCTGGCCCTGAAGCTCAAGGCGAACCGGCTGGTGCTTCACCGTGATCGGGGCTGCGCGAGCGGCGAGGCCTGCGCCTCGGAGCTCGAGTTGGTCGGCGCCGTCCGCGTTCGCAGCGCATCACTGGAGCTGAGGGCTGGGCGCGTGACGGTCGACCTGGACGCGCGTGGTCGCCCCTATCGGCTGCGCGCGGGGGAGGGCGTGACCGTGCGGCTCGGCGACCGCGAGGGCAGCGCGGACGCGCTCTCGCTGCTGCTGAAGCCGCCGCGGATCACCTTGCGCGGGAACGCGCGGCTCGCGTCGCGCAAGCAAGGCCTGGCGCTGCGCGGGAGCTGGATCGAGGTCGACCTGGAGAATGGCGCCGTGGTCGTGCAACGCGCCGAGGTCGCGCTACCATGATCGCGGCCACGACGCGCCCGGCGCTGCTGCGAACCAGCGCGCTGACCTGCCGGCTGGGGCAGCGGGTGGCGGTCGATGGGGTTCGCCTCGAGGTCCAGGCCGGCGAGGTCGTGGGCGTGGTGGGGCCCAACGGAGCGGGCAAGACGACGTTGTTGCGGCTGGTGGCGGGATGCGAGCCGCTACAGGGGTCCGCCGACGCTGTTTGGCTCGATCAGACTGCGATTGGGGCGTGGCCGCTTTGGCGGCGCGCGCGCGCGGGGATCGGGTACTTGGCGCAGGGCAATAACGTGCTGCTGGGGCTCGATGCGCAGCGCAATCTGGAGCTGGTCCTGGAGCTGCGGCGCGTCAAGGAGCGGAGGTTGCGGCGCGCGCGGGCGATCGAGTTGTTGGCGCTCTTTGGGCTGGCGGCGCAGGCTCGCCAGCGCGCCGGGACGCTGAGCGGGGGCGAGCGCCGGCGGCTGGAGTTGGCGCGCATCGTGGCGCTCTCGGCGCGGGTCGTGCTCCTGGACGAGCCCTTCGCCGGGCTCGACGCGCAGGCGACCGCGACCCTGGCGCAGGCGATCGCGCTGCTGGCGGGGGGGGGCGTGGCCGTGGTGCTGGCCGACCACCGCGTCGAGGTGCTGGCGCGGCTTTGCCAGCGCTTGGTCGTGATGTTCGCCGGCCGCGTGGTGGACCAGGGACCGACCGCGCGCGTGCTGGCCGATGAAGGAATGGGGCGAATGCTCTTCAATTCGGCTGCGACCGTCGATTAGGGGAATTCATGGCACTCGAGATCAGACAGCAACTCCGCCTGACGCAACAGCTCAAGCTGACGCCGCAGCTCCAGCAGGCGATCAAGCTGCTGCAGCTCTCCCGGATGGAGCTGGTCGACATGGTGCGGCAGGAGATGGAGGAGAACCCGGTCCTCGAGGAGCAGCAGGAGACCGATCGTGAGCGCGTCGATCCGGAGCCGGGCGAGGAGGTGCGTCCGCCGGATATGGGGCTCGAGGGCGTCGACAACGAGCCCCATGAGCCCGACCGCACGCCCGATCGCACGGCCGAGGTCGATGTGGTCTCGCCCGCCGCGGGGAACGAGATCGACTGGGACGCCTACCTCGAGCACTACCAGACGGCGCCGCCGCTGCCCTCGTTTCGCGGCAACTCCGAAGAGGCCCCGTCGCTGGAGGCGACCTACACGCGCAAGGCGTCGCTCGCCGACCACCTCGCCTGGCAGCTGCGGATGCATGACCTCGACGAGGACGAGGAACGCGTCGGCATGACGATCATCGGCAACATCGACGCCTCGGGCTACCTGCGGGAGCCGACGATCGAGGAGATCGCGCGCAGCGTCGGGGTCGAGCCGATCGTCGCCGAGGACGTGCTGCTGCTGGTTCAGACCTTCGACCCGGTCGGCGTCGGCGCGCGCACCTTGGAGGAGTGCTTGCTGCTGCAGGCCAAGCACCAGGGCCAGGACGACGAGATCGTCACGCGGATGATCACGCAGCACATGGCCAACCTCGAGCGCAAGAACTACCCGGCGATCGCCAAGGCCCTCGGCGAGCCGCTCGACGAGATCGTCGAGGCGGTCAAGGTCATCGCCAGCTTCGATCCGAAGCCAGGGCGGCTCTACTCCGAGGAGGAGCCGATCTACATCGTGCCCGACGTCTATGTGCATAAGGTCGGCGACAAGTACTTCGTCGTGCCCAACGACGACGGGCTGCCGAAGCTGAAGATCTCGGGCTTCTACCGCCAGGCGATGTCGACGGGACCGCGCGAGCGCCAGTATGTGCAGGAGAAGCTGCGCTCGGCGCAGTGGTTGATCCGCAGCATCCAGCAGCGGCAGCGCACGATCATCCGCGTCACCGAGAGCATCATCAAGTTCCAGCAGGAGTTCTTCGACAAGGGCGTGGCGTTTCTGCGCCCGCTGATCCTCCGCGACGTCGCCGAGGACATCAGCATGCATGAGTCGACGATCAGCCGCGTGACGACGAGCAAGTACGTCCATACCCCGCAGGGGATCTTCGAGCTGAAGTACTTCTTCAACAGCGGCATCAATCGCGTCGCAGGCGAGGATATCGCCAGCGAGAGCGTCAAGCAGAAGATCAAGACGCTGATCAGCGCCGAAAACGCGCGCCAGCCGCTCAGCGACCAGCGCTTGGTCGAGCTGCTGCGCGAGCAGAACATCGACATCGCCCGGCGCACGGTGGCCAAGTACCGAGAGCAGTTGAATATTCTCAGCTCGTCGAAGCGGCGACAGCTGTACTGAGCGGAGCTGGCCGCGGGCGCGCTTGCATTCGCGGCGGGAAATCGGCTAGGTGGAGCCCAGTCGAGCAGGCGGTGCCCCGAGTGGCCGTAGGCAGGGCGATAGGTAGTGAGCGATGGACGACATGCGGATCGCGAACCTCATCTCCAAAGACCGAATCGTGGCCGAGCTGCGGGCGCAGACCAAGGACGAGGCTCTGCGCGAGATCTCTGGGGTGATTGGGGCCGATCTAGGCGCCGATGTCGCGCAGGATATCTGCGACGCTCTGGCGCAGCGCGAGCGTCTCGCCTCGACCGGCATCGGCGAGTTTGTGGCGATCCCGCACGGCAAGCTCGATCGCCTGCCCTCGATGGTGGCGGCGCTGGCGCGTAGTCGCGACGGCATCGACTTCGGCGCGATGGACGGACAGCCGACGCGCCTCTTCTTCGTGATCGTCGCCCCCGGTTCGGCAAACGGCCTGCATTTGCGCGCGCTGGCGCGCGTCGCGCGCTTGTGCAAGAGCGCCGACTTTCGCCAGAGCTTGCTGCGCGCCGAGGCGCCGGAGGCGATGTTCGAGATCCTCTGTTCGGCCGAGCGCGCGCTCGATCCGCAGCCGGCCGACGTTCCTTGAGGCGGTGGCCTTGAGGCGGTGGCCTTGAGGCGGTGGCCTTGAGGCGGTGGCCTTGAGGCGGTGGTGGCCCTGACGCGGTGGCGCCGCGGGCGTAGCGGGTGGGCTCGCGCGGTGGCGGCGAGTCGACGGAGTCCGGGTGGAGCAGCTGACGACGATCATCTTCACGGGGGTATCGGGTGCCGGCAAGACGACGGCGCTGCGAGCCGTGGAGGATCTCGGCTTCTACTGCGTCGACAACCTCCCGCAACCGCTGCTCGACGCCTTCCTCGACACGATGAAGCAGGAGCCGGGCGTCGACCACGTCGCGCTGGTCGCCGACGCGCGTCTGCGGCACTACATCGCCGGCTATGCTGAGTCCTACGTCGCGCTGACGGCGCGTGGTTTCGTGCTCGAGGTGGTCTACCTCGACGCCACCGATACGGAGCTGACGCGGCGCTTCTCGCAGACGCGGCGCCGCCACCCGCTCTCGAGCGATGATCTGCTGGCCGGCCTGGCCGAGGAGCGACGCCTGCTCGCGCCGATGCGGGCCCTCGCCAGCGTCTGTATCGACAGCACGACGCTGACCGTGCATCAGCTCAAGCAGCTGGTGCAGGATCGTTATCAGCGCGGCACGAGCGGGCTCGTGGTCTCGCTGCTCTCGTTCGGCTTCCGTTACGGTGTGCCCTCGCACGCTGATCTCGTCCTCGACGTGCGCTTCTTGCCCAACCCCTTCTTCATCAAGGAGCTGCAGGACCTCAGCGGCGAGGATGCGCCGGTCGCCGACTACGTGCTGAAGCAGCCCGACGCGGTCGAGTTCAACGAGCGGACGGGCGAGCTCTTGGAGTTTCTGCTGCCGCGCTATCAGGCGGAGGGCAAGGTGTACCTGACGATCGCCGTCGGTTGTACGGGGGGCCGCCACCGATCGGTGGCCATTGTCGAGGCGCTGGCGCAGCGTCTCGGCGAGAAGCGGGCGGTGCGCGTCCGTCATCGCGATGTGCAGCGCTAGGCGCGGCGTCGGATGGCCGCGCGTGTGGCGGGCCGTGGCGGCGCCGCCGGTAGGCCGAGGTGGGGCCGATGACAGAGGGTAGTGGGCAGGCGATGACGGAGTCAGTGGCGGGGGGGCCGGTGCCCTGCGAGAGACACTTCACCTTGCGCAACGAGCATGGGCTCCATGCCCGCACGGCGACGCAGTTCGTGCAGCTCGCGGCGCGCTACGGCAGCGCGATCGAGGTCGAGAAGGATGGCCGGGTGCATGACGGCAAGAGCGTCGTCGGCGTGCTGATGCTGCTGGCGGACAAGGGATCGGGCATCACGGTGCGCGCCCGAGGCGAGGACGCCGCCCAGGCGATCGCCGCGCTCGGCGAGCTGATCGAGGGACGCTTTGGCGAGCAGGTGAGCTAGGGCGCCGCGGCGCGGCGTTCGCGCGCCGGCGCCCGTTGCGGTGTAGGATACGGCGTGCGGCGCTTGCGCGGTATTGCTGGTGCGGAGGGTTTTGCGGTCGGCGAGGCCTTCCTGATCGACCGCCGACGGCTGCGCGTGTCGCAGCGCAAGCTGCCAAGCGATAACATCGAGACGGAGATCCAGCGCTTCCACGCGGCCGTCGAGGCGACGGACGACGAGCTGCAGCGGATCGGCGCGCGCCTCGCCGCGGTCGGCGGTGACACGCTGATCCTCGAGGCGCATCGCCTCATCGTCCGCGACAAGCATCTGATCGAGCGCACGACCGCGCTGATCCGCCAGAAGCGGGTCAACGCCGAGTGGGCCTTGCGCGAGGTGGCGCGCGAGATCAGGAAGGTCTTCGAGCAGGTCGACGAGCGTTACTTTCGCGAGCGGCGCAGCGATGTCGACTTCGGGGTGCGGCATCTGCTGGTGACGCTGATCGGCGAGCGCCCGACCACGGCGCCGGTGCCGGCGCGGGCGATCGTCGTGGCGCATGACCTGGCGCCGGCCGAGATCGCTCAGCTCCACCGCGCCGAGGTGCAGGGCTTTGTCACCGAGGTCGGCGGCCCGACGTCGCATTCGGCGATCATGGCGCGCGCCCTCGGGATGGTGGCGGTGATCGGCGTGCGACGCGCGACGACGCAGATCGCCAACGCTGAGACGGTGGTCGTCGATGGCAAGCACGGCGAGGTGCTCGTCGCTCCCGATTCGGCGATGGCCGAGGACTACCGCCGGCTGCAGCGCGAGCGCACCGAGCGGCTGCGCGAGCTGCTCGGTGCCCGCACCCTGCCGGCGGTCACGCTCGACGGCGTGCGTGTCACCCTGCTGGCCAATGCTGGGTCGCCCGAGGACGTGTCGCTCGCGCGCGATCAGGGCGCGGAGGGCATCGGGCTCTATCGCAGCGACTACCTCCCTCAGGGTGCAGCGGAGGACGAGGGTGAGCAGGAGCACCTGAGGCGCGCGCGCCAGGTGTTGGTGAGCTGCGGCGGGCTGCCCGTGACCTTTCGCACCTGCGACCTCGAGGTGCGCCCGGGGGCGCTCGGACTCGGGGCCGTGGAGGCCAATCCGGCGATGGGCTTGCGCGGGATCCGGCTCTCGCTGCTGCAGCCCGAGGTCTTCGCGGCGGAGCTGCGCGGGCTGCTGCGGGCCGCCGCGGGTCAAACCCTGCGGGTGATGTTCCCGATGGTCTCGAGCGTGTCCGAGCTGCGAGAGGCCAAGAGCCTGCTCTTTCGCTGTCGGGATGCGTTGGTCGGCGCGTGCCCCAGCAGCATCGAGGTCGGGATCATGGTCGAGATGCCCTCGGCCGCGCTGATCGCCGACCAGTTGGCGCGCGAGTCGGACTTCTTCGCGATCGGCACCAACGACCTGATTCAATACACGCTCGGCGTCGATCGCGTGAACGACCGGGTCAATCATCTCTTTCGGCCCTTGCATCCGGCGATTCTGCGGCTGATCGCGCGCGTAGTGCAGGCCGCGCGGAGCGCCGGGATTGGGGTCTCGGTCTGCGGCGAGATGGCGGGCGATCCCTTGCTCTCGTTGTTGCTGATGGGGTTGGGGGTGCGGGCCTTCAGCATCAATCCGCGGGCCCTGCCGCGGGTCAAGGCGGTGATCCGCAGCGGTCGCTGCAGCGACGGCGAGCGCATGGCGCAGCGCGCCCTCGGGCTCTCGACCGCGGAGGAGATCGAGGAGGAGGTGCGTGCGGGCATGGCCGAGATGTTTCCGGAGGAGACCTTCGCTGGCGCCACGGCGGGCGCGAGCGCGGACGAGCCGTGGCCGCGCTAGGGCGCCCGCGGCCGCGGCGGAGCAGCAGCGACCCCGCGCTGACGCTGCGGCGCGCGGAGCAAGTGGACTGGCCGGCGCTGCGCTCGCTCTGGCAGGAGCTCGATCGGACGCACGGCGAGCTGCAGCCGGGCTTCTTTCGCGCGCCGCCCCTGGCGCGCGCGCAGCGCGAGTTCGTCGCGCGGCTGGCGGATCCGACCCAGGCGCTGTTGGTGGCGGAGCGGGCGGGCGTGGTGCTCGGCGCGGTGCGGCTACAGGTCTTCGATACGCCGCGCAGCGGCTGGGCCCGCGCGCGGCGACGTGGCTATCTCGACGACCTGATTGTCGCGGTCGGCGCGCGACGGGCTGGCGTGGGCGAGCGCCTGTTGGCAGCGGCGATCGAGGCCTGTCGGGAGCGCGGGGCCGATCAAGTAGTGCTGACGGTCTGGCAGGGAAACGACGCGGCCGATCGCATCTACCGGCGACTGGGCTTCTCCGTGGTCAATCGCGCACTGGCGCTCGAACTGGACGCCAGCGCGGCGGAATGAGCCGATGCGGCAGCGGCAGGGCCCGCCAACGCTAGCCGTGACTTTGCCTGTCGGCGCGACCGCCCTGGCGTCGGCTTTGCTGCTCGGGTTGCTCAGCCTAGTGACGGGCGCGCGCGCCGAGGAACCCTCGCGGCGTTGGTACACGCTGACGACGGCGCACTTCTCGGTGCACTACTACGTCAGCGAACGCCACAGCGAGGCGGCGCTGGCGCGGCGCGTCGCCGGCGCGGCGGAGCGGGCGCATGCGCTGCTCGCACCCGCGCTGCGTCACCTGCCGCGCGGCCGCACGCACGTGGTCGTGACGGATAGCACCGATGGCGCCAACGGGTTGGCGTCGGTCGTGCCCTACAACGCGATTCAGGTGCTGGCGGCGGCCCCCGGCTCGCGCGACACGCTGCACGACTACGACGACTACCTCTTCTTGCTCTTGGTCCATGAGTACACGCACATCCTTCACCTCGACACGGTTCATGGCCTGCCGCGGCTGGTCAATGCCGTGCTCGGTCGGACCTGGTTTCCGAATCAGCTCCAGCCGCGCTGGTTCATCGAGGGGCTCGGGGTCTACGAGGAGACGCGGCTAACCTCGGGCGGCCGCAATCGCGCCGCGCTGCACGATATGATGCTGCGCGCCGCGGTGCTCGAAGGCCGCCTGCTAGATCTCGACCAGATCTCATCGCTGACCCGCCATTACCCGCGGGGCACGGTGCCCTACCTCTATGGTGGGCGCTTCCTCGCTTTCCTCGCCGAGCGCTACGGCGAGGCGAAGCTGACGGCGATCAGTCATGGCTACGCGGGACGCCCGCTGCCCTACGGGCTCAACAGCGCGGCCCGAGAGGTCTTCGGGCTGAGCTTCGAGCAGCTCTACGAGCAGTTCAAAGACCATCTCCGGCGGCGCTATGCGCGGCAACGGGCCGTGGTCGAGCAGCGCGGGCTGACGCCCTTTCGGCGCGTCACGGATCATGGTTGGTCGCTGAGCTCACCGCGGCTAAGCCGCGACGGGCGGGAGCTGGCCTTTATCGAAGGTGATGGCCGTCGGCACGACGTCCTCCGCATCATCGAGACCCAGCACGGCGCGACCCGAGCCCGGCTGCACCACGTCGGAGGGGAGACGGTGGCGCTGACGCCGGATGGGCGTCACGTCGTTTATGCTCAGCCGGTCAATTGGCGCACCTTCAATAGCTTTCACGATCTCTACGCCCGAAGGCGGGGTGACGGGGCGCTGCGGCGGCTGACGCGTGGTTTGCGGGCACGCGAGCCCGACGTCTCGCCAGACGGGCGCTGGGTGGTGTTTGTCACCCAGGAGCTCGGATCGGGCGCCTTGCGGCTGCTTCCCTGGGGCGGTGGCCCGCCGCGCACGCTGCTGCGGGCGGCGCCGGGCGAGCAGTTCTTCACGCCGCGCTTCAGCCCCGACGGGCGTTGGCTGGCGGTCTCGCAGCAGCGCAGCGGGGGCCGGCGTGACGTGGTGCTGGTCCGGGTGGCGGACGGGGCGCTGCGCGCGCTCACCGATGATCGCGCGCTGGATCTCGATCCGCAGTTCTCGGCCGACGGCCGCCGCGTGTACTTCAGCTCGGATCGCACGGGAATCTACAACATCTACTGCGTGGAGCTCGACGGCCTGGCGCTCTGGCAGGTGACGAACGTGCTGGGGGGGGCGTTCTCGCCGGCGGTCAGCGCCGACGAGCGACAGCTCTATTATGTCGGTTTCTCCGCCAAGGGCTACGACCTGCACGCGATGGCGCTCGAGCGCCATCGCTTCCTGCCGGCGTTGCCCTACGTCGAGGATCGGCCGCCGCCGATCGGCGCCGCGGCCTTGGCAGCGCCGCGCGACGCTTTCACCCGGCCCTATCAGCCCTGGAGCACGCTCTACCCCCGCGCCTGGGCCTTCGACGTCGCCGACGATGGGGTCGGGCTCAGCGTCGGTCTGCGCCTCGACGGCGCCGACGTGATCGGTCGTCATCGCTGGGGTCTGCGCCTCGATACCAACCTCGACCGCGGCTACGTCTCCTACGCGGCCTCCTATCGCAATCAACGCTGGTGGCCCTCGCTGGGGCTCGGGACCAGCCGCTCCGTCAGCAAGCGCGGGGGCCTGGTGCTCGACGGTGCTCAGCGCGGCTACATCGAGCAGAACTACGGCCTCTCGCTCGCGACGGCGCTGCCGCTGCTGCGCATGCCCGAGCACGCCGTCGGTCTGTCGCTGGGCTACGATCTCAACTGGCTGCGCGCGGCCGAGCCCCTACGCGCGTTGGTGCTCCCCTCGACGCTCAGTCCGCAGCTACCGGAGGTTGGCCTTCGCGCGGGGTTGAGCATCGGTCTCAGCTACGACAACGTCGAGTCCTACGCCGAGTCGATCAGCCCCGAGCGCGGTCGCCGCATCGACGTCGCGCTGCGCGTCGATGCCGGCGCCGTGGGCAGCCGCTTCGACAACACCGAGCTGACGTGGTCGTGGAGCGAGTTCGTGCCCCTGCCGTGGCTGCAGCAGCACGTGCTGGCGCTGCGCTATGGCGGTGGCGCGGCGCGCGGCGACTTCCGCCGGCGCGGCTACTTCTTTCTCGGCGGGTTCCCCGAGCAGGATCTGGTGCGCGCGGTCATCGATCTGCGACCGCTCGGCGGCTCCTATCTGCGCGGCTACGATCCGGGCGCGCTCTTCGGCGATCAATATCATCTGCTCAATCTGGAGTACCGGATGCCCCTCTTCTCGTTCGAGCGGGGGCTGTCGACGCTGCCCGTCTACGTCAACTACCTGCATCTGACGGCTTTCGGCGACGTCGGTGACGCGCTCTTTGGCGCCCTGGCCTGGGATCGACTGAAGGTCGGGGTCGGCGCCGAGCTCCTGACGGAGTGGGTCGTGGGCTACGTCTTCTCGCTGACCTTGCGCCTGGGCTACGCAAGGGGCCTGATGGATCCGGGCGGCGATCAGTTCTTCATGTTGATCGGCAACCGCTTCTGAGGCCCCGCTCCAGACGGACTGGCGGGCGGTCCGGCGGGGTCTCCCCGCGGCGGTGGTCTCGGCTATACTGCGTCACGCATGCGTTGCCCCACCTGCCGCCGCGTCTTGCCGGATTACGCCCTGCACTGCGAGCATTGCGCCGAGGCTGAGCCTGGCGAGCCCGCGGGCGGGGTCGCGGCCCTGCGGCCGCAGCCGGCGGCGCAGGGGGGCGCGACCCCCTCGCTCAGCCATCGGCTCCTTACGCGTGACGGCCCCGCGGGCGATCCGGTGATGACCTCGGCCGAGCCGCACGAGCGCGCGGAGGGGCGCCCTCCGACGGATCAGGCGACTGCGGCTGGCGGGCGCGGCGAGAAGGCGCTGGCGACCCGGGTCGTGACGCTCGATCGCGAGGGTGAGCGGGCGACGCGCATCGTCGAGGTCGAGGTGCCGGCGATGGTCAAGCGCTCGATGCGGCAGCGGGAGCGCGAGGAGGGAGCCGGACCGCCAGCGGCGCCGCGCGAGCTCGTCCTGCTCGGGGAGTTACCGGCCTGGTTCGGCGGCGTGCGGCGGCAGCTCCACGCGCGGGATCGCGCGACGCTGTGGGCCCTCGGCGGCTGCTTCCTCGGCGCCTTCCTGCCCTGGTATTACGTGCGGGTCGAGGGGCTGCGCGCCGGGGTGGAGGGCCTCGGGTGGATCAGCGCGGCGTTGGCGCTGCTGGCCGTCGTGCTGCTCGTCGCGCGCACGCTGCGGCGGCGTTGGGCGCTCGAGTTGCTGCTGGCGCAGACCGTGCTGATCGCGGGCGCCGTGGCCCTGCCGACCTACGAAGGGATCCGCGGCGCGCTCGGCGCTTACTACCTGGGCGCGGGGCTGACGATCGGCGCCGGCCTCGCGGCGCTAATCTTCAGCCTGGCCCGGCTGCGTCGCCTCGGCGGCGCCTGAGCGGGCGTTTGCGCCCCCCCCCGGCGCGGGTGCTCTCAGCGCAGGAGGGTGCGGATGCAGCTCAGCGCCTCGGGCGAACCCCAATCGCGTTGGTTGATGAAGCGGTAGCGGATCACGCCCTGCGCGTCGATGAGGTAGCTCTCCGGGTACTTCTCTGTGCCGTAGGCGTGGGGTATCTCCTGCGCCGGATCCATCAGCACGGGGAGCGCGTGGACCTTGTTCTGGCTGAAGAACTCACGAACCGTCGCCGCCTTTTCGTCTGCGCTGACGGTCACCAGCTCGAAGGCCTCGCCGGCCAAGGCGCGTTGCAAGCGGTAGAGCGAAGGTAGCTCCTCGATGCAGGGGGGGCACCAGGTGGCCCAGAAGTGCAGCAGGACGACCTTGCCGCGCCGCTGCGCGAGACGCTGCGGCTTGCCAGCGAGATCGGGCAGCGTGAAGTCCCGCGCCGCGGTCGCTGCGCGCTCGGGTTGGAGGGCCTCGCAGGCGCGCGCCGCGACGCGGCCCGTTTGTCCGAGGCCGGTGAAGAAGGAGTAGACCAAAGTGGCGGCCAGCGCCACGTAGAGGCCGTAGGCCAGCAGGCGTTTGAGCAGCATGGGGCCAAGGGCTAGCACGCCCAGCGGGCAGCGTACAGAGCGCGCGAGCCGCTGCTCGAAGTGCCCGAGGCGGGCGCGGCCTTGGCGGTCGACACGGGCCGCTAAGTGGTGAGTCAATGGGCCTCGGGATAGACTCGGCGCCGAAGGGGCATGGGGTGACGCATGAGCTTCCGCGAGCAGATTGACGGATACATCGCCCGCTTCGGCGAGCTGGTCGGGGTCAAGTTCGATCCCCTGGACGAGGACGGCTACGCCTCGATGCGCCGGGGCTCGGCGGTGATCGGTCTGAACGTGATCGAGGATCGCGGCGTGCTGATGCTGCTCGCGCCGACGATGCGGTTGCCCGAGCACGATCAGACCGGCTTCTTTCGGCGACTACTCGAGCTCAACCTGGTGGCCACCGGCGACGCCGCCTTCGCCGTCGATAGCCAGCGGGGCATCGTCTGCCTGCGGGCGCTGCGAGGGCTGCAGGGGCTCGACTTCGAGGCCTTCGTCGACCTGCTCGACGCCGTGGCGGCGACGGCGGATGAGTGGAACGCGAAGCTGCGCGAGGAGTTCGAGGGCGCCGCCGCCTCAGGGGATCAGCGCCAAGACTAGCACGGGCCTGGCGCGCGCCGGCGCGGGCTGGCCTGGTACGAGCAGGACGCGCAGGCGCTGCTGCGGCAGCTCGCGCAACCCATCGAGATGCGTGATCACGAGCTTTCCCGCCGCGCTGAGCAGGCGTAGCGCGGGTTCGTCGGCGAGCGAGATCGGGTCGAGGCGGGGCGCATCGATGCCGATGCCGAGCAGCCCCGGGGCACGTTGCAGCAGCAGGCGGACCGCGCCCTCGGTGAGTCCAGGTCCGGCGAGCGGCGCGTGCGTGGGGGCCGCCGCCTTTCGCCGAGCGGCGCGTGCCAGGCGCTTGAGGGCCCGCGGGGTTGGCGCAGGCGCAGGCGCAGGCGCGTGCTGCCAGTCGCTGCTGATTAGCAACAAGCAGCCGCTCGGCGGCAGACCCTGGCGTCGCTCGAGCGCGAGCAGCTCAGGGGCGCCGATCGCCAGGCGCGTGCCGGGATCGACGCGCAGCACGGCGGCGCAGACCTGAAGCCAGCGCGCGGGCTCTGCACCGATCAAGAGCGGGCCCCAGCGTCGGCCATCGGCGCCGCGCAGGCCGGCGAGCTCGCGCAGCTCAGTGGACCCAGCAGCTCGCGCGGCCAGCGCGCGGTAGCCCTGCTGGTTGAAGAACCGCCACCACGGCGCTGGCGCCTGTCCAAGGGCCTGGCCGAAGGCGTGAACGAGCAGGTGCATCGCCTCGGCCTTATCATGCTGCGCGCCGGTCTCGAGCTGCCACATCAGCTCGGAGACGCCGCTGCGCTGACCGAGGCGCACGAGCGCGCGGGCGATCGCGCGGCGCACGCGCGGGTGCTTCTCGCGCTCGATCGCCTGCGTCAAGGCGGGCAGGCCGGTGGGCTGGCCCAGGCGCCCGAGCGCCTCGGCGCAGGCCGCGCGGACCCAGCGATTGTCGTCGGCGCGGAGGCAGGTGAGGAGCGCGGGTAGGGCGGCACGATCGCCGCCGTCGCCGAGGACCAGCGCTGCCGTTTCGCGCAGCAGGGGGTCGCTGCCCTTCATCAGCTGCTCGGTCAGCGAGGGCGCGGGCTGCTGCTGGCGCAGGCGCGGCGCCGCTGGCCGCTGCGGTGGCCCGGCGAGCACCGTTCCGCGCGCGCCGAAGAGCAGCACCAGCAGCACCAAGAGCGCGGCTAGGCCAGTGGCGCGCGCGCGGAGGGCGCTGCGGCGCCGCGGCCCAGCCCCTGCGCGCGGCGACCGATCGCGGGATTGTGGGCGCACCCTCATGCCGGGCATGTCTCGACCTCCCAGGGTTCGTAGGGACAGGTGCCGTCATCGGTAAGCTCGGCGACGAAGCGCGAGAGCCGCAGCAAGCGACGTGGCCCCTGGTCCGACTCCTCGAAGCGCGGTTGGCAGAGATAGAGCTGATCACGGGCGCGGGTGGCGGCGACGTAGAAGAGGCGGCGCTCCTCCTCGAGCTCGCTCGGCGTGCGGACGGCCAGCGGGGCGGGGAAGCGCCCCTCGGCCAGCCCGATCAGCAGCACCACGGGCCACTCGAGGCCCTTGGCCTGATGCACCGTGCTCAGCGTGAGCGCGTCGTCGGGGGCGCTGCCGAGACCCGTGGCCTCGGCGGCGAAGCCGGCGACCAGCGACAGCTCGCTGAGGAACTGCTCGAGGGTGGCATAGCGCTGGCCGTATTCGGCGAGCTGCTGGAGATCCTCGAGCCGCGTGGCGGCGTTCGGATAGGTGCTCTCGAGGTGGTCGCGGTAGTGGGTCTCGAGCACGGTCTGAATCAGCGCTGCCACGCCGGCCTCCACCGGCATCCGGTCGAAGAGCGTGGCGAGGCGGGCGGTGGCGCGGTCGATGGCGCGCGCCGGGCTGGACTGCAACTCGGGCAGGCGCAAGAGCGCTGCCGGGCTCGCCAGGGCCTCGGCAGCGGGCAGAACGCCCTCCTTCGGCGCGAGCGGCTGGGCGGTCGAGCGACGCAGCAGCTCCGCGAGGATTCGCTCGGCGCTGCGGCGACCGACGCCCGGCCAGGTGCGCAGCACGCGCTGCCAGGCCAAGGGATCGCGGGGGTTATGGACGACGCGCAGGAAGGCGATCACGTCCTTGATGTGCGCCTGCTCGAAGAGCCGCAGCCCCGAGCGCACGACGAAGGGGATCTGCCTGCGGGTCAGCTCGAGCTGCAGCTCGAGGCTATGCGCGTGGGCGCGGTAGAGGACGACCATCTCGCGCAGCGCCAGGTCGTGCTCATGGTGCAGCTCGAGGACCCGTTGGGCGACGAAGGCCGCCTGCTGGTAGACATCGTGCAAGCGCAGCAGGATCGGTAGCGCCCCTGAAGCGCGCACCGCGTGCAGCTGCTTGGGATACTGGCGCGTGTTGTTGCGGATCGACTTGTTGGCGAGCTGGAGAATCTCCGGCACCGAGCGGTAGTTGGCTTCGAGCTTGAAAATCTGAGCCGCGGGGTGACGCTTGGGGAAGTCGAGCATGTTCTCGAGCTGCGCGCCGCGAAAGGCGTAGATGCTCTGGGCATCGTCGCCGACGACGGTCAGGTTGCCGTGAGCGCTGGCGCAGATGTCGACGATCTCGCCCTGGAGTCGATTGGTGTCCTGATACTCGTCGACGAGGACGTGATGGAAGCGCTCGATCAGCTCGGCGCGTGGCCCCGGGCATTCGACGAGCAGGCGCCACCAGAGCTGGAGCAGATCATCGTAGTCGACGAGCCCCAGCGCCTGCTTGCGCGTCGCATAGCGCAGCAGCAGCGGCGCGATCGCGTCGGTGAGCTCGTAGAACTGCGGCGCCTCCTGCCGCAGGGCGTCGTCGAGACCGATGCGGCGATTGACCATGCTCGAGGCCAGGTGCAGCAGCAGCGGCGCGCGTGGGAAGCGCCGCGCGTGCAGCGCGGGCCACCCTCGGCGAGGCAGGAGGCCATCAGATCGCGCGCATCCTCGCGGTCGAGGATGGCGTAGCTCGGCGTCAAGCCGACCTCCTCGGCGTGACGGCGCAGCGCCATGTTCGCGAGGTGGTGAAAGGTTCCGGCCCAGAGGGTGCGCAGCTCGATGCCGCTCAGCGCTTCGACGCGGCGTACCATCTCGCGCGCCGCTCGATTGGTGAAGGTGCAGAGCAGCAGGTGCCGCGGGTCGAGCCCGCTGGCCAAGAGCTGCGCCGCGCGATAGGTCAGGGTGCGGGTCTTGCCGGTGCCGGCGCCGGCCAGCACCAGCAGCGGTCCCGCCCCCGCGAGGACGACGGCGCGCTGGGTCTCATTGAGCTCGCGCGCGAGATCGAGCGGCGCGGCGGCGGCGCGCGTCTCGTGGAGGACGTAGCGCATCTAAGGCCGGCGCCGGAGCGCGCGCCCGAGGCAGACGGTCGCCCCCGCGCCCGGAGGGCCTAGGGGATGACGTGGAGCGGGACTTGGCGCTCGATGCAAGCGTTGACCACGCGCGCGAAGACGCGCCAGGTTTGACCGAGTTGCTCGTCGATCATCTCGAGGTCCGAGGGCTCGTCGCCGTCGCTGTCGCCGCTGTCCTCGACGTCGAGCTCATCGCGCAGCTCGTCGAGCGCCGCGAGCAGGGCATGCGCGCTGCCGAAGGAGCGGTCGCCGAGCTCGAAGCGACCCTCGAACTCCACCGGCAAATAGACATCGCAGGCGATGTCATGCGCCTCGAGGCGATCTTGGAAGTCCGTCAGCTGGTTTTCGCTGAGCACCTCCTCGATGTCGGCCGCGTCGTCGCCCTCAGGCAGCTCGCGGACGCCGAGTTCCTCGAGCGCCTTGCGCAGCCTTGCCAATTTTTCGTCGGATAGCGCCTCGTCGAGCGCCAGCAGTCGAAGCTCTGCCATAACCCCTTCCTTGCGCTGCTGCAGCCGGGCGAGCGCCCTGGGCTGGAATAGGTCGCGATTAGCGCGATCGGATCGGCCTGTCAACCGGGGGCGCGCGGCGCGCGCTCGCGCCGCGGTGGTCGGCGCAGCGAAGGCGCCCGGCGCTCCGCCGCCGCCCGGCCGCGCCAGCTCCACGTCACAACCCGTCCGCGCTCGCTTCCGCTCCGTTTCCGTCGCCCCAGACCACGCCCCGCGCCAGGCAGCCCTTGGCGCGTGCCGCCGTGGCGCTGGCGGCGCTTGCGTGCCCTGCGACCGCGCGGTACGGAGGCGTTGGGGAGCGGGCGAGGACGACGACGATGAGGCCGAGTGATGGACAAGCGCAGCCGCTAGCCACCCTGGCGGCGCTCGACGCCCAAGGACTGCGCGCTTATTGCGTGCGGCAGGTGGCGGAGGCCCGCGCGGCCGCGCGTCGCCACGCCGATGCCGGGCGCTTGCAGCGTCCCGGGGAGACGCTGCGCCAGCTCTCCGCGGCCTTCGATGAGCTGCTGACGACGCTCTTCGCCGCCGGCGGTGGTGCGGAGGTGCCGGTGGCCCTGGTGGCCCTCGGCGGGTACGGCCGCCGCAGTCTCTACCCCTACTCGGACATCGACCTGTTGGTCCTGCCGCATGCCGGCGGCTGGAAGCATGTCGATCGGCTGCTCGAACACGTGGTCTACCCGCTCTGGGACGCGAAGGTGGCGGTGGGCCATGCGGTGCGCAGCATCGAGGAGACGGTCGAGCTGGCGCGCACGGACCTGACGATGCGGACGGCGCTGCTCGATGCGCGGCTGGTCACCGGCGACGATGGCCTGTTCACGATGCTGCAGGAGACGGCGCGGCGCGCCTTCTTCGGGCCCGAGCACGTGGCGAGCTTCGTCGAGTCGCTGATCGAGGAGCGCCGGCAGCGGCACCCGCGCTTCGGCGACACGGTCTACCTGCTCGAGCCGAACATCAAGAGCGGATCGGGTGGCCTGCGCGACGTCAATACGGCCTTCTGGGCGACGAAGATGCGCTACGGCGTGGCGGATCTCGATCAGCTCGTCGCCGTGGGCGCGGCCTCGTCCCGCCAGCAGAGCGCCTTGCTCGAGGCCCGTCAGTTCCTGCGTCGCCTGCGCCTCGCCATGCACTTCCAGGCCGGGAGGGCGCAGGATCGCCTGCTCTTCGAGCTGCAGGAGGGCTTGGCGCCGCTGCTCTTTGCCGAGGAGGAGATCCCGGGCCGTCCGGCGGGGGCGCACGAGAAGGTCGGCGTCGCGCCGGCCGTCGAGCGCCTGATGCATGCGTATTACCGGAGCGCGCGCAGCGTCGTGCTCGAGACCGACAGCCTGCTGCAGCGCTGCGCCATCCGGCCGAGCGCGGCGCCCTTGGCCCGTGAGCTGGTCGAGGAGGACCTCTGGTCGGTGGGCGGTGAGCTCGTCAGCGCGGCACCCGAGCGCTTCTGGGACGAGCCGGCGGAGCTGATCGCGGTCTTCGAGATCGCGGGTCGCCATGGGCTGGGGATCGCCCGTGAGCTGAAGGACATGCTCGCCGAGGCGGCGGCGAGTTGCCCGGGCTTGCAGCTCTTGGGCGATGAGCGCGCGGCCGAGGCTTGGCGGCGGGTCCTCGTCAGCGACGGGCGCGCCGGCCAAGGACTCCTGCTCGAGCAGATGCACGAGGTCGGGCTGCTCAACGCCATGCTGCCCGAGTTCGAGCCCTGCACCGGGCGGGTGCAGCACGACCTCTATCACGTCTATACGGTGGATCGGCACTCCCTCTACGTCGTCGGCTTGCTCAAGGCCCTGCGCCGCGGCGAGCAGGAGGAGACCTATCCGCTGCCCGTCGCCGTGATTCGCGCGCTCGAGGATCTCGAGCCGCTCTATTTGGCCGCGTTGCTCCACGACGTCGGCAAGCCGCTGGGTCGCGGGCATGCGCGCAAGGGCGCGCGGCTGGCCGCCGGCGTCGCCGCGCGCCTCGGTCTGCGCCACGAGGCGCAGGACACCGTGGCCTTCCTCGTGCGCCATCACCTGGCGATGCAGCACATCTCGCAGCGCCGCGATCTGGGCGATCCGGCCGTGGTCGGCGCCTTCGCCGAGCTCGTGGGTAGCGCCGATCGCCTGCGGCGGCTCTACCTGTTGGCGGTCGCCGATACGGCGATGACGGCGCCGGGGAACCTGACCTTCTGGAAGGCCTCGCTGCTCGACCAGCTCTACACGAGCACGCATCGGCTGCTGACCAGCGGATCGCCGCTGGCGCCTCAGGCGATGATCGAGCAGCGTCGCGCCGAGCTGCGGGCGCTGCTGCTTGAGAGCTGGGGTGAGCTGTCGACCGCGATCGTCGATCGCTTGCCCGATGAGCTGCTCAGCGGCCAGAGCGTCGAGCTGTTGGCGCACCATGTCGGCGTCGCCCTCGACCTCGAGGCGACCCCGGCATGCCGCGTGCGGATCGGCACCCGGCAGCACGACGCTGCGACGACGGTGATCACGGTTTGCTGCCCTGATGCGCCGGGATTGCTGGCGACGATCACCGGCGTGATGCTGCTGCACCGCATCGAGGTGCTGGCGGCGCAGATCTACACGATCCCCGCGGAGGGCGACGCCGTCGGCAGCGCGCTCGACCTGTTCTGGGTCACGACGCCCGATCCGGCGGAGTTCAGGAGCTGGGTGCAGTTCTCGAGCATGCTCGAGCTGGCGCTCGGCCAGGAGTTCGAGTTGGAGCGGCTGATCCAGCAGCGGATGCGCCCCTCGCTGCTCGGCCATCGGGTGCTGCCCGCCGTGCCGACCGCGGTGATCATCGACAACGAGGGGTCCGAGCGCTGCACGATTCTCGAGCTGCACTCTGCCGATGTCTCCGGCCTGCTGCATACCGTCACGCATACCCTGAGCGAGCTCGGCCTCGGGATCGATCTGGCCAAGGTCGCCAGCGAGGCGGGCCACGTGGTCGACATCTTCTACGTCCGGGAGACCGCGAGCGGGCGCAAGCTCGAGGACGAGGCGCGGCTGACCGAGGCGCGGGAGACGTTGACGCAGGCCATCGACCGGCTGGTGGCTACTGCGCCGCGGATCGCGCCCCGGCGGCAAAGCCAGGAGCTCGAGGCGGTCGGCGCGGCCGAGCGCGCCGAGCGGCGCTAGGTGCGCCGGGTGCCCCCACACACGCGAGGCAGGTTGTCTTGACCCAGACCTTGCTCGAGCTCTTGGTAGCCGAGGGTAGGATCACGCCCGCAGCCCTCACGGCGGCCCGTTCGCGGGCGGCCCAAGCGGGCGAGCCTGCGGTGGTCGCGCTGCTGAGCGCGGGCGTGATCGAGGAGGGCGAGCTGATCAGCGCGCTGAGCCAGCGGCTGGGGTGGCCGCGCGCCAGCGACGAGCGGCTCTTGCACGCGCGGCTCGCGCCGCCCCTGCGCGAGCGGATCCCCGAGACCTTGGCGCGAGCCTGTCTCGCGCTGCCGCTGGCCTTCGATGAGCAGCGCCGGATCTTGACCGTGGCGCTCGGCGATCCGACCGAAGCGAGCGTCTGCGAGCAGCTGCGTCGTGCGGCCGACGCGGCGGAGCTGCGCCTGCTGGTGGCGCGCTGCTCGCTGCTGCAGCGCGCGGTCACGGCGTGCTACGCGGCGGAACCGGCGCCGCCCGCGCGTCCGGTGGTGTCGCCGGCGACGCGCTGGCGCGACGGCGCGCCGCAGACCGAGGCAGAGGGCGCGGTCCGCGCGCCGGGCGTCGGCGGCGCTGCGGCCCGCGCCGTGGCCGCTTCGCGTGAGCGCGCGGGACAGCGCCGGCCTCCGCCGCCGCCGGACGCGGCTGCGGGGCCCTTGCTCGAGGACGCGCTCGAGGCGGTCGGGGTGCTGGTGGCGATGCTCGAGGAGCGCGTCGATCCGCAGCGAGCCCGCTCGCGGGAGCTCGCTCGGCTGACGCGCGCCCTGCTGCGCGAGCTCGGTGGCGAGCCCGCGCTGGTGGCCCGGGCGGGGCTCGCCGCGCATCTCTTCGGGCTGGACATCACGCTGCGTCAGGAGCTCGGCGCGCGCGACCTGCCGCAGGTGGCTGAGTGCTTCGCCGCCGAGCATGCGGGGACCGGTGGCCTCGGGCCGGTCTTGCGGGCGCTCGGGCGCCAGGCGCTGGCGCGGGAAGCGGCGCTGGCCGGCGGCGATCGTCCGCTGCCGACCGTGGAGGGCGCGATCGAGGCGGTCACGCGCTTCTTGGTCCTGGGCGGCGAGGGGATCCCGGCGGCGCAGATCTTCGCGGCGTTGCGCGTGGCCACGGTCGACGCCGCGTTGATTGAAGGGCTTGCGCGCGTGACGCAACGGGCGGAGAGTCGCTCTCGGGCGGCGGCGACGGTGGCCTCCGACCCGCGCGATGGCTCGCCTCACCCCAAACCTTCGGGAGCGCACGAGCGATGACGCTGGAGACGCAGATACCCCTTTCCCTGACCTTCGACGATGTGCTCCTGGTGCCGGGTCACAGCACGGTGCTGCCTTCCGAGGTGGATCTCCGCACCGAGTTGGCTCGCGGGATCACGCTCAACATCCCGCTGGTGTCGGCGGCGATGGACTCGGTGACCGAGTCCGCGACCGCGATCTGCATGGCCCGCGAGGGCGGCATTGGCATGATCCACCGCAACCTCTCGCCCGTCGAACAGGCGCGCGAGGTGCTTCGCGTGAAGAAGGCGGAGACCGGGATGGTGGTCGACCCGCTGACGATCGATCCCGATCAGCGGCTGGGCGAAGCGATCGCCCTGATGCGCACGAATAGCTTCTCAGGGCTGCCCGTGGTCAAGGACGGCAAGCCGGTCGGCATCGTGACGAACCGCGATGTGCGCTTCGAGCGCAATCTCGATCAGCGCGTCGGGGACGTGATGACGCGTAAGCTCGTGGTGGCGCCCGAGGGCGTCGCGCTCGAGCAGGCGCAAGACCTCCTGCACCGCAACCGGATCGAGAAGCTGCTGGTGGTCGATGAGCAGGGCTATCTGCGCGGGCTGATCACGATCAAGGATCTGGAGAAGGCGGAGCGCCACCCGCGCGCGGTGAAGGATCCGCGCGGCCGCCTGCGCGTCGGCGCCGCGGTCGGGGTCGGTTCCGATCGCGACGAGCGCGTGGCGCGGCTGGTCGAGGCCGACTGCGATGTGATCGTGGTCGATACCGCGCATGGCCACTCGCAGCGGGTGCTCGATACCGTGGCCCTGGTGCGCAGCCAGCACCCCGAGCTGGTGATCGTCGCTGGCAACGTGGCCACGGCCGACGCCTGCGTCGCCTTGGCGGCGGCTGGGGCGGACGTGATCAAGGTCGGGATCGGACCCGGATCGATCTGCACGACGCGCGTGGTCACCGGGGTCGGCATGCCGCAGATCAGCGCGCTCTTCGAGTGCGCTGAGGCTGCCGAGCGCCTGGGCGTGCGGCTGATCGCCGACGGCGGCATCAAGTACTCGGGCGACGTGTCGAAGGCGCTGGCGGCG
This sequence comes from Pseudomonadota bacterium, assembly GCA_016711215.1. NCBI lineage: Bacteria > Pseudomonadati > Pseudomonadota > Pseudomonadota bacterium. The sequence goes on along the minus strand of JADJTL010000005.1, from coordinate 232,920 downwards.
GGGGCGCATGCCGTGATGGTGGGCAGCCTCTTCGCCGGCACCGACGAGGCGCCCGGCGAGTTGGTGCTCTACCAGGGCCGCAGCTACAAGGCCTACCGCGGCATGGGCAGCCTCGGCGCGATGCGCGAGGGCAGCCGGGATCGCTATTTCCAGATGAACGTCGAGGAGTCCAAGCTGGTGCCTGAGGGCATCGAGGGCCGCGTGCCGCACCGCGGCGCGCTGGCGGACACCGTCTTCCAGCTGATCGGGGGGCTGAGCTCCGCGATGGGCTATATCGGTGCGGCCACGCTCGAGGACCTACGCGCGAAGGCGCGCTTCGTGCGGATGACCGCGGCCGGGCACCGCGAGAGCCACGTGCACGACGTGATCATCGTCAAAGAAGCGCCCAACTACCGCGTGGAATAGCCGATATGGGAATTGTCGTCATTGATTTCGGGTCGCAGTACACGCAGCTGATCGCGCGCCGCATTCGCGAGCTGCACGTCTACAGCGAGATTCACCCCTGCAGCGTCGATCTCGCCTTGCTGCGCGAGCTGCGCCCCGACGGTCTGATCCTCTCCGGGGGGCCGGCGAGCTGCTACGAGCCCGGGGCGCCACAGATCAGCGCCGAGGTGCTCGAGCTCGGCGTGCCGGTGCTCGGCATTTGCTACGGGATGCAGCTGCTCGGCAAGCTCTGTGGCGGCACGATCACGCCGGGCCAGAAGCGCGAATACGGGCGGGCTGTGGTGCAGATCATCGACACGAGCTGTCCGCTCTGGCGCGGCTTCGACCCCGCCGACGAGGTGAGTGTTTGGATGAGCCACGGCGATCGGGTCGAGGCGCTCCCTGCCGGCTTCAGCGTCGCGGCCTCGAGCGAGAACGCGCCGGTGGCGGCGGCCTGGAACCCCGAGCGCCGGGTCTACGGCGTGCAGTTCCATCCCGAGGTGGCGCATACGCCGCGCGGCGAGGCGATCCTCGCCAACTTCGTCCATGAGGTCTGCGGCTGTCAGGCGCAATGGACGATGGCCTCGTTCGTCGAGACGCAGGTGGCAGCGATCCGAGAGCGAACCGGGTCCGCGGCGCGCGTGATCTGCGGCCTCTCCGGCGGCGTGGATTCCTCGGTAGCGGCGGCCCTCGTCAGTCGCGCGATCGGCGACAGGCTGACCTGCATCTTCGTCGACAATGGCCTGCTCCGGGCGGGCGAGGCGCAGCAGGTCGAGCGCGTTTTTCGCGATGAGCTGCAGCTCCCGCTGGTGGTCGTGCCGGCCCGCGAGCGCTTCCTGCGCCGCCTGGAAGGGATCACCGACCCCGAACGCAAGCGGGTGCTGATCGGCAACGAGTTCGTCGCAGTGTTCGAGGAGGAGGCGCGCAAGCTCTCGCCAGCGGCCGGCTTCCTGGTGCAGGGCACGCTCTATCCCGATGTGATCGAGAGCGTGTCCTTCAAGGGGCCCTCGGCGACGATCAAGACGCACCATAACGTGGGCGGTTTGCCCGAGCGGATGCAGCTCAAGCTGATCGAACCGCTACGCGAGCTCTTCAAGGACGAGGTGCGGCGCCTGGGCGAGGATCTGGCGCTGCCGCATCAGCTGCTTTGGCGTCAGCCCTTCCCGGGACCGGGCCTGGCGGTCCGGATGATCGGGGAGGTGACCGAGCAGCGCCTCGACCTGCTCCGGCGGGCCGACGCGATCATCGAAGAAGAGGTGCGGGCGGCTGGCCTCTACGACAGCATCTGGCAGGCCTTCGGCGTGCTGCTGCCGATCCAGACCGTTGGGGTGATGGGGGACAGTCGGACCTACGAGGCGGTCCTCGCGGTGCGGGCCGTGCACTCGACCGACGGCATGACGGCGGACTGGTCGCGCCTGCCGCATGAGCTGCTGGCGACGATCAGCAATCGCGTGATCAACGAGGTCCGCGGAATCAACCGCGTCGTCTACGACATCTCCTCCAAGCCACCGGCGACCATCGAGTGGGAGTGAGCGCCCGTGGGTCTGAGCGTGGGCCTAGGCGTGGTGGCCTGCGCGCCCTCGGTCCGCCGCTCCATGCCTCGCTCGGTCCGCGATCGATCAACGGGCCGTTAGGGCGTGCTGACCAGCTCGTAGGGTAGGCGGGCCAGGGCCTGGCCCGAGCGGGCGTACCAGAGCGGCAGGGGCAGGTCGGCGAGGGCGGCGCTGAGCACTTGCGGTAGCAGCGTGCTGGCGTCGCTGGGCTGGTCCGGCGTCAGCAGGCGCCCGGCCCGCGCCAGCAGCCCGGCGTCGCGCTTGGGCAGAACGACCAGCTCGAACGCGGCGTCGTCGGCCAGGCCGGCGCGGCGCTGGGCTTCGACGAGCGCCTCTTGCAGGCCGCCCACCGCGTCGACGAGGTGCTGCCTTTGCGCCTGCGCACCGGTCCAGATGCGCCCTCGGGCGACGGCGTGGACGGCGTCCTGGGTCAGGCCTCTGCCGGCGGCTACCGCGCCGAGGAACTGGCGATAGAAGTGCTGTAGCTGCTGGAGGATGAAGCGCTCCTCCTCGGCGCTATAGGGCGTTACGGGGGAGTCGAGGCCGGCCCGTGCCCCGCGCAAGCTGGTGGCGTGGCCGATACCCAGGCGGCGCAGGAGGCCGCCGACGTTGACCTTGCCGGTGAAGATCCCGATCGATCCCGTGATCGCTGCGGGCTGGGCGAAGATCCGATCGCCGGCGCAGGCCGCGTAGTACCCGCCCGAGGCCGCGATATTGGCCAGCGAGACGACCACCGGTTTGACCCGGCGCAGGGCGCGTACGGCCGCCCAGAGATGGTGGCTGGCCAGGGCCGATCCACCCGGACTGTCGATGCGCAGGACGACGGCGCGGATCTTCGCGTCGAGCCGCGCGGCCTCGAGCGCCGCGACGACCGTCTCGTCGCCGACGAGCTCACGGCCCAGCAGCGGTACCGTGCGGCTATGCCCGTCGATGATGTCGCCGTCGATGACGACGACGGCGATCGCTGGGCCGCCGGGCCAGCGATCGCGCCCGCGCGCGACGACCGCCAGCGGTACCAGCTCGGCCCGGGTGTTGCGTTGCACCCGGCGCCGCAGCTCGGCCGGTGCCAGGACCTCGTCGATCAGCCCGGCGCGTTGGGCCTGAAGGGCGGTGAAGGGGCCGTGATCGATCAGGGCGCGGACCCTCGCGGGCGGCAGGCGCCGGTCGCGCGCGAGGTCCTGCACGAGCTGCTCGAAGACGTCGTCGAGCCGCGCCGTCGTCATCGCGCGCGCGGGCGCCGAGGGCCCCCTGCGGGTCAGCCCCTCGGGCGCCGTCTTGTACTCGGCGATGCGCACGAACTGCGGCTGCACCCCGATGTGGTCGAAGAGGCCGCGCAGGTAGAAATGCGTCTCGCCCAGGCCCTGCAGGCGTACGCCACCGGCGTCGTCGATCAGCAGGCGGTCCGCCGCCGCGGCCACGTAGTAATGCTGGGTGGCGGGCGCCTCGAGATAGGCCAGCACGCGCTTTCCCGCGCGGCGCAGGCGATGAATCCAGGCGCGAAGCTCCTGCGCCTGGGCCCAACCGGCGTCGAGGGCGCCGATGCGCAGCAGCAGGCCGCGCACGTCCGCGCGGCGCTCGAGGGCGCGCAGCGCTTGCACTAGCCTGATCAGCCGCCGCTGAGTCAGCTTGCCACTGAGCTCGAGTTGCACCAAGCGCGGCGAGGGCTGGACCAGCGGCGCCCGGCGCGCGCCGTCGAGGGCCAGGGAGACGCTGACCCCCTGGTAGGCGGAGCGCGTGCCCGGATGCTCGCCGAGTGGGCCCGCGCCCGCGGCCAGTGAGCGCCCGACGACCGTCGAGATCGCGGCGCGTGCGCGCTCGAGGGCGAGCTGCAGGCCGACGTTGCCGCGCAGGTCCGAGACGCGATCGCCGTTGCGGTAAAAGTCGCGGGTCACGAGCTGCGCCTGAGCGAAGAGCTGAAGCCCAGGCCAAGGCTCGGCGACCACGCGCAGGGAGGGGTCGAGATCGCCGCGCCGCTCGCCGGCCACGACCCCCGCGCCGAGCTCCAGGCGGCGATTCCCCAGCGGGCGCCAGGCCAGCTCGAGGTCGTAGCTGCGCTGCAGCGGGAGGCCTGCCAGCACGGGCGTCGTCAGATCGCGGACCGCGAGGCCAAGCGCCAGCCACGGCGCCGGCCGGACGAGCAGGCCGACGTCGACGCTGCTCAGCCGGTCGAGCGCGGGGTCATCATTGGACCAGAAGTGCGTCCACACCGCCCCGAGGGCAAGCGCCGGGTCCGGCGTCCAACTCGCGCCGAGGCTGAGCTTGACGCTGTCGGCGTAGCCGATCGCGGTGGCCGGGCGCAGCCACTGCAGGCCGCCGCCAAGCACGAGGGAGGGCAAATAGGGCACCGGGCTCGCCGCGAAGAGCGCGTCGCCCTCCCCCTGCAGGCGGCTGGTGCTGCGCAGCTCCGTATGCTGCAGCACGAGGCTGCCAGCCTCGAGCTGGGCGAGCGCCGCGGGGTTGATCTCGATCGCCGAGGCGTCGCCCGTGCCGACGGGGGTCGGCGTGTGCAGGCGGATGCCCGCAGTGGGCGCCTCGCCGCCGAGCGGGCGCAGCGGCTGGCTGCTTTGAGCCGCGGCGGTGGCCGGGGCGACGAGGGGCGCCAGCAAGGCGAGCAGGGCCGCGCGGCGACGCATCGACGCCCGCGGCGCCCGCGGCGACCGGGGCTGCTCGCGATCGGCAGGCGCGAGCGGGGGCTTCGAAGGGTGATGCGAGCGGTGGCGCATGGGGCGTGGACCTATTGCAGCGCTGCGAGGGCAGGGCGCGGCGCCTGCGGTGCAAGACAGCCGGGACCGGCGCTCAGTCGGTGCGTGATCACGGCCCGGATGGCAGCGGCGGGTACCGGGCCGAAATCGCGGCTGTCGGCCCCGTGGTTGCGATTGTCCGCGAGGACGAAGTAGCTCGCCTCGAGCTGAAATGGGCCGCTGTCCTTGGAGCGACGGGCGGGATCCTTCAGCACCCGGTAGCCAGCGCCCGCGAGGGTCTCGCGCAGCAGCAGCAGGTCGAGCGGTCGCCGAGCGCGGCCGCCGGCGCCCAGCTCCTGCAGCGCGACCGGGCCGAGTGCCTGCTGCAGGGCGGCTGTGCTTCCGACGCGAGGGATCTCGCCCACGACCGCGAGGGTGTCACCGGGCAGGCCGACGACCCGGCGCAGCAGGGGACGCCCGGTCAAGGGGTGCGCGAGCAGCACGACGTCGCCGCGGCGCGGAGCTCGCCCGACGCGCCAGCCCAGCAGCCAGTCTCCGGGCTGCAGCGTCGGTGCCATGTCGGTGCCACCGACGCGGGGCGTCTCGATCAGCGCCAGCTTCGCCACCGCGGCGACGAGGACGAGCGTCAGGAGGGCAAGCCCAAGGCGTCTCATAGGGCGGTCATTGGGCAGTGCATATGGGCAGTGCTCGCGCGGATCGGTGGCCTGGGCGCGGGGCAGTAGCGAGGCCCTGCGTCGCTACATCCTACCCGCACAGCTCCCGGCCGCCCAGCCTAATGGTTTGGCCAATGGTTGCGCCCATGGTTGTGCGGGGCGTCGCCGGGCGGAGGCCATGCGGGCGCCTGTGGGAGCCTGCAGGATCGAGCCGGTGGCCCGCGCTGGCCCCGAGCCTGGGCTGATTGTGGCAATAGCGATACAGCATGGCGTGATCTGTCGCGAATAGGTCACAGCAAAAGCCTAAGGTTATAGGTTGGATATGTCGATCAAAGCCTATGGAACAGTGAGGTATATTCGCGCCGGTGATTTATGGCATCTGGCTTGCTTTTCGTCCCGCCGCGTCCCTTCGCTGGGGCGCGTGCCCAGAGGAGCCGCCAGCATGTCGAGCCTCTTGCCGAACGAAGTCAGGACCTGGACCGGCCTCCCCGGTTGCGACCACCTGAGACGGGTGGATCTTTTCTCGGAGCTCAGCGACGACGATCTACGGACGATGGCCGGCCGCTCCGTGACGCGGCGTGTTCGGGCCGGTGGCCTGATCGTCGGTCAGGGCGAACCCGCCGAGGGTTTCTACGTCGTCGCCGCGGGCCGCGCCAAGGTCGTGCTCTTTGGGGAGACCGGTCGTGAGCTGACGCTGCGGGTCCTCGGACCGGGCGACTTCTTCGGCGAAGAGGTCGTGCTCGAGCACGGCACCGTGCCGACGAGTCTGGTGGCGATCGAACAGACGCTGCTGGTGGTGATCGACCGGGCGGCCTTCATCGCGGCGCTCGAGCGCTGTCCGCGCGCCGCGCTGCGCCTCGTGCGACACATGGCTGAGCGCACTCGGCGCAGCGATGCGTTGATCGGTGGGTTGGCCTTGCATGATGTCGGGGCGCGGCTGGTGCGTGCGCTGATCGACCTGGGCGAGGCTCAGGGTGAGCCGCGCGACGATGGGGTCTTCATTCGCCGGCGCCCCACCCAGCAGGACCTTGCCAACATGGTGGGTACCTCGCGGGAGAGCGTTTCACGCGCGCTCTCGGCGATGGCGCGCCGCGGGCTCGTGGTCGCGCGCGGCCGCTCGCTGCTGCTGCGGCGCGCGCTGATGGAGGCGCAGAGCGCCGCCGCCTGAACGCCCTCCGCCGCGCAGCTCTGCCGCCCCAGGCCCTCTACCGACGCTGGATCGAATAGATCCAATCGCGACGCTAGCGCGTATCATCCCGGCCAGTGGAACTCGATCGCCGCGCGCCAGCGGCGCCCGAGCAGGCCGATCGCGCCGGATCCCGCACCGCAGATCCCGCGCCTTGCGCTCGCCGAGGAGGGACCCCCATGTTCAGCGTCCTCATCCGCACGCCGGCTGCCGCGCCGCGCCGCAGCACCCTGATTGGCTGCGCCGCGGCCCTCGCCCTCGCTGCGGCCCTCGCCTGCGACCGCGGCCCGCCTCAGCGCGCGCCCTCGCTGGTCTCGCGAATCGAGCTCGCCGCCGGTAACGTCGCGTTCCAGGGGCCCGAGGGGAAGTGGCAGCCGGCCAGCAGCGGTCTGCTGCTGCGGCACGGCGCGCGGGTGCGAACGGGGGCTGGCGATCGTGCCCTGATCCGCATGGACGACGGCAGCGCCGTCTTCCTCCGTCAGGACACCGAGGTGCTGCTCGACCGGAGTGCGCTACGGCTGGAGCGGGGCGAGCTCTGGGTCGATGCGCCCGTCCGCGAGGGGGAGCCCTCGCCCTACCGCGCCGGTGCGGTGGCGGTCTCGGCCTCGGCGGCTGGGTTCGACCTGCGACGGAGCGGCGAGCAGGTGGAGGTCTACGTGGCCCGCGGGTTCGCGGTGGTCGATGCCCGAGGGGGCCGCAGCGAGGTCCAGGCGGGCGAGCGTCTGAGCGTCGTGCCGGGCCAGGCGCCCAAGATCAAGCCGGTCGCCTTCTGGGAGGATTGGACCGGCGGCATGGCGGATCGCGCGCCGGGCGGCCTCGGGGGCGCCGCGGCTGGCCGAATCTACGCCATCGATCGGAGCGCGCCGGGCAGCGCGCCGCGCGAGCTCGAGGTCCGCTACCAAAGGGTAGCGGTGATGATCCGCGACGGCGTGGCGCGGACCACCGTGGAGCAGAGCTTCTTCAACGCCGGTGCCACCCCCGTCGAGGGCTACTACTGGTTCACCGTGCCCGAGGGGGCGGCCGTCGATCGCTTCGCCCTCGAGGTGAATGGCACGCTGATCGAGGGCGAGGTGATCGAGCGCGACCAGGCCGCCCGGCACTATGAGCAGGCCGTGCGCGCGAGCCGCGACCCCGCGCTGCTCGAGTGGGTCGACGCGCGGACCTTCCGGGCGCGGGTCTTTCCGATCGCCACGATGGGCGAGCGCCGGGTGCTGCTGTCCTATATCGAGCTGCTGCCGACGATCGACCGCACCGTCCGCTACCTCTACCCGATGGCCGGCTTGCCGCGCGTGCAGGAGTTCGCGCTGGACGTGGACCTGGGCGAGGAGGGCCGCGACCTCAAGGTCGCCACCACGACGGATGCGCGTATCGAGGGGCGCGGCGCGAAGGTGACGATGCGCCGCTCGGGCTTTCGCCCGCAGGGCGACTTCTTGCTCGAGCTGGTTCAAGCGAAGGTCGCGCCGCTGCGCGCGGCCCGCGTCGCCAGCAGCCGTGGCGAGGCCGATTATGTGATGCTGCGCTACGCGCCGGATCTGGACTGGAACGCCGTCAAGGCGCCGGACGGGGACGTCGTGGTCGTGGTCGATACTTCGGCGAGCGGCGATGACGCCGAGCGGCAGCTACGGGCCGATATCGCCGAGGCGGTGTTGCGCGCGCTCTCGGCCGGCGACCATTTCGCGCTGATCGCCGTCGACCTGACGCCGCGCGTGGTGTACCCGCCGCAGGGGCTGGCCCAGGCCAACGACGGGGAGGTCGGCCGGGCGCTCGATCGGCTGGCGGCGGTCGTCCGCGGTGGGGCGACGGATCTGGGGGCCGTGCTCGACGTGGCGCTCCAGCGCCTGCACGGCAAGGCGCAGCCCGCGGTGGTCTATGTCGGCGACGGGCGGCCGACGGTGGGCGAGCTCGACGGCGAGGCGCTGGCGGAGCGCGTGACGCGATCGATCGCCGGATCGTCGGCGCGGCTCTTCACCATCGCCGCCGGTCCGGGCAGCGACCATGCGCTGCTCGAGCGGCTGGCGCGGATCGGCGGTGGACGGGCCTTTCGCGTCGACCTACCGCAGCAGGCCGTGCAGGAGGGTCTGCGCTTCGTCGGCGGGTTGAAGACGCCCACGATCACGGATCTGGTGATCGACGCGGGCGCGGGCCTCGACCAGGTCTTCCTCTCGACGGCGGGCAAGGTCTCACGCGGCGAAGAGGTCGTGCTGCTCGCGCGGACGCACCATCCCTTGCCCGCCACCATGCGCGTCAGCGGCAAGCTCGGTGGCGTGCCCTTCGAGGCGCGCAGCTACCCCGTGGCGCCGGAGCAGGGCGCGCGGGCGGCCTACGTGCCCAAGCTCTGGGCGCGACGCTACCTAGCCCAGCTGCTCGGCACCGACCGCGTGCAGAACCGCGGGACGATCGTGCGGCTCGGCGTCGACTACAGTCTGATGACGCCCTTCTCCTCGTTCCTGGTGCTCGAGAGCGAGGCCGCCTACCAGGAGCAGGGCATTCAGCGCAAGCCACGCGACCCGCTCTGGGGCGTGGTGCCGCAGGCCGCGATCGAGGTGATCGCGGCGGCACCGCTGGCGCTCTTTGGCTGCGACGGAGACCGCCCGTCGGCGTCGACGACCACGGTGAGCGCGGCGCCCGGCGGGGGGCTGCGTGTGCTCTCGGCGCGCGCGCCGGAGCAGCGCGGGCTTGCGGTGGGGGGGCTGCGCGTGCAGTCCGCTGCGAAGGCGGTGGCGAGCGAGCGGTCGGCAGCCATGGTGGGCTTGGGCACGCCTAGCGCGCCGTCCCCGGCCCTAGGCAGCAGCGACCGCTATGCCAGCGGGCCTGCCGGAGCACCGCCTGCGCTCAAGGACGGGCTGCGCCTCGGGCGCCGCGGCAGCTCCGGGCGCGCGGCCGAGAGCGAGGCCAATGCGGCCCAGGCGGATCAGGAGGCGGCGACGCTGGCGGCGAGCGCCGCGGTCGAGCAGAGGGACTACTGCAGCGACGCGTCGCGCCGTCCGCTCTACTTCCGCCTCGAGCTCTGGCGCCAGCGACTCGAGGCCGCCGGCGACGTCTACGGCTGGGTCGCCGTCTATCGCGAGGCCAGCGCGCGTTGCGAGTTGCCCCATCAGCGCGATCGCCGCGCCCTGCTCGAGCTCTTGCAAGAGCGGGTCAGCAGCGCGTCAGATGCGACGGTCTTGCTCGCTGCCCTGGAGCCTGCGGCGCGCGTGGTCGTGCAGCGACAGCTGCTGCGCCGGGCAATCGCGGCCGACTTCGCCGCGGCGATTGGTGGTGGTGAGGCGGCGGAGTGGGCGCAAGCCGAGGCGACCCTGGCCCAGGGCAGCGGCTGGCAAGAGCGCATCAGCGCGCTGCGCCGGCTCTGCGGCGAGCGACCGAACGCCCTCGGTTGCGTCGAGCGCCTGATCGTCACCCTGCGGCAGGCGGGCCAGCCGCGGCAGGCGCTGATCGAGGCCGAGCGCGTCCGGGCCCTGGGCCTGGCGAATCCGCGCATCCTGCAGCAACAGGGCGACCTGCTGGTGGAGCTCGGTCGGGGTGAGGAGGCGCGACGGGTCTACTCCGAGCTGGTGGAGTTCGCGCCCTCCGATGCGCAGGCCCGCCAGCTCCTCGGGGACATCTTTCTGCGCCACGGTTGGCACGAGGACGCCTTTCGCCAGTATCAAACCCTCGTCGATCGGCGGCGCGACGATCCTACGACGCTGCTGCGGCTGGCGGCTGCCGCCGCGGGCAGCGGGCACGTCGACCAGGCGCTGCGCCTCGAGCGACAGGTCGCGGGGGGTGAGGGCGAGCCGGGCCCCGAGGATCCCCGGCGCTGGGCGCGACTCTGGTCGGCCTTGCGCCTCGGGCGGCTCCTCTTGGCGAGCGCGGGGAGCAAGGCGAGCGCCCTGCAGGGCATGCAGCGCAGCTTGCAGCGGCTACAGGTGTTGCCGGCGGGTGGGGCCTTGGTGCTCCTGAGCTGGCAGGACTACGACGCCACGCTGGCGCTGGAGCTCGGCGCCGGGAGCCGCGGTCGGGTCGCCGTCGAGGCCATCGACGCCGGGCGAACGGGGCTCTACGCACTGGCCCTGCCGAGCCTGACGGAGGACGCGCTGCCGCTGGAGCTCAAAGGCCTGCGCTTGCCGCCCGACCGCCAAGTAAGGGCGCGGCTGACGCTGCTGCGTTGGGATGGTACGCGCCTGCGCGGCACGCAACAGGAGGTAATCCTGCAGGCGTCGGCCGACCCGCAGGCCCCGCCCGTGGTGCGCGAGCTCGTGCTGCCCCTGTCCTGAGCGCGACCCTTTCGCCCGCCGCCGAAACTGGATCGCAGCGCCCTCGGCGGCATAGGCGGCTGATCGCCTAGCCACCCCGCTGAAAATCATTGCATGCGACTCCGTGTTTCTGCAGTCTTCGCCGCCTCGGCGTACTGGTACGCCACCTGCATGCGTAGGCCCGCGCGGCGTGGGGTTCGAGGCGCCGCTTTGGAGCGTAATCGGTCTGGCTGGCATCGATCGGGCTGGTATTCATTCGGGCTGGTATTCATTCGGCCAGGTGTTCGCGGGAGCGGGCCCTTGGCGCACGCAGCGGCGGTCGCGCGTGGCGGCTTTCGCGATCGCAAATGAGGCTTGGAATCCATGAGAACGTGTCGGTGGCCGGTCCATGTGGCCGCAGTATTCACAACGGTGTTCGCAATCCTCGTCGCGCTCCAGGGCGTCGGCGCGGCGCAGGGTGGCGCCGAGTTCCCGTCGGTGCGCTTCGAGCCCGCGGTCAGCCCGCTGAACCTCTTTCAGACCGAAGGCGGGCAGACCCTGCCGCACCTCGGCTTCTCGGCGGGCTTTTATCTGCACTATGCCCACCGTCCCTTCGAGCTCGTGCGCAAGAGCGACGACAAGGTGTTGGCCCAGCTGATCGACTACCAGGTCAACTTCGACCTGCTGCTGGCGATCGGGCTCTTCAACCGCTTCGAGCTTGGCCTCGGCTTGCCGGTGACGCTCGACCAGTCCTCCGATGGCCTGGGGGTGCTGCGGCCGAGCAATCCGAGCAGCGGGCTCGCCGCCGGTGTCGGTGATCTGCGGATCGTGCCCAAGGCCCGCATCCTCACTGCTGGCTGGTTCACGCTCTCGGCCAGCGCGCCCTTGGCTGTACCGACGGGCAATCGTAGGAACCTGCTCGGCAGCGCTGGGGTGACCTTCGCGCCGCGCATCATCGCAGCGGCTGATTTTGGTCCGCGGGTTGGAGCGGCGATCAACCTGGGCTATCGCTTCCGCAAGGACGACAGCTTCAAGGTCAGCACCGACCAGGCGAACGTGGCGGTGGACGACGAGTTTCTGTTCTCGGCCGGAGCGCGCGTGGGCTTGTTGCTGCGTCGGCTCGACTTCATCGCCGATTTGACGGGCGGCCTCTCCACCAAGGACCTCGACGCCGAGGAGGTCAACGCCGAGCTGCTCGGGGGCCTGCGCCTCTACCTGCCGCTTGGCTTCTCGGCGAGCGTCGGCGCCGGGCCCGGTCTGACGCAGGGGGCAGGGACGCCCGCGTTCCGCGTCTTCGGCAATCTCTTCTTCCAATTCCCCGAGCAGGCGCATGAGCCCGCCGAGGCGGTGAGCAGCGCGGTGGGCGACCTCGACGGTGACGGCATCACCGACGATAAGGACCGCTGCCCGCGGCAGCCGGAGGACCTCGATGGCTTCGAGGATGCCGACGGTTGTCCGGATCCCGACAACGACCGCGATGGCCTGCTCGACACGGTCGATCGCTGTCCGCTCGAGCCCGAGGATGCCGATGGCTTCGAGGACGCCGACGGCTGTCCGGACGCGGATAACGACAAGGACGGCATCGCCGACGCGCAGGACCAGTGCCCGCTGGCGGCGGAAGATCGCGACGGCTACGCCGACGAGGATGGTTGCCCCGACGTGGACAACGACGACGACGGGATCCTCGACGTCAACGATAAGTGCCCGAACGATCCCGAGACGATCAATGGCGTCGACGACGACGACGGCTGCCCCGACACCGGCAAGGGCCCGGTGCAGATCATCGGGCGCAAGATCACCGTGCCGCGCATCTACTTCGCCACCGGCAAGGACGTCATCTTGGCGCGCAGCCTCGCGGTGTTGCGCCGCGCCGCGGAGCTGATTCGCGACAACAAATGGATCAAGAAGCTGCGCGTCGAGGGACATACCGACAGCGTGGGCGCCGACGCCTACAACCTCGATCTGTCCCAGCGCCGTGCGGCGAGCGTGATGCGGGTGCTCAACGACCATGGGGTGGACGCCAGTCGCGTGACCTCGGAGGGCCTCGGCGAGACCCAGCCGATCGCCAACAACGCCACCAGCGCCGGGCGGGCCGCCAATCGGCGCGTCGATCTGATCATCACGGACCCCGCGGGGTCGAGCACAGCGGTCGGGGTGCCGGCACCGGCCGCGGCGGCGCCGCGCTAGCTGCTGCGGTCGGCCTGGCCACGCAGCGCCTGGGTTTCGATTGCAAGACCTGATGGCTCGAGAGCCTAGGACAAGGACGAGAGGAAGCTCAATGAGACGTACAAGAATCCTGCTGCTGTCGCTCGCAATCTGCAGTGCCACCGTGGCGCGGGTGCGCGCCGAGGGCACGATCAACCTCGGTGAAGGGCAAGGCCTCAACGAGGCGACCGAGCTCAGCGTGGACATCCTCCACGCCGGCGAGGTGATCAACATCGCCGGGGGCACGCGGAGCTGCCATGACCTGGAGATCCAGGTGCTCAGCCCCGCGGGCGTGCAGGTCAACGGATCGCCCGTGATCCTGCACCAGGGCCATCCGTCTTGGCTGAGCAGTCTGCCCGAGGTGATTCAGCGGCCGGTGCGCTTCGTGACGACGGGACCGGGGACCTTCGTCGTGCGCCTGATCAACGTCGGCGACGAGTGCAGCTCGAACCCCGACGAGGAGGTCGTCGACCCCTTCGACGTCTCGGTGACGCCCGATTGCGACACGGTGGTGCGGCCCGCGCACCCCGTGCTTCCGGGCCGAGTCTCGTCCACCCACTGGATCGTCAATCCGGCTGACCGCGACCAGAGCGGCGCGACGAATGCGCGGCTCTACGGCCTGGTGACAACCTCACCGACGACGGATTTTACCTGGATGCTGGCCTTCGACGGGCTCGGCGGCAGTGACCGCTTCGACCTGGTCGCCAATAGCCTCGGGCGGCAGGGTAACGGCCACTACGGTACCTCGTCGGCCTTCGACAGCGACGCGTTCTGGCCGGCCTCCGAGCACCGCCTCTACCTGACGCCGCCGGCGATCGCCAAGGGGGGCACGCAGGCCCCGGGGTTTCCAGCTTCCGCCACCAGGGCTCCACTGCCGGCTGCACGACGGCGATTCCCGGCGCCGCGGGCGCCTTCAGCTTCAGCGCCACCCGCCCCGGCACCTACGTGATCACGATCGACACGGACGGCCATCCGGGCTTCGACCCGTCGCGCGACGTCGCGCTGCAGGGTCGGGCAAGTGCTGGGCCCAACACGGTGGCCTGGCGCGCCCAGGATGCGCAAGGGCGTCCGCTGGCTGTGGGGACCTATCAGGTCCAGATCTCACTGCGTAGCGGCGAGCTGCACCTCTTGGCCCACGACGTCGACACGCTGCGCAACGGGCTGAGGATCTTCCGCGTCGACAATCCGCGGTCGCCGGCTGCCGCGACGAGCACGCCGATGTTCTGGGACGATCGGCAGGTCAATGCGATCGAGCATAGCGGCTGCGGCCAGTGCGCCGGCAACAGCGAGTTCCAAGGGACCTCGTCTTGGTTCCAGCGACAGATCAATCAGTGCCAGGAGGCGCAGCAGATTGCCCCGGAGAATACCCACCCGCAGGGCCTCGCCAGCGGACGGCCGAGCGACCCCACCGTCTGCAGCGAGCCGATCACGGCCGCGCAGGCGAACGCGCACTGCTGGGGTGATTTCCAGAGCGGTCGCTGCTGGGGCGAGTCCCCCGGGCGCGGCGCGTGGATCGATACGTCGGTGTTCGCTTTCCAGGGCGTGGCAACGCTCTCGCTGAAGCTCTCGGATCCGAACGGCGACGATGACGGCGATGGCGTCCGCAATCGTGACGAGTGCCAGAGCGGCGGCGGTGGCGGTGGTGGCGGCGGCGGTGGCGGTACTGACCCGGCTGCGGTCGACACGGATGGGGACGGCCTCAGCGATGCGACGGAGCGCGGGAAGGACGCCGCCGGCAACCCGATTCCCGGCGCGAATCCCACGGATCCGAACGATCCGGATAGCGATGACGATGGGCTGAAGGACGGGATCGAGGACGCCAATCACAATGGCAAGTTCGACTTCGGCGAGACCAATCCCAACAACGCAGACACCGACGGCGACACGCTGCCGGATGGTTGGATCGACGCCGACCACGATGGCGTTCAGGACCGGGGCGAGGGGGAGGACTTCGACCGTGATGGCCTCGTCGACAGTGGCGAGACCGATCCGCGCAAGGCAGACACCGATGGCGATGGGCTGCGCGACAACATCGAACTCGGCATCGGCAGCGACCGCCAGCCGATCGAGCGCGCCAATCCGACCAACCCGCTCGATGCCGACAGCGACGACGACGGCTTGCTCGACGGGCGCGAGGACCTCAACGCGGACGGTCGTTACGATGCGGCGACGGAGACTAATCCGAATCGGCCCGACACCGACGGCGACGGCCTGGTCGACGGCTGCGTGGACTCCAATGGCGACGGCTGCACCCAGTCGGAGGGCGAGGACCTGAACCGCGATGGCCACCTCGACGCCGACGAGACGGATCCGAAGCATCCGGATACGGACCGCGGTGGCGAGCCTGATGGCTCCGAGGTGCGTGGTGGGCGCGACCCGCTCGATCCGAGCGATGACCTGGTCGACAGTGACAACGACGGCCTTCCGGATAACGTCGAGGATGCCAACCACAATGGCAACGTCGACCCCGGCGAGACCGATCCGCATAACGCGGATACCGATGGCGATGGGCTCCCGGACGGCGTCGAGGATGCGAACCACAACGGCACCGTCGATGCGGGGGAGACCGATCCTCGTAATCCGGACACCGATGGCGGGGGCGAGCCGGATGGCTCCGAGGTCAACGCTGGGCGTAATCCGCTCGATCCGGCCGATGACGAGCTCAAGGACCTGGCGATCTTGGGCGGTGGCGGCTGCGCGCTCGGCAGTGGTGCCGCCTCCGCGACGGGGCTGAGCTGGTTGGCGTTCTTGCTGCTTGGGCAGCTCGTCTGCCGGCGTCGCCGCGGCGCGCGCCCCGAACGCTCAGCGCAGCGCGAAGGCTGAGCCGGGGATCAGAAGACGTAGCCGAAGTTGAAGTGAAAGCGTCCATCCCGCGAGTCGCCGAGCCGAGGTCGTAGCGCGAAGGCGTACTCGAGGCTGAGAAAACCGACCAGCGTCACGATGCGCACGGCGCCGCCCGCGCCCTGCCTCGTGGCGCTCCAACGCCAATGCTCGAAGGCGTTGCGAATCACGCCACTGTCGAGGAAGAGCGCGCCCATCAGGGGGAGGCCCAGCAGTGGGCTTTCGCGCCAGATCGGGAATTGCAGCTCGACGTTGGTCAGCAGGCGGACGTTGCCGCCCTGTGGCGTCAGCGTCACCAGCTCGACGCCCGGCAGCGGGTAGAGCGGGCCGCCGATCGACTCCGCGAAAGCGAGGTCCTCTTCGTAGCCGCGAATGGTCGTGTCGCCACCGGCGAAGAAGCGCTCGACGCGCGGCAGAACCTTGGCATTTCCGAGCGGAAGGCCGTGGTCGTAGCGCGCGCCGGCGGCCAGCGTCAGGCCGGCGAAGAGCGGCAAGAAGCCGTGCGCGTGCAGCCGCAACTTGAGGAAGTTATCGGTGCCCGCGAGGGCTCGGGAGGCCCAGCTCAGCGTCAAGGCGCTGAAGTGCCCGCGCGTCGGAGCGAGCGGGTTGTCACGACGATCGTAGAGCAAGGCTGCGCTCAGCGCGCCCGTGCGCGTCGTCACGCGCGCCTGGTCGGCCTCGTCGAAGGGCGTCGCAGGCCGGTAGAGCCGCTCCTCGCTCAACACCTGCCGCAGCTCGTAGCGTAGGTACGAGGTCAGCCCGGGCCGCAGCGGGCGCTGGAGCGTCGCCGTGCCACCGAAGGTGGTGATATCGCCCAGCCGGCGCGTGCGCTCGTTGCGCATGAAGAGCGCGAGCTCGGTGCCGAAGAGCGAGCCCAGCGCGCGCGGATAGCTGAGGTTGAGCGTGCCGCTCTGGATCCGCGGCCCGAGCTCGCCGATCGCGTTGAGGTTGGCGCCGAGCCCGAGCAGGTTCTGCCAGTCGTAGCCGATCGTGCCGAAGAAGGCATTGTCGGTGCTCGCGCCGACCCCGAGCTCGACCGCGCCATAGTCGTCGTGACGTTCCTCGACCTGCAGCACCACGGGGACGACCCGAAGGCGGGCGGGCAGCCCGACGACGCGCGTGCGCACGGCGTTGAAGGCGCCGATCTGGCGCAGGTTCTGCTCGGTCAGCTCGAGGCGGCGGATGTCGAAGGGCGCGCCGGGCTGCAGTGCCACGAGCCTGCGAATGACGACGGAGCGCGTGTGGTTGTTGCCTCGGAGCAGCACGGGGCCGAAGCGCACCAGCGGTCCCTCGTCGACCGAGAGCAGGACGTCGACGCGGCCCCGGGCGGGGTCTGGAGCTTCCCGCGAGCGCACGGTCGCGTAGGGATGGCCGGCCTCGGCATAGCGCCGGACGAGCAGCTCCTTTGCCGCCGTGATGCGGTCGGCGGCGAAGGGCTGGTCCTGGGCGATCGGCAGGTCGGCACGCAACGTCGCTGGAGTGAGCGAGCGCACGCCGCCCAGCGCGATCGACCCGAAGCGCAGCGGCGCGCCCTCGTCGATCGTGAAGCGCACGTGGGTCTGACCATTGCGGAGCGCCGGCGCATCGGCGGCAAGCGCTGCGGCGAGGGCACCGGCGTGGCCGAGCAGCGCGGCGTGGGGGGCCAGGTCGCCGGTCACGCGGGCCTGGAGGTAGCCGTGGCTGCGATAGTGCCGCACGAGGCGCTGGGCGTCCTGCTCGAGCTGCGCCGTGGTGACGAAGCCTCCAGCGCCGAGCCCGAGCCACGGGTAGGGGCGCGTGCGGATCACCCGGGCCAGCGTCGCGCTGCTGAAGCTGCGATTGCCGACGAAGGCTACCGCCCGGACGCGACACTGGGGGCCCTCGTCGATGCGGAAGATGATCTTGTCGTGCGTTCGGTGCAGCGCGCGCGTGAAGCGGACGCGCGCGCGCAGGTAGCCTTGGCTCTGATAGAGGCGATGGAGGGCCTCGGCGCTGGTCGCCAGCTCGAAGTCGTCGTAGGCGCCGGAGCTGCGTAGGGTCAGGACGCGATCGAGCTCCGCGCGGCGGAGGTGCTGGTTGCCCAGGTATTCAATCTGGACGCGTTTGCGCTCCTGGATCTTCAGCGTGATCTTGATCGCGCGGCTGGGTGGCTGGTGACGGTCGATGGTGTACGAAGCCTGTACGCGTGCCCCCGTGTAGCCGCGGCGCTGGTAGCGCAGCGTCAACTCCTGAACGTTGCGTTCGAGTCGTTCGGTGTTGAAGGCTCGCCGCCAGAGCAAGACCTGCCCGCGAAAGAGCCTGGCGATCTCGTTTTGAGGGATGGCGGCCTTCCAGCGCTGGCCCTTGGGCACGGGGCCGAGCGGTAGCACCTCGACCGAGCCCACGCGATAGGTGCGGCCCTTATGCAAGCGGACGTCGAGATCGACGCGTTGCTGCTCGTCGGGGCGACTGAGCGTGAGGTCGACCCGGCCGTCGAAGTAGCCGCGGCGGGCGAGGAAGCCCGTGAGCCGCGCCTTCTGGCGGGCCATCGCGGCGGCGAGCGCGGGGCCCTCGGGGAGCGCCTGGCCGGGCCGAAAGCCGAGCCGTCGCAGGAGCTCCTGTTCGAAGAGCGGCCAATTGCCGCGCAACCTGATTCTGCGCAGCGTTTGGCGCCGACGGAGCTCGACGACGATCCGCTCGCCCGCGGCCCTGACCTGGACCACGCAGTAGCCGAGGTGCTCGTCGACGACGCTGGTGAGGCGGGCGAGTGCAGCGTGGGTCGCGCGTCCGGCCAGGGTCGCGGCGGTCGCGTTGTCCTCGGCGAGCGCGGCGCAGGGCGCCGCCTGCTGCAGCAGCCGGAGGCGCTCGGATCGATCCGCGGCGACGCCGTTCAGCAGCCCGCCGATGACCTCCGCCAGCAGCTCCTGGCGGTCAGCGAGCTGACCGATGAAGCTCAGCTCGCCTGGCCGCGGGGCCGCCAGCGCGAGGGCTGAAAGCCACCACGTGAGCGTCGCAGCCGCCGGAGCCACGCTACGATTCCACGCTGCCCGACGACCGCGCATGCGGGCGCGACTGTACCAGATGTGTCGTATCGTCACAGCGCGGGCAGGCTTTGATTCGCCGGGGCCAGCGCCTATAATGCTGCCCATGCGGCCAAGGTCAGCGAGGCGCGGCCAGCGGGCGATGCGAGGGCTCATCGCGCCACTGGTTGCGGCGGTTTTGGGTAGCGGCTGCCACGACCCCGGCAGTTGGCCCCGGGCACGGGGACAGGCCGTCGTCGACGGGCTCCCTGACGCCTCGCACGCTGCGGTGGGGCGGCTGTTGATCAATGATCACCCCGAGCTCAACACTTCGGATGATCTCTGCTCGGCGACCCTGGTCGGTCGGCGCACGGTCCTGACCGCCGCCCATTGCGTCTCCAAGTCGGCCTTCGACCGGACGCCCTTCTTGCTCGAGGGCGTGAAGTACGCGGCGCGCGCGCTGCTGCCCCATCCAAGCTGGAATCGCAGCGTCTCGCCCTACCTCAACGACCTCGGCGTCGTCTTGCTGGTCGACGCGCCGCCGGTGACGCCGGCGACGCTGCGTGCACGGGCCCCGGAGGTCGGCGAGGCGGTGCAGTTGGTCGGCTATGGCGTCAGTGCGCTGGTGCGGCCGGATGGTGGCGGATCCTCGCTCGAGCCCGTGCGGTCGACCGCGGGCACGCGCCGGCAGGGCAACAAGCAGATCGCGGCGGTGATGTCCGGCTACTTCACCGTCCAGGGACGCAGTCAGAACACCGCCGACGCGGACAGCGGTGGCGCCGTTGTGGCGGGCAGCGGCGCGCTGGAGCGGCTGATCGGCGTGGTCTCCGCCAGCGGCGACAACTACGACACCTCGTACCACGTGCGGGTCGATTCCTTCGTCGGTTGGCTGCGCGCGGTGGCCGCGGGGGACCTGCAGGTCGACGGAGATTGCGTCGCGGCCTGCGACGGCGGTGCCGAGCCCTCCCGAGAGGCGGGGGTGATCGGCGTCGCGCAGGACGCGCGTACCGCGCACCTCGCCGACGGCGCGCGCGCGGACGGCTCCGGCCACGGCGCGCGCGCGGATGAGGGCGGCTGTGTGGTGGCCGCGGGCGCGAGGTCGCTCGGCGCGCAGATCTCCTGGTGGCTCGCGGCGCTCGGCTGCGCGGCGCACCATCGCCGTCGCCGCGGGCGACCCGCCCGCTGATGCTGCTGAGGCTCGTCCGGTCGGTCTCCAGCGGTTTGCGGCGCGTGGTCGTCGTCGGGCTCTTCCTCCTCATCATCGTCCTCGGCCTGACGGTCTGGGCCTACCTGCGCTTCAACGATGAGGTGCTCGCCGCGCGGATCGGGCGGCTGATCAGCGCCGAGCTGAAAGGCAAGGTGACGGTGCGCCGCGTCCATTGGCGGCTGCGCGCGCTCGCCGATCTCTTGCTCGGTACGGCGACGCCGCTGCTGATCGAGGGCGCCCGCATCGACGACCCCGCCGGCACGCGAATGATCGCTGCCACCCGTGTGCGCGCGACCGTGCGGCTCCGTGGCGCGCTGCTCTCGGGCGTCATCGACGTCCCCGAGGTCGAGATCGAGGGCGGGTACTGCCTGGTCGGGAGCATGCCGGAAGGCAGCGGTCCCGAGCCCGGCGTCGGCATCGCCGAGGCCTTCATGAGCCGCCGCCCGCCGGCGCCGGGGAAAGTCCGCGCCTCACGTGGTCCGAGGATCGAGCTGCGCCATGTGGTCGTGCGCGGGGCGACCTTCGCGCTGCGAATAGGGCCGACGCGCTTCGATATCCAGGACATCGATGTGGTGGCGTGGCTGCGCTTCGCGGGGCCTGTGCTGCGCGATGGCATGCAGCTCGAGGCGAGCCTGCTGCGCTTCCCCCGGGGCGAGTGGCGCCAGCACCGGCTGCGCCTGCCGCTGCGCCGCTTCACGGCCGAGCGCGTGCGAATCGCGGGTCATGACCTGCTGGTCGACGCGCTGCGCGGCGAGGTGGCCGGGGCGCGGGTGCGCGTCGACGACGGGATCCGCCGGCTCTTCGATACCGCGGTCTTCGATGCGCGGGCGAAGCTGGAGCGGGTGGGAAGCGCTGCGGCCCGGCTGATCGGGCAGGGCTTCGCGCCCGGCGGTCGTGCAGCCTTGGTCGTCAGCGGCCTGTTGGCCGAGCCGCGCTTCGACCTCACCCTGGGCGAGCTGGCTGCTACGCCCCTCGGCCTGCGCATGAGCGACGTGGGGGGCCACCTCGACCTCAACGTGCACACGGGGCGCATCGCGCTGCAGCGCGTCCAGGCGCGGCTCTTCCAGGGGGCGATCTCCGGGGAGGGGAAGCTCGACTGGAACGACGGCGCGTGGCGAGCGCGGCTGGGGCTCGCGGGCGTCGACCTCGGGCGACTCGTCGATCCCCTGGCCGGATCGCTCGACGGGAAGGTCGAGCTCAGCGGGCGGATCGGCGCCGCGCTCACGGCCGCCGCCGACGTGGCCCTCGAGCTGCGCCGCCGGCCGCAGCGCGGGGGAGACGCCTGGCCTCGCAGCATTTCGCTCCGCGGCAACGCGCAGCTCGATCCACGGCGCGTCGAGCTGCGCGGCCTGAGCGTGCGCGCGGAGGGCAACCAGCTGACGGTCCGTGGTGCGCTCGATCCGCGAGGACGTGCGTTGAAGGCGCGCGTCGCGCTCGATCTCGCGCGACCGGGGCCCTACCTCGATCGCGCGCTGGGCCTGCGGCCGCTCCATCGGGCGCGCGGATCGCTCGAGGTCAGCGGGCGCTACCCGCGCTTGGTGCTGCGCGGCGAGATCGTCGCCGACGAGGTCGGTTACGGCGCCCGTCGCTTGCAGCAGCTGCGGGCGACGATCGCCCTGCGCGAGGGGGTCTTGGCGCTGACGGCGCTGCGCGGGCGCGGCTTCGGCGGCACGTTGGCAGGTGAGGGGACCCTGCAGCTCTTCCATCGCGATCTGGCGCATCCGCTGCCGCGGCCCTATCTGCAGGCGCGCCTGCGCATCGACGGCATCGACCTGGCGACGCTCGGACTGCCAGGCGCTCCGCGCGGACGGCTGGCGGGGCGCGTGGTGGTCGAGGGTCCCTTCGACGATTTGCGGGGCAGCGCCAGCCTCAGGGTGCCCGGGTTGGTCTTGGCCGGAGAGCCCTACCGCGAGGCTGTGCTTCGCGGAGCGCTGCTGGCGGACCGCTTCACGCTCTACGAGCTGAGGCTCGATCGCGCGCGCGGCGGCGGCTTGAACGCGCGCGGGGACTACTTCCACGCCGGCAACTTCGCGCTGCGCGTGGCGCTGCGGCGACTCCCGCTCGGCGCGGTGCCCGGCGCCTGGAGGTCCGCTCTAGAGGCCGAGCTGGGGGGCACGCTCGATCTGAGCGGCACCGCGCGCGATCCGCGCCTGGCGGGGACGTTGCAACTCGGAGCGATGCGGCTGCGCGGTATGCCGCTGGGATCGGGATGGCTGCGCTTCACGCCGGGCACCGACAGCGTGGCGATCGCCGGTCGACTGCTCGATGGCCGCATCGCGATCGACGGACTCGCGTTGACGCAACCGCATCCCACAGCGCATCTCAGCGTCGAGTTCGCCCACCTGCCGGTGCATCGACTGCTGCCCGAGCTCGCCGGGATCGAGGGCTTGGAGACGCTGATCGGCGGACAACTCCGGCTCAGCGCCGATCGCTCGCGCGGGCTGACGGCGGCCACGTTGCGGCTCTCGGGCTCGATGTCGCGCTGCGCTATCGGCCCGAGGGGGAGCGGCAGGACCGCCGCGTGCGGCTGAGCAATCGCGACGAGCTGCTGCTGACCTACAGCGACGCGCGGCTGCAGCTGGTCACCGCCAGGTTGGTGACCTCGGTGCCGGAGCGGGGATCGTGGCGTCCGGTCGCCAAGGGTGGCCTGGAGCAGGCGGAACTCTCGGTCGGGGGATTCGT
Organism: Pseudomonadota bacterium; assembly: GCA_016711215.1. Classification (NCBI taxonomy): domain Bacteria; kingdom Pseudomonadati; phylum Pseudomonadota; species Pseudomonadota bacterium. Next base: position 210,279 of record JADJTL010000005.1, on the reverse strand, counting down.
CGGGCTGCAGGCGTCTGACCTGCGCTTGCGCGGCTTCGTGCCACTGGCCTTGGCCGCAGTTCTTTCTCGCGCGGCAGGTGCGGCGCATCAGCGGCGCGCTGACGGCGGACCTGCGGCTGACGGGGCCACTGAACGCCCTTCGTCCGAGCGGTTGGCTGGCGGCCCGAGAGGTCGCCGTGACGCTGCCGAGGTTCGAGCGACCGCTGGAGCTGCCCGCAGCGAACCTGCGCATTAGCCCCGGGTTGCTGGAGTTGACGAGACTCCGGCTGCGGCTCGGGCGTCAGGAGCTGAGCGCGCACGGTCGACTGACCTTGGCCGCTGCCTTTCCCTTCGCGCCGCAGACCGCGTCGCTGCGCATCGATGGCGACCTCAACCTCAAGCTGCTGCAGTTGCTCCTCGCCGACAAGCTTTCGCAGGCCGCGGGTTGGGCGCGCTTGCACGCGGAGGTCGAGGGCCCCCTCGGCGATCCACGCCTCTTCGGCGAGGTTTCGCTGGGCTACGCCGAGTTCGTGCCGCGCGGCTTCGGGCGGCTGATCACCTTGCGCCAGGGCCGGATCGCGTTCTCCAACTACCTGGTCTGTCTCGGCGGGACGCTGGCGTGTCGCAGCGAGGACGAGAAGTGCGCCGCGACGGAGGGCAGCTGCCGTTGGACCACGCCCGTCGAGGGCAGCTACGACGAGGGCACGATTCGCCTCTTCGGCGAGGCGCGTTTTGATCAGCGCGAGGTCGTCGACCTCTACCTCCGGGTCGCCGGCAATAGCATTCCGCAGCGCTCGCCTGGGATCTATGCGCTTGAGTTCAATACGGACGTGACCCTGGTGGGCGACGAGCAAGCGCTGGCGCTCAATGGCAGCGTCGACATCATCGACGCGCGCTACGTGCAGGAGTTCGACCTGATCAAAAATGCCGTGCTGCGACCGCGCGTGGCCGAGGAGGCAGCGCCCTTCTGGCAGAGCGTGCCGGTGTTGGCCAACCTGGCGCTGCAGCTCGACGTGCGCTCGGCCGGTCAGCTACGGGTGCACAATAGCTACGCCGATCTCGGTCTGCAAAGCACCCTCAGCGTGGGCGGGACGCTCTCGCAGCCGCGGATCGGGGGCCTGGTCCGCGTCGAAGAGGGGACCTTCCGCATCCCCTTCCTGCACGGCGACTACGAGGTGCAGCGCGGGGAGATCAGCTTTGACAGCGGCAAGTCCGCTGATCGCGCGCTGCTCAACATCACGGCCGAAACGCAGTACGCGGACCGCAACGGCACCGACTATCAGATCCTGCTGCTCTTGCAGGGACCGCTCGATGGCATTCGCATTCGGCTCAGCAGCCAGCCGCATCTGGAGCAGGGCCAGATCCTCGCACTGTTGGCGACGGGCCGCACGACGGACCAATGGCGCGACCAACTGGCGGGCCAAGGGGGTGGGCGCGCGGCCCAGGCGGCCGATCGCCAGGTCAAGGAGCTGACGGGGCAGTTCCTCGGTCAGTTCCTGGAGGATCCGATCAAGCAGGCGATCGGTCTCGATCTGGTGCGGCTGGAGATCGGGACCGAGTCGGTCAGCGCGCGCGCGTGCAAGAACGTCGGCACCGCGCTCGAGGTCTGTGGCGAGGGCGAACGCGACTTCATCGGCGGCTTCGCGGGGCGCGCCTCGGCGCGTTACCGGATGCACGACTATCTCCAGCTCGTCGGGCGGCTGGAGCGCCTCTCGACGCGCCTCCAACGCGAGATCGAGAACCCCTCGCGCGGCCGCCTGGAGCTGCGCCTGCGTTACCCGCTGCGCTGAATCGGCCGATCAGTAGGCCAGAGCAGCACGCCGGCGCTTGCAGAGGGCGCTTGCAGGGGGCGCTCACAGAGGGCGCTTGCAGGGGGCGCTTGCGGGGGGCGGGTCGCGGGTCGATCAGAGGCCGTAGCAGGCGTCGAGCTGCTGCAGGCGCGCGGCGCACGGCGCTGGAAGCGCGAGGCCGCTGGGGGTCAGGCGCGTGGCGCGAGCCAGCACGAGCGCAGCGCGATTGCGCGGATGAAAACGGTAGACCGCGGTGACGCGCGCCAGTGGGTCGCCCGCCGGCAGATGGAAGGGGCTGGCAGCCCAACCCATGATCCAATGCTTGCCCGGTACGTGCTCCGCGCCCGCCAGGTGACCGAGCTCGTGGGCGAGGATGACGCAGTCATTCTCGATCCGCGGCCATGAGGGCACGACGCAGGTGTCGTACTGGCTCAGGCCGATCTCGCCGCCCGCCGACGCAAAGACACGCCGCTCCTCCCAGACGCTGATCCCGAGGCGCACGCTCTTGCCGTCGTAGGGCACCTCGCGCTGCAGGCGGTCGAGCAGGCCGTAGAGCGCGTGGCGTTGCGCGCCCGGCGGCCAGTCGAAGACCTCAAGCACGCGCCATTGCAGGCCGGTGGGCTGATAGAAGGTATTGACGCAGGCGAAGGTGCGCGCCAGCCGCTCGCGCCAGCGGGGCCAACGATGGTAGCGCGGATCGAGCGCCACGCGCACGGGGATGACGCGCCATGGTGGCAGCTCCTCGAGCGGGCAGGCGGCGTCGCGTTCGACCTGGCGCAGGCAGGCGGCCACGCCGCCGCGCGTGGTGGCCCGCGGTGGATGTGCGAGCAGGCGGTCGAGCTCGGTGACGACCGGGTCATGGGCGGCGACGTTGGGCTGGACCGCCGGAGGCGGCGGTGCGCTGCCGCAGCCGAGAGCCACGCAGAGGCCGGCGAGGGCACAGGCGGCGGCAAACGAGCGCGGAGCGGGCATGGGCAGGGTCCATACCACGCTGGCGCAGCCCTCGCTACGGCGCGACCGTGTCGCTTTCCGCCTTCGGAGGATGGGAAGGCGTGTTAAGGCTCCGAAATGCCTGATTCCCCCGCTCCAGCCCGTCTCTTCCTGATCGATGCGCCGGGCTTCGTCTTTCGCGCCTTCCACGCGCTGCCTCCCTTGAGCACGGCCGACGGCACGCCGACCGGGGCGGTGCACGGCTTCTGCAACATGCTGCTCAAGCTGCTCGACGAGCAGCGCCCGGAGTACTTGGCGGCGGTCTTCGACCGCGGGCCATCGTTTCGGCAGGCGCTCTTTGCCGACTACAAGGCGCATCGCCCCCCGACGCCGCCCGAGCTGTCCCGACAATTCCCGCTGGTGCGCGAGCTGCTGACGGCCTTCCGCGTACCGGTGATCGAGGCCGAGGGCCTCGAGGCCGACGATTTAATCGCGACGCTGACGCGCGAGGCCCGCCGGCGCGGGTTCGACGTGGTGATCGTCAGCAGCGACAAGGACCTGATGCAGCTCGTCGACGAGCAGGTGCGGCTGCTCGATACGATGAAGGATAAGCTCTACGGCGTCGCAGAGGTGGTCGCGCGCTACGGTGTCGTGCCGGCGCAGCTCGGCGATTGGTTGGCCTTGGTCGGCGACACGAGCGACAACGTCCCCGGCGTGCCGGGCATCGGGGCCAAGACCGCGAGCAAGCTGCTGGGGCAATGGGGCAGCCTCGAGGGTGTCCTGGCGGCCGCGGATCAGGCCGCGGGCAAGAAGCTCCAACAGGCGCTGCGCGAGCATGCTGAGCTGGCGCGCCTCTCGCGCCGTCTCGTGGCCCTGCGCGAGGACTGCCCGCTCGCCCTGGGCGTCGAGGCGCTGAAGTGCCAGGCTCCCGACAAGGCAGCGCTCGGCGCGCTGGTCGAGCGGCTCGAGCTCGGTCGCCTACGGCAGCGCCTCGCGGCAGCCGACGCCCTAGCGGCCGAGGCAGTACCGACAGACGCGGCAGCGGCCGAGGCGGTACCGACAGACGCGGCAGCGGCCGAGGCAGTACCGACGAACGCGGCAGCGCCCGAGGCGGGCGTCGTCGCGGCGCCGCAGGCGCTCGTGTTGAGCATGGCGGAGCTCGAGGGGTTGTTGGCGCGAGCGACGGCGAGCGGACGGCTGGCGCTGAGCTTCGACCTCGAGCCGGATCAACGGCCGTCTCAGGCGCAGGTGCTCGGGCTCGGGCTCTGCGTCGATCCAGAGACCGCTGCCTACGTGCCGGTGGGGCACCTCTTCCTCGGCGCGCCGCGCCAGCTAGCGTGGGCCCAGGTCACCGCCGCGCTGGCCCCGCTGCTGGCCGATTCTGGGATCGTCAAGTACATCCACGACGTCAAGCTAGCGACGACGGTCCTGGGTCGCGCCGGGCTGCCGCTCTGCGGCGTGGCCGACGACCCGATGCTGGCGTCCTACCTGCTCGATCCCTCGCGCCCGACGCACGATCTCGGGGCGTTGGCTCGCCTCTATCTGCGGCAGGATTTGGCGCTGCCATCCGGGGCCGGCCGCCGCGGCGCGGTCGATGGTGAGGCGACGCTGCGGGAGAGCGCGCGCAGCGTCGCGGCGGCGGCCGTGGCGACCTGGGAGGTGACCTCGCGCCTCGGGGTCGAGCTGGCGCGCGACCCGCCGCTCTCGCGCCTGATGCGCGAGGTCGAGCGGCCGCTGAGCGATATCCTGGCGGCGATGGAGCTGCGCGGTTGCCTGGTCGAGGCCCGCGAGTTGCGGGCGATCGGCGAGGAAGTGGCGCTCGAGCTGCGCCAGCTCGAGCGCGCGATCCAAGAGCAGGCGGGCTGGGCGATCAACATCAACTCGCCGAAGCAGCTGCGCAGCCTGCTCTTCGACCAGCTTGGCCTGACGGCCGGCAAGAAGACCAAGACCGGCTACTCGACGGATAGCGAGGTCCTGGCGGACCTGGCGCTCGAGCACCCGATCGCCGGGCAGATCGAAGCCTACCGCACCCTCCACAAGATCAAGAGCGGCTGGCTCGATGCGCTGCCGGCCTTGATCGATCCAGGCAGCGGCCGGGTGCATACGCGCTACAACCAGGCCGTCGCCGCGACCGGGCGGCTGAGCAGCTCCGATCCCAATCTGCAGAACATCCCGATTCGCGGCCCGCTCGGCCGGCGTATTCGGCGCGCCTTCACGGCGCCGCCCGGGTGTGTCCTGCTTTCCGGCGACTATTCCCAGGTGGAGCTGCGCGTGCTGGCGCATCTCTCGCAAGATCCTGTGCTGGTCGATGCCTTCCGTCGCGGCCAAGACGTTCACCGCCGGACGGCCGCCGAGGTCTTCGGCGTCGCGCCCGAGGACGTCAGCGAGGAACAACGCCGAGTCGCCAAGGCGGTGAACTTCGGCGTCATCTATGGCCAGAGCGACTGGGGCCTGAGCCGCCAGCTCCACTTGCCGCGAGCGGTCGCGCGGCGCTACATCGACGACTACTTCGCGCGCTATGCCGGGGTTCAGACCTTCATGGAGCGAATCGTCGCCGAGGCGCGAGCGACGGGAGAGGTGCGGACGCTGCTCGGTCGGCGGCGTCCGGTGCCGGGGCTGACGGTCGGCTCCTTCGCGGCGCGGGCCGCGGCCGAGCGCATCGCCCGCAACACGCCGATCCAGGGCACGGCGGCGGATCTGATCAAGCTGGCGATGATCCGGGTCGAGGGCGCCCTACGCGCGGCGGGGTTGGAGGCGCCGATGATCCTCAGTGTGCACGACGAGCTCGTCTTCGAGGTGCGAGAGGGTGAGGTCGAGGCGGTGGCTGCGCTGGTGCGCGAGGCGATGGCTCAGGTCGCCGTGCTCGACGTCCCGCTGCAGGTGGACGTGGGCTACGGTCCGAGCTGGGGCGACGCGCACTAGACCCGCACTAGAGCGAGATCAGGGCAACTAGCGATAGCGGATGTTGACGCGTCCGCGGTGGCCGCCGGCCGGCACGCGCTCCGGCTGCACGGCAGGGGCATCCTCGGCGGGGCCGCCGCCGCCGAGGCCTCTGCGGCGGCGGCGGTTATCGTCGTCGTTCGTCGCGGGCGGGGCCGCAGCAGGGCCGCGACCGGGAACGACGCCACGACGAATCACGACGCGGCTTGGCGCGGTGGTCGTAGCGTTCGCGCCGGGATAGCGGCGAACCTCGCGCGTGATGCGCACCTCGCGCGTCGCGGGGATGCCGCGGGTGACGCGGACGCCCCGCGTGACGGGGACGTCGCGCGTGACCACCCGAAAGCGCGCCTGACCGGGCACTGTATGCACGGTGCGGCCGGCGGCGCCGAAGGGCTGGACCTGCACCTCGGCGAGCGTGCGAAAGCGCGGCGGAGCTTCACCCTGATCGGGCGGTAGCGCCCGGCCCAAGAAGCACGCGGCTCGGGTCCGCGATACCAGCGTGCCCGCGCACGACCGTCGCGATAGATCACGCTGCGCGTGTAGGGCGTGGTGAGGCCGAAGGCCACTGACCAGCGCTGCCGTGGAAGCAGACGCTCATGGATGCGCGGGCCGAGCCAGTTGTCTTGGTCAGCGAAGACCCAGGAGCTGTTGGCGAAGTAGCGCGCCGCGGGCGGCATCGGCGCCCAGCCGATGTAGTCGCCGCCGACGCGCCAGCGAACCCAGGCGGGCGCCCAGACCGAGCCCGGCCGCCAGGCCCAGCCAAGGGAGCGATGGCGGAACCAGCGCCCGTAGTGGAAGGGCAGCCAACCCCAGGACCAGGCGCGGGCGACGAACATCGAGCCTTGATCGGTGGGCATCCACTCGCCGCCGGTGGAGTAGGGCACGAAGCCATCGCCGACGACCGCGCGATCGGGTACCCAGACCGGGCCGAGTTCGGGGAGGTGCAGCCAGCGGCCGTAGGGCGCGAGGGTGCGATAGTGGGTCGCCAGCCCCGGCGGCAAGGTCGAAGCGGGGCGATAGACCGTGCCCGGGCCGTCCGGCGCGGGAGCGTAGCCCTGGGCGGCTGGGTCGCCGGCCATCGGCGGCGCAGCGTAGGCCTCAGGTGGTGGCGCGACGTCGGTGATCGGTGTGCCGTCGTCGAGCGGCGCCTCTTCGGGCAGCGTTTGGTCGTCGATGACATCGCTGTAGTCGTCCTGGAAGCCGGCGTTGGGGTCCAGCCCCTGGGCTAGCGCGCCGGTGCTCGCGGTGGACGCGAGGAGGAGCGCGATCAGCATCGAGCTGCTGGTGGCGCGCCGCTGGCGAGGAAAGGACTGGAGCTCGCGATACATGGTGATCCTCCTGTGCGCCGTCATAACGGGGAGCGTCGCGGCGATCGCTGGCGAGGCCAAGCGTAGCACGTCGGATGCCAGCCACCTGGACCCCCCGGCCGGGACAGCGGATTCCCCGGATAGCCGACCCGGCTGACGCGCGCGCCCCGCTCCGGAGCGTGAGCGCCGGTTCACGCGCGTGGCGCCACGGCCACAGCGTTCGGCTCGTCGCCGTGGACCGAGCTGCATTAGAATAGGGCGGCGGCCAGCCGATGAGCATTGACCAAGTCCTCCAACGCGAGCGCAACAAGCTGCGCGCGATTCAAGAGATCGCGCGGGCGATCGGCTCGACGCTCGAGCTCGATCCGCTGTTGCACCTGATCGTCGCCACGACCACCGCGCTGATGGAGGCCGAGCGGTCGACCCTCTACCTCGTCGATGCGGACGCCGGGCAGCTCTGGACCCGGGTGGTCGAGGGCGGCGACCTCCGTGAGATCCGCTTGGTGCTGGGCGAGGGCATCGCCGGCTGGGTGGCGAAGACGGGGGTCGTCGTCAACATTCCAGACGCCTACGCTGACGAGCGCTTCTCGCCGGCGGTCGATCGGCGCTCGGGTTACCACACGCGGTCGATCCTCTGCGTGCCGCTGCGCGACCAGCAGGGCGCGACCATTGGCGTGATCCAGGTGCTGAACAAGCGCCGCGGGGTCTTCGATCGCGAGGACGAGGAGCTGCTGCTGGCGCTCGGTGCGCAGGCGGCGCTGGCGCTCGAGAACAGCCGGCTCTACGCGTCGGTGCTCTCGCAGAACGAGGCGCTGCGGCGCACCCAGCAGGCCCTGGAGCGGCGGATGAGCGAGCTCGCGCTCTTGCTGGAGGTGCAGCAACAGCTCGCCGCCGCGACCTCGCTCGACGAGCTATTGCTGGGTCTGCTCACGCTCACAGAGCGCCGTCTGCGCGTGGAGGCCGCCGGAATCCTGCTGCGCCTGCCGGCCGGCGACCGGCTCTATTGCTCGGCAACGCCGCCGACGGGCGGGGCGCCGGTGCTGCTCGGCGCGCCCGTGGCGCAGGCAGAGGGCCTCGCCGGCTGGGTCGCCGAACACCGGCAGGCGCTCAGCATCGACGATGCGACCGCGGAGGGGCGCTTCGTCAGCGAGGTGGCGCAGCGGCGCGCCCTGCGCCCGCAGAGCGTGCTTTGTGTGCCTTTGCGCGGACAGGAGGAGGCCGTTGGTGCGCTGGAGCTGGTCAATCGCCAGGACGGCGCGGTCTTCGATGCTGCGGACCTGCAGGTCGTGACGCTGATCGCGGGGCGGGTCGCGCCGGCGATCGAGCTGGCCCGCTACCGCGAGCAGCGGCTGCGCGAGGAGCGCTTGGTCGGGGTTGGCCACCTCTTGGCAGGCGTGCTGCACGACCTGCGCACGCCGATGACGGTGATCTCGGGCTTCGCACAGCTGATGGTCGACGCCGATCAGCCGACGCGCGCGGCCTATGCCGAGAACATCCTCTCGCAGTTCGAGGTGATGGCGGCGATGATCCGTGAGGTCCTGTGCTTTGCGCGCGGCGAGAGCCAGCTGCTGGTGCGCAAGGTCTACCTGCGGAAGTTCATGCGCGAGATCGAGGAGCACCTGCGGCACGAGCTCGCGGAGCGGCCGATCGCGCTGCAGTTCGATCTGGCCTATCAGGGGACGGCCCACTTCGACGAGAACAAGCTCCGGCGCGCGCTTCACAACCTGGCGCGCAACGCCGTGCAGGCGATGCCCCAGGGCGGTCGGCTGACCCTGGCGGTAGCGGCCTCCGAGGGTCAGCTGCTGCTGAGCTGCAGCGATACCGGTCTCGGCGTGCCGGAGGAGGTGCGGGATCGCCTCTTCGAGGCCTTCGCCACCGCCGGCAAGGTCGACGGCAGCGGCCTCGGCCTGGCGATCGTCAAGCGCATCGTCGACGAGCACGGCGGTACGGTGCGCTGCGACTCGCGGGCGGGAGAGGGCACCACCTTCACCATCGCGCTGCCCTTGCGTGGCGCGAGGCCGACGGGCGGCTGAGCGTGGACGCTGCACGGCCCCCGGCGACGACGCTGCTCGAGGTCGACGCCTTGAGCAAGCGGCTCGCCGGTCGCACGGTGATCGATCGCGTCAGCTTTGGCGTGGCGGCCGGCCAGGCGGTCGGCCTGCTGGGGCCGAACGGCGCCGGCAAGACAACGTGCATGCGCGTGATTTGCGGCTACCTCGCGCCGAGCGGCGGGCGGGTGCGCATCGGCGGCTGCGATGTGTTGCGCGACGGGCTCGCGGCGCGGCGGCTGGTCGGCTATCTGCCGGAGCACGCGCCGCTCTACCCGGAGCTGCGGGTCAGGGAGCAGCTCGCCTATCGCGCGCGGCTGGGTGGCCTGCGCGGACGCAGGGTGCGGGCGGAGGTCGAGCGGGTGATCGAGCGCTGCGGCCTCCGCGCGGTCGATCGCCGGGTGATCGGACAGCTCTCGCGTGGCTACCGTCAACGCGTCGGCCTGGCGCAGGCCCTGCTCGGTGCGCCGCCCCTGCTCGTGCTCGATGAGCCGACGGCCGGGCTCGATCCGAATCAACTCGAGGCGGTGCGCGAGCTGATTCGCTCGCTCGCCGGCACGCAGGCCGTCCTGCTCTCGAGCCACCTACTGGCAGAGGTCGAGGCGATCTGCAGCGAGCTGGTGTTGATCGATCACGGCGTCGTCGTGGCGCAGGGCGCGCTCGCTGCGCTGAGCGAGGGTGACGGTGGCGTGCTCGTGGTGACCATCCGCGGGGCCAGCGCCGCGGTGCGGGCCCGGCTGGAGACGCTGCCCGGGGTCGGCGTCCTCGACGCGATCGAGCTCGCCGGCAGGCCGGGCGTCGGGCGCTACCGCCTCTCCGGCGCCAGCGCCCGCGCCACGCGCGAAGGCTTGGCGCAGTCGGTCGTGGCGGCGGGCTGGGGGCTGCAGGAGCTGCGCGTCGAGCGCACGCCCTTGGCGCAGGCCTTCGCCGACCTGACGCGCGGCGACGCGGCGCGCGACGCCCGAGCTGGAGAACGCTAATGGCGTGGGTCGCGATCGCCCGTCGTGAGCTGGCAGGCTACTACCGTACGCCGCTCGGTTGGACGCTGCTGACGGCGTTTCTGCTGGTTCAGGGCTACACCTTCTACCTCTTCGTCGAGCTGATGGCGCAGCCCTTTGCGCCGCACGGCACCCCGCTGCGGCTCTTCTTCGGTGGGACGCTTCTCTATTGGCTCTTCGTGATTCTCCTGGTGGCGCTGACGACGATGCGGCTCTTCGCGGAGGAGCGCCGCATCGCGACGCTCGAGGGCCTGCTGACGGCGCCCGTGCGACCGCTGGCGATCGTCGTCGGCAAGTACGCCGCGGCCACGATCTTCTACGCGACGCTCTGGCTGCCCACGGTGCTCTACGTGCTGATCGCTGCCTGGCTGGCGGAGCGCGGCGCCTTCGACTGGGGGTCGGTCGCGGCCGGTTATCTGGGGACCTTGGCGATCGGGGCGACGGCGCTCGCGGTCGGCGCGCTCTGCTCCGCACTGACGGCGCAGCCGCTGCTCGCGGCTCTGCTCTGCAGCGCCTTGCTCGTCCTCTGGGTGCTGCTCGGTCCGCTGCGCGGCTTCGTCAGCGATCCGGCGCTGGCGGCGCTGCTCGAGCGGGCCGATGTGCTGGCGCAGCTCGACGACTTCGCGCGTGGACTCGTGGACAGTCGGCACCTGCTGCTGGATGCGAGCGTGATCACCTGCTGCCTCAGCGCTGCGACGGGCTACCTCGGCCTGCGGCGTCGGCCCTAGGCGCGAGGAGCTGGGATGCTTTGCTGGTTACGCAGCCGCTGGCGCTTGGCGGCCTCTACCGTGGGTGCCGCCTCCGAGCGGGCGGCGGCGCTGCGACTGGTCGCGGGGCTGGCGCTGATCGCGATCAACCTCGGGCTGCTCAACTATTTGGGCGCGCGCCACTACGTCCGCGCGGATTGGACTGGCGCTCGGGTCTACGCCCTCGCCGAGACGACCCGCCGCGTGCTCACCGGGCTGCGTCAGCCAGTACGGATCACGGTGCTAATGGCGCCGGCCGCGCCGGCGGCCGACGCTGTCGATGGCGAGCTGCGCGAGCTGCTGCGCCAACTGGCGCGGTGGTCCACGCGGCTGCAGACGCGCTTCATCGATGTCGACGCGGACCCAGCCGCGGCGACGCTGCGCGCGAAGGCGCTGGGCGTGCCGCGATCCGAGCTGCGCGAGGGGGTCGTGGTGGTCTCCAGCGGCGGACGCAGTCGCTACGTGCCAGCGCGCGCGCTGGCCGAAAGGCGCAGCGAGGGCGGCCGGCACGTGATTAGCGCGTTTCGCGGCGAGTCTGAGCTGCTGGCGGCCCTCCTGGCCGTGACGCAGCCGCGCGCCGTCACCGTCTGCTTCACCACGGGGCATGGCGAGGCGTCGAGCGACTCCTACGCACCCGCGGGCTACGGAGAGCTCGCCGACGAGCTACGCCGCGACGCGCTGAGGCCGCGTGAGCTGAGCGGCACCGAGCTGCTCGGCGGCGCCCGCGGATGCAACGTGGTGCTGATCGGCGGGCCGACGCGGCTCCTCGCGGCGCGCGAGCTGGCTGCGCTCGATCGCTTTCTGACGGGCGGCGGCCGACTGCTCGTGTTGATCGGGCCCCTGCTCGACCGTGGCGTGACGCGCTACCGCGGCTGTGGGATCGAACCCTGGCTGCAGACCTGGGGCGTGGCCTTGCCGCGCAATGTCGTCGTCGATCCGCAGGCGCTGCCTGGCGAGCAGCCGCTGCTGACCTGGGGTACGCGCGATGGCTATAGCGATCATCCGCTGGCGCGGGTGATGGCGGGACGGCTGACGGTCTGGCCGCTCGCGCGCGAGGTGCGTCCGGCCCCCGAGGCGGCCACGACGCGGCCCGGGCTGCAGGTCGCCCCCCTCGTGCAGAGCAGCGCGCGCGGCTGGGGGGAGGGTGACCTGGCCGCGCTGCGCGGCGATCGCGCCCTGCGCTTCGACGCCGGGCTGGACGGCGTCGGGCCGGTGACGGTGGCGGCGGCCGTGCGTTGGCGTCGGGCCCGGATCGTCGTGCTGGGAAGCGAGCGTGGTGTGCTCAATGACCGACTGGGCGCGGATGCGTCGCGTGACGACAACCGCGACCTCTTGCTTTCCGCGCTGCATTGGCTGGTCGAGGAGTCGCAGCGGCTGGGGATCGGAGCGCGGACGGTGGAGCGCACGCGCCTGATCGCGGATGCGGGTCAGCTGCGCCGGGTCTGGGCGCTGACCGTCGTGGCGCTGCCGGGCTTGGCGTTGGCCGCGGCGTTGATCGCCTGGTGGCGTCGGAGGCGTTGAAGCGATGCGCGCGCGCACCTTGCTTTGGTTGGCGCTCTGCGCGCTCGGGCTCGCCAGCTACGTGCTGATCGTCGAGCGCCAAAAGCCGTCGACCGACGCGCAGGCGCGGCGGCGCAATCGCCTGCTCCCGGAGTTTGACCGGGCGCGGCTGGTTGGGCTGCGCTTCGTCGCGGCGGGACGTCCCGTGCTCGCGCTGGAGCGGCGCGGAGAGCGGGAGTGGTGGATCTCGCAACCGGTGCGCGCACCGGTCGATGCGGCGGCGATGGCGCGCCTGCTCGCGACGCTCGAGCTAACGGAGGTGTTGCAGCCGCTCGCCGCCGGCGTCTCGCGGGCGCAGCGCGGGCTCGACCCGCCGCGCCTGCGCCTGACCCTGCTGCAGCGCGGTGGGTCGCCACAGACCCTGGCGGTGGGCGGCGCCGATGCCTCAGACCTGGGCGTCTATGTGGCGCTCGGTGACGAGCTGAGGGTGGTGGAGCGCAGCTTCGCGGAGAGCGTGGAGCTGGAGGCCGATGCCCTGCGCGAGCGCGAGCTGGTGCCGTGGACGGCCGGGGACGTCGAGTCGGTGGAGGTGCTGGCGGGCGCGGGACCGCGGTTGCGACTGCGGCGGAGCGGGCGCGGCTTCAGCGTGGCGGCCGGTGAGGCGGCGGCGCTGCGTGCCGATCCCCTGGCGGCAGAGCGGCTGATCGGCGCGCTGGCGGCGCTGCGCGTCGATCGCTTCTCCGCGCGACCGGCTGGACCGGCGGCGTGGCGGGTGAAGGTCGGCGCGGCGGATCGTCTCGTCGAGCTCGAGCTCGGTGTGAGCTGCGCCGGCGAGGCCGGACGGGCCTGGGTGGGGCGGCGTCTGGGCGGGGCGTTGAGCGGCGGCTGCGTCGACGCTGAGGCCCTGCAGCCGCTCACGCTGCGGGCCGAGCAACTCGTCGACACGGCGCTGCTGCGCAGCGAGGAACCCGAGCTGGAAGGGATTGTTGTCCGCCGTCCCGGCAAGACGCTGACCTTGGTGCGTGACGGCGCGACCTGGCGCGTTGGCGCGGGAGGGCCGCCCGCGGAGGCGGACGCGCTGCGCGAGTGGCTCGCGGCGCTCGGCGGCTGGCGCGGCGAGGTCGAAGCGATGGCCGACGAAACCCGGCTGCGGGCCAGGGTGGACGGGTCGGTCGCCACGCTGCGTTTCGAGCGGGCACGCGCCGCGGAGGCGGAGGTCTTGCGCTTCGGCGCGCCCGATGCGCGCGGGCGATTGGCTGTGCGACGCGGCGACGAGGCGGCCATCCTTTGGCTGCCAGGGGCGGCTGCCGAGCTGTTGAGCGACGCGACCCTCGACCTGCGTGAGCGGGTCGCCCTGCGCGTACCACGCGAGCAGCTGCAACGGGTCGTGGTCGCCGGACCGGCCCTGCGCGAGGCGATTGCGCGCGGCGACGCGGGCTGGCGGGTGCTCACGCCCGAGCCTGGCGACGTCGATCGCGCCTTGGTGGCCGCGCTCCTCGATCGGCTCGAGACCCTGCGCATCGCGCGCTGGTTGCCAGCCTGGCCCCGCTCGGCGCAGCTGCTCGCGGAGGTGGCGTTCTGGGGTCAGGCAGCGATAGACGCCGGCCCGGCGCCGCGACCCTTGGCCGAGCTGCTGCTCGCGCGGGACGCCGACGGTCGCTGTCTCGGTCGGCGCGCGGGTATCTCGCCCTTCGTCCTCGACGAGGCCGACTGCCGATTGCTGCTGGCGAGCAAGCGCGAGCGCCCGGGGCGTGAGGACGAGGCGCCAGGCGCGCCCTAGCCGAGGTGCGGGTGCGCGCGCTCAGCGACGCGATCGACCGCCCACGTTGCGGTAGAGGGCGAAGCGTCCGCTGGCCTTGACCAGCCGCACCTGGTCGACGGTGGCACCCGCGATGGTTGGAGGGGCCTCGCCTGCCGAGCGGAAGATCGCCAGGAAGTAGTCGTAGTAGCGCCCGTGCTCCGCGTAGCGGAAATCGAGGGGGTTCTTGAAGAAGGGGGCGGGCGTGACCGGTTGGCGATAGCCGATCGGCATCATCGGCATGTCGAAGTCGTAGGGCATGTAGCCGCCGCTGCGGACCTGGTAGAGCAGCGGGAGGTGGCGCAGCGGGAAGCCCTGATGGACGCCGTCGGTCTCGTCATAGACCAACGACAGCACGCGGCGGTTCGCTGGAATGGCCGGCAGAATGCGGTCGAGGTGCCGAACCGTGGCGTCGAAGCGGCGGAAGCCCTGCGCCGTCACGACGGCGCCAAAGAGCATCACGCCGACGAGCGGTGCCAGCAGCAGGGCCCGCGGGCCGCTCAGCCGCGCCTGCGGCAGGGTCAAGAGCAGCAGGAGCGCCGGCAAGACCAGGCGCACGTTGGTCGCCCAGTGGTACCAGGGCCGGCTGAGGTGGCCGGGTGTGACGAAGTAGAGCGCCGCAAGCGCGAGCGCGCTGACACCCAAGGCCCAGTGGCCCCGCGGCAGCGCGCTGGTCGCGGGCCTCCCCGCGGGGAGCAGCAGGCACGCGATCAGCGTGCCGAGCATCGTCAGCAGCACGATCTCGTCGACCGAGCCGACGAGGAAGTTGTTGAGCCAGTCGAGCGCCACGACCATGTTGAGCCCCGGCGTGCGCTGGGGCCCGCTGAAGCCCTGGCCTGCCGAGCTGCGCAGCGTCCAGCCGATCGCGACGGCGAGCGTTGGCCAGACGAAGAGGCTCCGCCGCACGATCGCCCGCGGCCGGCGCACGTGAGCGAAGAAGACGATCGGTCCCGCGATGGCGAAGGGGACGGCCGCCAGAAGGTGGGTGAAGTAGAGCGCGGCGACGAGCAGCGCCAGCAGCAGCTCGCGTCGCAAGCTCGGCGTCAACAGGTAGCGCTGCAGCAGCCCGAGCGCCCCGAGGAGGAGCGGTAAGGCGATCAGGTTGGCGATGAAGCCGTGGATGAAGCAGACGTTGTAGATCAGCGGGAAGCCGAGCAGCGCCAGCCGACGATCGCGACCGAAGGCAGCGAGGAGATAGGCGAGGCTGAGCGGCAGCACCAGGGCGTAGCCGACGATCAGCAGCTTGTTGGCTGCCTCAAGGCTGATCACGCTGCCGAGCACGCGCAGCGCGCCGTAATAGGTCAGGTAGGGCGGCAGGCCGCCCCGACGCTCGTAGGCCTGGCCCATCAGGCCCTGGCCCTCTGGGGTGCGCCAGATCTCGACCACGGCGAGGTGCGCGGGTGCATCTCCCATCGGCAGGTGTCGCACGAGCAGCAACGGCAGCAGATGCGCGGTCGCCAGCAACACGAAGGCGGCGGTCAGGAGCTTGTCGCGACGCAGCGCCGCGGCGAGCTGGTTCACTGCCGAAACCAAGCCGCCGTCGCGCGCAAGCCCTCGGCCAGCGCGGTCTGCGGGCGCCAGCCGAGCGCGCGCTCGAGTCGTGCCGCCGTGATCGCGCTGCGGCGCTGCTCGCCGGCGCGCGCCTCGGCAGGCCTGCCGGGCGGGCCGCCGACGATCGCGCGCAGGCCCTCGAGCAGCGCGTTGACGGAGGTCTCGAGGCCCGTGCCCACGTTGAACACGCCGAAGCCACGCGCGGTCAGCGCGCGGAGGTTGGCGGCCGCGACGTCGCCAACGTAGACGTAATCGCGGGTCTGCTCGCCGTCGCCGTAGACCAACGGCGCCTCGTCGCGGAGCAGCCGCCCGAGGAAGATCGCGACGACGCCTGCTTCACCATGGGCCTGCTGTCGGGGGCCGTAGACATTGGCGTAGCGCAGGCAGGTGACGTCGATCCCATGTGTGGCCTGGTAGTAGCCGAGGTAGTGCTCGCAGGCGAGCTTGCTCACGCCGTAGGGGGAGATGGGGCGCGTCGGATGGTCCTCATCCGCGGGGAAGCGCAGCTGTTCGCCATAGACTGTGCCGCCGCTCGAGGCGAAGACCACGCGCGAGAGGCGTCCGCGGCGCCCGGCCTCGACCAGGTTGAGCAGGCCGAGGATATTGATCTCCGCGTCGCGGCGCGGATCGGCGACGGAGGCGCGCACGTCGATCTGCGCCGCCTGGTGGCAGAGCACGGTGGCCGCCGATTGCTCGATCACGCGCGCCGCCTCGGCGCTGCGCACATCGAGCACGTGCAGCTCGGCCGCGGGATGAACTTGCTCCCGCAGGCCGCTCGAGAGGTCATCGATCACGATCACGCGATGCCCGGCGGCGATGAACGTATCGCTGAGGTGGCTGCCGATGAACCCGGCACCGCCGCTGACGACGATGGTCTCTGTGGTCAAGGAGATTCCCCCGTGCGAGGCGGGCGCCGGGGCTCAGCGGCCGCGACAGGCCGCCACGGCGTTGACGAAGATCTGGAGCCCGTCGCCGTGGGCCGCCGCCGGACGGCGACGCCAATGCGGATGGTTCTCGGCGTAGAGGAAGGCCTCCGGATGGGGCATCAACCCAAAGATACGACCGCTCGGATCGCAGAGCCCGGCCGCCGCCGCCAGCGATCCGTTGGGGTTGGCGGGGAAGGTCTCGCTCGGCGTGCCGCTGAGGGGATCGAGGTAGCGCAGCGGGATCAACGCGGCCTCCTCGAGCCGCGCCACCAGCGCCGCAGGCGCCAGCAGGCGACCCTCGCCATGGCGCACCGGCAGCTCGAGGCGCTCTAGGCCGCGCGTGTAGAGGCAGGGCGAGTTGCCCTCGCAGCCGACGGTGACCCAGCCGTCGTAGAAGGTACCGTGACGGTTATGCGCCAGCGTGCAGCGCTGTGGCCCCAGACGACCCTCGGGGAGGAGACCGAGCCGCACCATCGTTTGGAAGCCATTGCAAATGCCGAGGACGAGCCCACCGTCGGCGATGAAGCGCTCGAGCGGCGCGGCGAGGCGGCAGCGCAGCCGGTTGGCGAGCGCGCGTCCGGCGCCGAGGTGGTCGCCGAAGGAGAAGCCGCCGGCCAGCACGAGGAGCTGGGCCCGCGCCAGGCGCTCGGGCTGGGCGATCAGATCGTTGACGTGAAGCGCGTCGACCTGTGCGCCCGCGAGGGCAAAGGCATGCGCCGTCTCGGCCTCGCAGTTGATGCCGAGACCGGTCGGGAGCAGGACATGCACGGTGCTAGACGCCACGCAGCGTCTCCCGGTAGGGCGCGCGCAAGGCCGTCAGGGGCAGGTCGATCGCGGGGCGCCGATCGCTGCCATGCGTCAGCACCAGGTGCGCCGCCGTGACGGTGAAACCGATCCGGCCCCAGGGCACGCGCCGCTCCTCGCAGAGATCCTCGAAGGTCTGCGCGCGCTCGGCGGCGACCGCGACGATGAAGCGCGAGGGGGTCTCGGCGAAGAGCAGGGCGGCAGTCGAGAGCGGGATCTCGGCGGGTGCCGCGGCGAGGTCGGCCTCGATGCCGAGGTCGGCCGCCAGCGCCATCATCGCCAGGCCGACGGCCAGACCGCCGACATGCGGGGCATGTGCAGCGACGACGAAGGCCTCGTCGATCGCCGCCTGCAAGGCGCCACAAGCCGCCTGGCACTCCGCAGCGCTCGTCCGCGGGACGTCGCGGCCGACGAGCTGCGGCCTTCCCTGTTGGCGGCCGAGCTGCGCCAGCAGGGCCGAGGCTCCGAGGGCCGGGCGGGTGGTGCCGAGCACGTAGAGCGGCGTGCCCGCGTGGGGCACGCTGAGGTCCAGCGCGCGGCGCGCGTCGTCGATCCAGCCGACGGCCGAGAGCAGCAGGGTCGGTGGAATCGAGATCTTCACGCCGCCGCGCAGCGAGTCGTTCTTCATGCTGTCTTTGCCGGAGATCAGCGGGAGGTCGAGCGCGCGGGCAGTGTCGTGGAGCGACTCGCAGCAGCGCACCAGGCCAGCGAGCTTCTGCTCGCCGTCGGGCGTCGACGCGGACTGGACAGGATCGGGCCAGCAGAAGTTGTCGAGCGCCGCCACGCGGCCGAGCTCCCCGCCAGCGGCGATGATGCGGCGCAAGACGAGGTCTGTGACCCAGCCCGCCATCGCGCCCGGATCGAGGTCGGAGAGCCGCGGTGCGATCGCGTCGGCGACGATCACGGCGCGCGCGTCCCCGTGACGCACCCGCAGGACGGCGGCGTCGGCGGGGATATCGCCCTGAGCGCCCACCAGGGGCTTGATCACCGAGAGCCCCTTGACCTCGTGGTCGTACTGCCGACACTTATCGACCTTCGCGCAGAGGTCGAGGCTGGCGAGCAGCGCCAGCAGCACCGGGCCGCAAGCGACGCGATCGAGCTCAATGCCGAGCGCGTCGAGATCGTCGCCGGGCGGCGGGGTCCAGCGCGCCCGGAGCTGCAGCTGGGGGCAGCCCTCGTGCAGGAAGGCGAGCTCCAGGTCGGCGACGAGGCGATCGGCGTAGCGCACGCGGAGGTGTCCGTCGGCGGTGAAACGGCCAATGGGCGTGGCCTCGACCTCGCGCCGCCGCGCGAGCTCCAGCAGCGCTTCGACGTGCTCTGGCGCCACCGCCAGCGTCATCCGCTCCTGCGCCTCGCTGAGCAGGATCTCCCAGGGCATCAGCCCGTCATACTTCAGCGGCGCGCGATCGAGCTCGAGCTCGGCACCGCCACTGATGCGCGCCATCTCGCCGACCGACGAGCTCAGCCCGCCCGCGCCGTTATCCGTCAGCGTGCGGTAGAGCCCGGCGTCACGCGCCTCGAGCAGCATGTCGGTCAGCCGCTTCTGGGTGATCGGGTCGCCGATCTGCACGGCGTGCGCCGGCGATGCGGCGTGGAGCGCCTCGCTGGAGAAGGTCGCGCCGTGGATCCCGTCCTTGCCGATTCGCCCGCCGATCATGACGATCACATCGCCGGGGCACACGTCCTTGCTCTCGCTCGGACGCCCGCCGATCTGCGCCGGCATCAGCCCCAGCGTGCCGCAGAAGACCAGCGGCTTGCCGATGAAGCGATCATCGAAGAGCTCGAAGCCGCGGACGTAGGGCAGCCCGCTCTGGTTGCCGCCGTCGATGACGCCCTGGTGGACGCCGTCGCGGATCCGCCGCGGATGCAGCAGGCCCGCGGGGAGGGGCGCGTCGTAGAAGGGCGAGCCGAGGCAGTAACCCCAGGTGTTGGCCAAGAGCGCCGCGCCGATGCCTGTGCCGAAGGGATCGCGGTTGACGCCGACGATGCCGGTGATCGCGCCGCCGTAAGGGTCGAGCGCGCTCGGGCTGTTATGCGTTTCGACCTTGAAGACGAGGTAGAGATCGTCAGCGATCCGCACCACGCCGGCGTTGTCGTGGAAGACCGAGACCAGCCAGTCGACGCGCTGGCCGACCTGCCGCGTGGTCTCGACGATGTAGCTGCGAAAGAGCGAATGTATCGTCTTGCTGTGACCGTGCTCGTCCGTGTAACGGATCAGCGCGTTGAAGATCTTGTGTTTGCAGTGCTCGGACCAGGTCTGCGCCAGCGCCTCGAGCTCGACATCGGTCGGCTCATTGCTCAGCCCGCTGCCCGCGCGCGCCTGAACCACCTCGGGGCGCTGATAGTAGGCGCGGATCGCCTGCAGCTCGTCGCGGCTGAGCGCCAAGGTGCGCTCGCGGCTGAGCGCCAGCAGCGCCTGGTCGTCGTCAGGCAGCGCGATCGTCTCGACCACCGGCGGCTGGCCGGTATCGGCTTGCGGCAGCCCGAGGTCGGGTGGCAGCGCGCCGTATTCGCTCGCGCTCTGGACCTCGATGCGCTCGATCAAGGGATTGGCCAGCAGCTCGACGGCGAGGCGGCGGACCTGCTCCCGCTCGAGCGTGGCGCCCCAGATCAGGTAGAGCGTCTCGGTGTAGACCTTGGGGGGCTGCGATAGCGCGGCCGGTGATCCGGCGAGCAGGTCGGCGACGAAGACGCCCGCGGTTTGCCCGACGTTATCGGTCACGCCCGGCCGCAGGCCGATCCCTACGATCCAGTCGCAGTCGGGCAGTGGTAGCGCTCCGAGCGCCGAGGCTTCGATCACCGGATCGGTCAGCGCCCCGCAGATCCGCGCGCTGGCCTCGTGGTCCAGCGCGGCGGCCAGCTTGAAGACCGAGCGGGTGCGCACACGTTCCACGGGCAGGTGGAGCAGGGTCTGCGCGCGCCGGGCGGCCGCGCTCCCGCGTGGGTCGTCGTGTTCGGGGCGAACGCCCACCTCGATGCGCACCGTCATCGCCGGCTAAACTGCCAGCGCGAGGGCCAGGGCGTCAAGGCCGCTGCGCCGGCTTTTCCCTGCGCCGGCTCGTCGCCGCTGCGGGAGCGCTGGCCCTGGTGCTGAGCGCTGACCTATAATCCCGCCCCTCGAACGCAGGACAGCCTCGAGCGCGAGGGGGGTGAACGTGGCGTCATGGAGCGCGAGGACCAAGGGCGCGAGGCCCGTCGCGCGGGCCCGCGTCGCGGCTGGCCCGGTCTCGGGGTGGTGGCTGCTGCTGGCGCTTTGCGCGCTGACCAGCGGATCCTGCAAGCGTCGGGGCGCGGTCGAAGGGCCGGCTCAACGGGCACGCGTCGCGCAGACGGCGCCGCCAGCGGAGCTGCTGGCCCACGGGGGCCTGCGCGCGCCCGGCCCGCTGCTCGATCGGATCCTGCGGCTCGTCGCCGGCGATTCACCGCTGGCGCTGGGGCGTCGACCGATCGTGCAGCTGGCGCTCGGTTTGACCGACCTCCCGGCTGCGCTGGCCGACGCGCTCGAGCTCGAGCGCCCGCTGCACTTCGCCGCCTTCGACGCGCGTCTCGGCGACCGCGCCGTGGTGGTGGCGCTCCCGATTCGCTCGGCGCGCGCCTTCGCCGAGGCGCTGCGCTCGACCCTGGAGCAACGCGGCCGCGAGGGTGAGCTGCTGCTGTGGTGGCCCAAGGGTCCCGCGGGTGGCGCCGGTCCCCTGCGCGTCTGGACCAACGAGCGGGTAGCGCTGATCGCGGGCTCGCGGCGTGCCTTCGAGCGCGGTCGTGCCTTCATCCTCGGACGCCTGGTGACGACCCCGTTGGCCGATGATCTCGTGTTGCGGCTCAACGTGCCGGCGGACGCCAAGCGCGCGCTCGATGGCCTCGTCGCCTCCGAGCTGGCGGGCGTCGATGGTCCAGGCGCCGCGGGGAATCCGCTGCTCGGCGCGGCGGTGGTCGCGGCGGCGCGCGAGCGCGCCAACGACTTCTCCAAGCACCTCAGTGGGCTCCTTGCCAGCACGAAGAGCCTCGAGCTCCGCGCCGACTTCGATGGCGCGACGCTGCGCGTCGGTGGTCGTGCCGAGGCGCGACGGGGCGGCGCGCTCGCGCGTCTGATCAAAGGGCAGCGCACGGCGGCGCCCTTCGGTGCCGGCTTGGTTGCGCCGACGACCTGGCTCTTCGCGTCGCTCAGTCGCAGGCCCGAGCCGCCGGCGCCAGGGCGCGCGCGCTCCGATTTATTGGCCGCCCTCTTCGATGGCGCGCGGCAGGCGCTGCCCGTCGCCGAGCGCGCGGCCTTCACGCAGGCCACCGAGCGCTTCCGTGCGCGCATGCTCGGTGATGCGGCGCTGGGGCTCACCGGCCCCGGGGACGGCGGCGGGCTCGCCGTGACCCTGCTGGCGCGGCTGGATGGCAGCGCGGGTGCGGCGGAGGACGTCGCGCTGATCGCCGCGGCGCTGCAGCGCGCGGCCTTCGGGCCCGCGTCGGCGGCAGCCAGCACCTCCGCCCCCAACGCGGGCTCGCGCGCCGCGACGAGCGAGCCGCTGGCGCTGGCGGGCGTCACCGGCGGCATCCTGCGCCAGGAGCCGCCCCTCAGGCGTCGCGCCCGCGCCGGAGGGATCGATCGCGCGCCAGCCGAGCCGCTCGCGGCGCTCTTCGGTGCGGCCCCAGCGCAGGTCGGTTGGCTGGTCGCCGGCGCGACCGTGGCGCTCGTCGTGGCCGGCGACGCACGCCAGGCGCTGGCGCCGATCGCCGCCGCGCTACGCGGGGGCGCAGCGGCGGCCGCGCCACCGTCGCTGGCGCAGCGTCCGGCCTTTCAGCGGGCCGCGGCGCGCGCGCCGGCGCGCGCGGGGCTGGTGTATCTGGCGACCGATGCGCTGATCGAGACGCTGAGGGTGCTCGGGCTGCCGGGGCTGCCCGAGGGGGGCGCGACGAGCGGGGCGGCGGACGCCCGCGCGGCGCTGACCCTGGATTGGGGCGTCGACGAGGCCCGCGGGTCAATCGACGGCGCGATGCAGCTGCCGATCAGCCGGCTCCTGGCGCTCAAGCCGCTGCTCAGCCAGCTCGCCACGACGATGGCTGCGCTGCGGGGGACAGCGCCGGCGCCGGCGACGCCCTGATGGCGCTGCGGACGCTGCGCCTCGCGGCCTGGGGCCTGGTGGCGCTGATCGGGGCCTGGGCCATCAGCGTGCTGGCCTGGTCGCGAGGCGAGCCGATCTCGGCGGCCCACCTCGTCGTCGCCGCGGTCTGCACCTTCAGCATCGCCTATCGCTTCTACTCACGCTTCATCGCGCTGCGGGTCCTGGCGCTCGATCCCGGCCGCGCGACGCCGGCCCTGCGCCTGCGCGACGACCGCGACTTCATCCCGACCAACCGCTGGGTCGTCTTCGGCCACCACTTCGCGGCGATCGCCGGCCCCGGGCCGCTGGTGGGCCCGATCCTGGCCGCGCAGTTCGGCTACCTGCCGGGCGCGCTTTGGATCCTGATCGGCGTCGTGCTCGGCGGCGCCGTGCAGGACTTCGTGGTGCTGGTGGCCAGCCTGCGCCGCGACGGCCGCTCGCTGGCGCGCCTGGCGCGCGACTTCCTCGGGCCCTGGGGCGCGGTCGCTGGCACGCTGGGGATCCTGTTGATTATCGTGATCCTCGTCGCGGTGCTCGGCCTCGTCGTGGTCAACGCGCTGGCCGAGAGCGCCTGGGGCACCTTCACCGTCGGCGCGACGATTCCGATCGCGCTGCTGATGGGCGTGATGATGCGCGGCGGTCAGCGGCGTGCGGTCTTGCTGGCGACGATCGTCGGGCTGCTGCTGCTGTTCGCGGCGCTATGGGGCGGTCATCTCGTCGCCGAGCACGAGGCCTGGGGGCCGGCGCTGACCCTCAGTCGCCCGCAGCTCGCCTGGCTGGTGATGGCCTACGGCCTCGCTGCCTCGGTTTTGCCCGTCTGGCTGCTGCTGGCGCCGCGGGACTACCTCTCGACCTTCGTCAAGCTCGGCACGGTCGTGCTGCTGGCGGTCGGGATCCTCGCGGTGCGGCCGATGCTCGAGCTTCCCGCGCTGACGCGCTTCACCGCCGGCGACGGTCCGATCTTCGGCGGCAAGGTCTTTCCCTTCTGCTTCATCACCATCGCCTGTGGCGCGGTCTCGGGCTTTCACGCGCTGATCGCCAGCGGGACGACGCCACGCCTGCTCGCCAGTGAGCCCGATGCCCGCATGGTCGGCTACGGCAGCATGCTGCTCGAGGCCTTCGTCGCCGTGATGGCGCTGATCGCCGCTGCCTCGCTGCCGCCCGGCCAGTACTTCGCGATCAATTCCGCGCGCCCGCTCGAGTGGATTACGGCGCAGGGCTTTCCCGTCACCGCCGCGCAGATGCAGGCGTTGGCCCAGCGGGTCGGCGAGCAGAGCGTGATCGCGCGCACCGGCGGGGCACCCTGCCTGGCGGTAGGGATGGCCGAGATCTTTCACCGCTTCCTCGGGGGCGAGTCCCTGGCCGCGCTCTGGTACCACTTCGCGATCATGTTCGAAGCGTTGTTCATCCTGACGACGCTCGATGCCGGGACGCGCGTCGGCCGCTACATCCTGCAAGACGCCCTCTCCCGTCTGACGCCGCGGCTGGCCGGCAGCGGCTGGCTGGCCAACGGGATCACCAGCGCGCTCTTCGTCGGTGCCTGGGGCTACTTCCTCTATGGTGGCGTCATCGATCCGCAGGGCGGCATCCGGGCGCTGTGGCCGCTCTTTGGCATCGCCAACCAGCTATTGGCGACGACCGCGCTGGTGATCGTCACGACGATCTGGATCCGCAGCGGTCGCGCGCGCTACGTCTGGATCACGGCGATCCCGCTCTGCTTCCTGCTCGCCGTGACCTTGACCGCCGGCCTGCAGAAGATCTTCCATCCCGATCCGCGCATCGGCTTTCTCGCCGAGGCCGCGCGGCCGGCGACGAGCGCGCTTGGCGCCTTCAACGCCCGGCTCGATGCGGCCGTCGCCGCGCTCTTTCTCGTGTTGGTGCTGACCGTGGTCGGGTCGGCGCTACGACAGTGGTACGGCGTCGCGCGCGGACGCGTGGCGCTGATCGCCGACGGGGCGGCGGCGATGGGCGGGGGCGGCGCGAGCGAGGGCGCGGTGCTCGGGGAGGTGCCCTCGGTCAACGGCCGCACGCGCTGCTGTTAGCCCGACGCGAGGCCGAAGACGAGGCCGACGCTGACGAGGCCTTGCAGCGCGGGGCCCGGAAACGAGGAGCCACGGAACAAGCCGCTCGCGGCCTCGACCCGCGCCTTCCCAGCGGGGTAGTAGGTCAGCCCGGCGATGATATGCAGCGCCAGCCGAGGACGCAGCGTCACCAGCGCGTCGCAGGCCGCGCCGGCGCCATGGCGGAGCAGGGTGTTGAAGCGATAGCTGAGGGCCGCGCCGATCCGCGCGCCGGGCGTGGGCTCGAAGAAGAGACTGAAGAGGTCGACGTTGAGCTGCGCGGTGTTGAAGAAGCGGAACGCCAAGGGATCGTCGTCGAGGTCGACGACCGTCACCAGCAAGGGTTGGTAGCCCGCGGTCGCGCGCAGGCCGATCCGCCCGAGGTCGAGCTGGGCGCCGCCTGCCACGCCCGTGAGCATGCCCGCATCGCCGACCAGCGCCAGGCGTGGTGGCGTGGCGCGCGCGGGCGGCCTTGTCGGAACTCCCCGCGCCGGCGGCGCGCCGAGCAGCAGCGCGAGGAGGGCCACGCAGCAGCGCGGCCCGGCGTTACTCCGCATTGGCGA
Organism: Pseudomonadota bacterium; assembly: GCA_016711215.1. Lineage (NCBI taxonomy): Bacteria > Pseudomonadati > Pseudomonadota > Pseudomonadota bacterium. The sequence continues at coordinate 185,249 of JADJTL010000005.1, read as the reverse complement.
GCTGGTCTTCTCGCTCGTCATTGCAGTCCGCCGCGCTTTCGAAGACCAGGTACTCGCTCCGACCGTGTTTGGCCGAGCAGCGGGCGAGGATCGGCTTGCCGGACCCAGCGCGCGTCGTCGCCACGCTGCACGTGTACTTCGCCTTGAGCGTCCTCAGCAGCCGCGCCTTGATCTGCTGGCACGGGGACTTCTCGATCCGCGACCAGTCGAAGGCGTACTTCGCGGCAAGCGCCGAGGTGGGCGGACTGGCGTGCAGCGCCGCCGAGAGGCAGAGAACCAGGGCGGCGGGTAGCAGCCGGCGGATGCGCGCTAACATGAGGTTGCTCCTGAGGGTGATCTTGAAGGCTTCGCGGGCAAAGGGTCGCGGGGGCCCTCCTCGTGGCGACGCGGCCTCGCCCGATCCTGATAGCTGCCGGCCCGCCCCTTCGCAAGGGCCTGCCGCAGCGCTTGAGGTCTCGTGCCGCTCGCGCGATGCTGCGGGCGATGCTGAGCGACGACGGTTCGAGACGAGGAAAGGGTCGGGGACGGGCCCCCGGTCGGGCGTTTACCAAACCCCCGCTGCGCCCGCAGGTGACGACGCTCTGGGAGTATCCGTCGCAGAACTACGGGCCCGAGGCGCAGGGCGACACGGCCTATCGCGGCGCGACGCCGAGCTATGTGATCTGGAACCTGCTGCAGCGCTATACGCGCCCGAAGGATCTCGTCGTCGACCCGATGGCGGGCAGCGGCACCACGCTCGATGTCGCCCGTGAGCTGGGGCGCCGCGCGCTCGGCTATGATCTCGCGCCGACCCGCTCCGATATCTTCCGCGTCGACGCGCGCCAGCTCCCGCCCGAGCTGAGCGCGAAGGTCGACTTCGTCTTCATCGATCCACCCTACTCGACGCACCTCGCGTACTCCGACGATCCGCGCTGCATCGGCAAGCTCGATGCGGCCGGCGACGACTACTATCGCGCGATGGAGGACGTCTTCGACGAGCTGCAGCGCGTGCTCAAGCCTGGCGGGCACCTGGCGCTCTATGTCAGCGATTCCTTCGTCAAGGGCCAGGGCTTCTACCCGATCGGCTTCGAGCTGTTCCAGCGGCTGCGCCAGCGCTTCGAGCCCGTCGATATCGTCGCCGTCGTACGTCACAATCGGACCTTGCAGCAGGGCAACTATCGCGCGGCCGCCGAGGCCGGTAACTTCTTCCTGCGCGGCTTCAACTACCTCTTCATCCTGCGCCTTGATCCCCGCCGACCCGCGGCAGCTGCAGCGCGCGGCTAGCTGCCCGCGGCGGAGTTTCCTCGGGTCGCGGCTGCGGCTCGCCCGTGGCGCGAGGAGATGCGGTCGCGCTTCAGGGCGCGCGGCGTGGCTTGGCCGCGGCCGGCGCCCCGCGGCGAGCCTGCGGGCTGGTCGGTGAAGCTGGCGTCGTCGGCAGACCGGTGTGCTGCGTCTTGAAGGGGCCAGCAGGCCGCGGTCGCAGCCCGCGCCGGCGCCCTTCGCCCGCAGTGCCCGTGCCGGCTGGCTGGTGCAGCGGAATCAGGCAGTGCTTGGCCTTGCCGATCAGCTCGCCGCGACCCATCCGCAGCAGGGCTGCGCGCAGCAGCGGCCAGTTCTCTGGGTCGTGATAGCGCAGGAAGGCCTTGTGCAGCCGGCGCTGCTTGAGCGACTTGGGCACGCTGACCTCCTCCGTGTCGCGACCCACTGGGTGCAGCGGGTTCTTGCCGCTGTGGTACATCGCCGTCGCCGTCGCCATCGGCGAGGGCAAGAAGGCCTGCACCTGATCGGCGCGGAAGCCGTGCTGCTTGAGCCAGAGCGCGAGCGCGAGCATGTCCTCGTCGGTGGTGCCGGGGTGCGCCGCGATGAAGTAGGGGATCAGGTACTGCTCCTTGTCCGCCTGCTGCGAGTAGCGGTCGAAGAGCTCCTTGAAGCGGTCGTAGCTGCCGATCCCCGGCTTCATCATCTTCGAGAGCGGACCCGCCTCCGTATGCTCGGGCGCGATCTTGAGATAGCCGCCGACGTGGTGCGTGGCCAGCTCGCGCACGTACTCGGGCGAGCGCACGGCCAGGTCGTAGCGCAGGCCCGAGGCGACCAAGATCTTCTTTACCCCCGGCAGCGCGCGCGCCTGGCGATAAAGCCCGATCAGGGCGCTGTGATCCGTGTCGAGGTTCTTGCAGATCACCGGGTAGACGCAGGAGGGTCGTCGGCAGCTGGCCTCGACCGCCGGATCCTTGCAGCCGAGGCGATACATGTTCGCCGTCGGCCCACCGAGGTCCGAGATCACGCCCGTGAAGGCCGGCGAGGTGTCGCGGATCGCCTCGATCTCGCGCAAGATCGACTGCTGGGAGCGGCTCTGGATCACGCGCCCCTCATGCTCGGTGATCGAGCAGAAGCTGCAGCCGCCAAAGCAGCCGCGCATGATCGTCACCGAGTGTTGAATCATCTCGAAGGCGGGGATCTTCGCGTGGCCGTAGCTGCGATGGGGCCGGCGGCTGTAGGGCAGGCCATAGACCCCGTCCATCTCCTTGGTCGTCAGCGGCAGCGGAGGCGGGTTGAGCCAGAGCAGGCGATCGCCGTGCGCCTGCACCAGCGCCCGCGCGTTGCCCGGATTGGTCTCACGGTGCAGCGTCCGCGAGGCGTGCGCGTAGAGCACGCGGTCGTCGCGTAGCTGCTCGAAGGAGGGCAGCCGCAGCGCGCTGCGGGCGGCGTCGGCGGGCAGCGCCCGCGCGCTCGGCGCGTCGGCGCGCGTCGCGTCGAGGACCGTCCAGTCGGTGGGCAGGCTGCTGCGCACGAAGGCGGTTCCACGAATATCGTCGAGCGCGCTGATGCGCTGGCCGGCGGCGAGCCGATGGGCGAGGGCGACGACCTGCCGCTCGCCGTTGCCGTAGACCAAGAGATCGGCCTTGGCGTCGAGGAGCACCGAGCGCCGCACCTTCTCGGACCAGTAGTCGTAGTGCGCGACACGGCGCAGGCTGGCCTCGATGCCGCCGAGGACGATCGGCACCTCGGCGAAGGCCTCGCGACAGCGCTGCGCGTAGACGAGCACGCAGCGGTCGGGGCGCTGGTGGGGCGCGCCCTCGGGCGTATAGGCGTCGTTGGAGCGGATGCGACGGTCGGAGGTGTAGCGGTTGACCATCGAGTCCATGTTGCCGCCGGTCACGCCGAAGAAGAGCTTCGGCTGCCCCAGGCGCGCGAAGTCCTCGGCGCTCTGCCAGCGCGGCTGCGCGAGGATGCCGACGCGAAAGCCCTGCGCTTCGAGCAGCCGGCCGATCAGCGCCATGCCGAAGCTCGGGTGATCGACGTAGGCGTCGCCCGTGACCAGCACGACGTCGCAGGCGTCCCAGCCGAGCGCGTCCATCTCCGCGCGCGACATCGGTAGCTGCGGCGCGACGCCGAAGCGCTTCGCCCAGTGCTGGCGATAGGAGAAGATATCGGGTGCGGCGGCACGCATGGCTCGGGGCTCCAAGCTTGGCTCTCGGCCTTGTAGCGCGTTCAGGGGCAGGAGACGAGCGCGCGTGGGGCCGTATTCGCGCATGGCGCCGCTTTCGCGGCTAGACTGCCGGCGGCGATGGGAGCTCGGTGGCGCAGCGTCGGTGGGATGGGGTCGAGTCGCCCGCTCTGGGTCATCGGCGCGCTCTTGCCCTGGATCGTGTGTTCCGCGCCGCGGGCGCTGGCCTACGACTTCGAGGTCCAAACGCGCAGCGAGGCCCAGGGCTACCAGCTCCGGCGCTATTTCCGCGATGGCCTGACCTTCGTCAACCGCCTGCGTTTCGCCCAATACCTCGGGTTGCGGGTCTACAACCTGATCGACGTCGACCCCGTCGCGGCGCGGCGCCGCGGGCGACCGCCGGCCCTGGTCTTTGTCCATGCCCACCTGCGCTTCCATACCGACTTCGGCGCCTTCGCTCCGGACACGGCTGCCGGGGCTCGCGCGGTCCACGAGCTGCGCGAGGATCGCTTCGAGCTGCTGCTGGGCGCGGTCGAAGCGCGCCACCTCTTGGGCTGGGTCGACCTCAGCCTGGGGCGCCAGCTCGACACGGAGCTCTTCGACTTCTTCGCCTACGACGGGCTGCGCGCGCGCGTCAGCACGCCCTATTGGGTCTACGTCGAGACCTGCCTCGGCGCCCAGGTCCGGCGCGCCGACCCCTTCGGCCTGGCGGTCTTCCAGACCGACGGGACCAGCGGGGACACCGCCGCCGAAAGGGCGTGGATGCCGACCTTCGGCCTCGCGCTTGGGCTCGACGAGCGCGCGCCGATCGAGCTGCGGCTCGCCTATCGCGGGGTCGCCTCGCGCGCCGCCGCGACGCCCTTCGGCCGCCCCGAGACCCTGCCGCGACGCTGGGGCCTCGACGAGGAGTTGGTCTTCGTGCATGCGGCCGTCGCGCCCGGGCGCTGGGACAGCCGACTCGCCGCCGGGCTGCGCTACAACCTGCTGGTCGCCCAGCTCGACGAGCTGCACCTCGAGGCGACGCAGGGCCTCGGCCGCCGGTATCAGGCGGCCCTCGAGCTGCTGCAAAGCCGGCCGCACTTCGACGGCGACTCGATCTTCAACGTCTTCGCCACCGAGCCCTTCAGCGAGGCGGCGGGCCGCTTTCGCTGGCGGCCCGAGTCGGCGTTGGACCTCGAGGCGCGCGCCGGCTACCGCTGGGTCTGGCGCGCCGCCGACGAGCGCGGTGAGGTCGCGCCGGGATCCCTGTCCCTATCGGCGCTGGCGCGCTGGCAGGCCGAGCGCCTGGCCTCGACCCTCGAACTCTACTACCTCGACGGCTTTGGGGGCTTGCGCCTCGGCGGTGACCTCTTTGGCCGCTGGTGGTCGCCGCGCTGGGTCTTCGGGCGGCGCCTGGCGTTGGAGGGGCGCGCCTCGATCGTGCGCCTCGACGGCCTTGCGCCCGGCGCCGCGGCCGTGACCAACTTCGGCCTCCAGGCGGGGCTCCGCGTGCGGCTCTTGCCGGCGGTCTGGGCGCAGCTCCTGGTGGAGGATAACGTCAGCCGGTTGCAGGACAGCGCGCTGCGCGTGCTCGGCGTGCTGGATATGAGCTTTGCCCCATGATCAGCGCGATGATCCCCATCCGACGCCAGCGCCAGCGCGCCGGATCGCCAGCAAGGGCCTCTTTGGGCTTGCTCGCGCGCTTGCGCGTGCGCTTGCTCGTGCCCGTGCGCATGGCCAGCAGCGTCGCGCTCGCCCTGCTTTGGGGCGCGGCCTTGCCCGCGCGCGCCTCCGACCGGAGCTCCGTGCTTTACCCCCCGAGGTCGACGACGCTGCGCTTCGACCACGCGCGCCACGCCGCCGTGCGCTGTGAGCGCTGCCATCGCGGGATGCTCCAGGCGGAGGAGGGCATGCGCGACGATCACTTCCCCCGCGAGGCCGTCTGCCGCCCCTGCCACGGCGCGATCACCCGCCCGAGCGCCGCGGCCACGCCCGGCGCGGCGGCGGCCCCCCCTGCCGCGGCAACGGAGGGCTGCCGCCATTGCCACCCAGGCCTGGAGGGGCACGCCAGCCCCCCGCGCCCCTGGCGCCCGCGCTCGCGCCTGCGCTTTTCGCACGCCCTCCACGCAGCCCAGGCGATCGACTGCGGCGGCTGCCATCGCTTCCCGGCGGCCGCTGCGCCTGCTGCCACGGCGTCGACCGCAGGAGCGACCGCGCGCGGGGCGCCGACCACTCCGAGCGCGGCCAGCTCCGCGGCGGCCGCGGCGCCCTATCCGCGCATGGCCACCTGCACCGGCTGCCACGCCAGGCAGCAGGTCACGAATCGGTGCGGCAGCTGCCATCTGACGCAGAAGGACGGTCGGCTGATCACGCGCTTCGGCGCCGAGGCGCTCGTGCCGGCGACGATCAGCCGCGGCGACGCCCACGGGCCGCTCTTTTCGCGCCAGCATGCGGCGGCCGCGCGCGCGGGTCGCGATCGCTGCCTGAGCTGCCATCTGGAGCGCGACTGCTTGAGCTGCCACGCCGGCCTCGTGCGACCGATGAGCATCCATGGCGGCGACTACCTGACGGCGCATGCCATCGACGCCCGGCGCGACCAGCCGCGCTGCGCGAGCTGCCATCGCGCCCAGAGCTTCTGCCTGAGCTGCCACCTGCGCCTCGGCGTCGCCCAGGGCAGCAGCCCGCCCACGGCGTTCCGCCCGGACACGGGCAGGGCCTTCCATCCGCCCGGCTTCAACGCCGCCCAGCGGGGACCCGCGCACCACGCCGCGAAGGCCCGGCGCAACGTCGCCGCCTGTGCCAGCTGCCATACCGAGCAGACCTGCCTCGCTTGCCATGCCGACAGCGCCCGCGGAGGTGGGGGATTCTCCCCCCATGGCCCCGGCTTCGCCCATTCCGCCCGCTGCGCCGCGCTCGCCCGCCGCAACCCCCGCGTCTGCGTCCGATGCCACGCCAGCGCCGACGCGGCCCGGAGCTGCGAGAACTAGCCCCAGACGGCCCTGGGGCGTGCTTCCGGCGGCGACCGGTCGACGAGATCGGGCGCGTGGCGCGGCCGATCGCGCGCGCGGCCCCGCACCTGCTGGCTTGATCGACTGCTGACCTGGCCACCGCGGTCGAGGCGAATGAGGTCGATTGACCCTAGATCCGAGGGGGTGGCTGCATGCACAAGGTATCGATATGTAAGGTTTTCGATCTCGGCACGCCTCGTGCTTATTCAGGCACCGTCGACGCGGCGCAATCAGCCGCCGGCAGGAGGATAGGGAAATGAGAACCTGGTCGTTGCGAAACGTGAAGAGTCCCCGAGTCGCCCTGGCCACGGCGCTGGCCTTCGGCCTCGCGGGCTGCGGTGGCGTTGGCGCGATCGGCGAGCAGCAGCCCAATGGCAGCGGCGGGGTGCTGGCCCAGCGCGAATATAACGGCGCCATCTACGCGACACCGACCGACAACGGCAAGGTCGTCTTCGAGACCGAGGAGGACGATGGCCAGGTCCTCGTCACCTGGGGCAAGCTCCAGGTCGGCGACCGGGTGGCGATGGGCTGGATGGGCAAGCTCTACGAGTACAACCACAGCGGCGAGGCCAAGGCGGTCCAGTCGAGCGCGGTGGATGAGAAGCTCGTGGTCGGCGGGGTCGTCCAGCCGGGTGCCAGCGTCGGTCTCGTCCGCTACATGCAGGGCACCCATGAGGTGCCGGCGATGCTGACGGTGCACAGCTTCGACGCCGCTACCGGCATCGTCAGCTACAGCGTCACCGTCTGTAACAACGGCGACCTGACCTGCGACGCGCCGGCCCAGCCGCAGATCCAGCAGGCGGCCCTCAACACGGCCGTCTCGCTCGAGCAGATCTACAAGCTCGGCTTTGGCAGGGATCAGAGCCAGAGCGCCAGTCCCCGCCTGATCTTCGGCCTGATGCGCACCGACGGCATCCTCGAGGGTTGTGGCGGTGGCGACAGCCCCTGTGGCCCGACGCCGACGCCGACGCCGACGCCGACGCCGACGCCGACCCCCACGCCGACGCCGACGCCAACGCCAAGCCCCACGCCGACCCCCACGCCGACGCCGAGCCCCACGCCGACGCCGACGCCGAGCCCCACGCCGACGCCGACCCCCACGGCCACGCCGACGCCGACGCCGACCCCCACGCCGCCGCCCGCGTCGAATGACGACGACGACAACAGCTCGATCGTCCCCTGGCTGCTAGGTGCCGCGGCCGTTGGCTTCGTGGCCTGGTGCTTCTGGGGCGACGCCTGCAACAACGATGAGCAGCATGTGGCGGCGGTGCGATGAAATCCCCGCCTCCGATCGGGTTCTCAGTGGACGATCAAGACTCGATCCCTACGATGCGACGGTTACTGCCGGCCCCGCACCCAAGGGGAAGTAAGGACGATACGGCCCCAGGGGGGGTGATTTCCCTCCACGCGATTTCGCTGCCAGGTCCCGCTCTCCATGTCCGCGGCCTCTTCGAGCCTCCAGGGTCCGCGTCGCTCGCCCGTGGCTTGACACACTGAGCAGCAGACCGCTCCCGGACACGCCTGTCCCCTCCTTCGCGCGTCGGCGCTGCCTTGTCCCTCGACTTCCAAGTCGACTGCGCGCTGCCCTGTCCGGCATACCGTGATTCCCCAGCGTGCCGAGGGGAGTGACGAGAGCAGCCGGGCGGCCGCCGTTGCCGCCGATGACTGATTTCTGTTCCGTCTTAATAAACGTAAAGGACAGCGATTTCAGAGCTCCATCACTGGCTCGATGTTTGCATAAACGCGTGCGCATGGTGAAATCGCACACCATCGGACAGACGCGCTCGTGTCACGGCCCCGAGTCAACGGCACCGCTGATGATGCCTGGGTCGCGCGGCGTTCTGTTCGGTCGGGGTGCGTCGGTCGACTGGTTGCGGCGTGTCGTGGCGACGGTCGTCCTCTGCTCCGTCAGCTTCCCAAGCCTTTCCGACGCTAAGCTTTTTACCTCTATCGCTGCGGCCAAGGCTGTTATTGGTCGCCGCACCGGCCTTTACGGTGCCGCTGCGATGATCGCGCTTGGTGTCGCCCAACCGTCTCACCCCGCTGAGTTCGGGCGTGTCGGTGGTGCGAGCAGTCCGCTTCTGGAGATCGTCCAACCGAGCGGTTCACCTCCGGCCTTCCACCGCGCGCCGGACGGCAGCCCGCACATGCCTGAGCAATATCGATCCGTGCTCCACTACTTGGACAGCCACCCGAGATTTCCCGTGGAGATTGGGCAATTCCTTGGTCAACGCAAATTGGCGAAGCTGAGCTAAGGGCGAGGGCTCCAGACGCGGGCGGCAAATCGCCTTCTGGCCGGCCTGACGCGCACGGTGTAGGTTCTGTACTTACACAACAGCAGATGCTTGACTTGGCTTGGCCTCGGTATCCTGCCAACCGTAGCGGTGGGAAGGTGGTTGTGCCGGGGGTGCTTGTGATGCTTCCTCCCACTCCCGGCGACGGTATCGTTGTCGACCTCGGCGCCTCGCGTGCGTACGTTCCCCTGAGAGACGGTGCAGTCCATGCGTTTCTTGTGGGGCAGGGTGGGCCGAGGACGCCGACCAAGCCGGGCGTTTATAGCTTGGGCGAGCGCCGCGATAACCCGCCCTGGAGCCTCCCTCGAAACGGAGACCTCGCGAAGTCTCTGGCGGCCAGCGGGCGAATGCCGGCGAGGACCGAGGTCGAGGGCGGTGACCCGGAGAACTACCCCTTGGGATGGCGAGCGTCTCTTTTGCACCGGATGGCAGGGACACCCTTATGCGATTTCACACGCCGAAGCCGAGCGCCTTGGCCTCGATTCCGAAGGAAAGGCATGCGTTGAGGCAGAAAGTTGCCGGCCTCGGTTGGTATTCCTACGAGGAGGCTGGCGCCACCGATAACGCGGCGGGAGACACGGTGTTGCGAGCGGGCCTCAGCGGGGCTTGCATCCGTTTCGACCCGGAGGATCTTGACGGGTTGGCGAGTGCAATCGAGGCGAAGCGAGCCGAGATGGGGCGCGAGCAAGGATCCGCCGGTCGGGCTGGGGCTCGCGGCGGGAAGAAGCTTCCAGTCTACATCGTAAATGCCCCGGTCAAGATCGCGTGGGTGACGATAGGCGACAAGACGGAGGGGGACAGGGACGGCCACCTCTGGCTGCAAGTGGATCCCGTGCCGGGAGGACAACCGGCCCCCAACTTCGCTGAGGAACTTGACCGTATCAAGGCCGTCGCGGTTGCGCGTGGGCTGGATTGGAACAAGATCGCGGGCCGCGTGCAGGAAGTCCTCGACCGGTCGACAGGCGTGCCCACCCGCATAACTGAATAGGTTCACGCCAGCAGGCCCAGCAGGCCCGACCGGGGGTTCGTTTTCTGCTTCATCGCTGGGGCTTGCTTAGCCACTGGGGCTTGCTCACCGTAGGTTGGTGGCCGCCTGGCATGCAGCGGTCGGGTCTGATGTCCCCAGACCTGCTCTCGTTTGAGACTGTAAGCGCCTGAAATCATTGCGTTCATGACATGGCACGCGTCGTGCTTTATGCTACCTCGGCCGCCCACGATGGAGGCGGCGCTGGGGAGGCGGATCATGAATTCGAGGTTTGGACGGCGGGGTGTGGAGCGGCTGCTGCGGGCGAGCGCGGTCCTGCTGGCGGCTGTGGCGATCAGCGCCTGCGGGGCCGTCGGGGCGATTGACGAGCAGCTCCCTGGTGGCGGCGACGAGGCCCTCGCCCAACGCGCCCTGACGGCTGGCCTGCAGGCCAGCCCGAGCGGGGATCGCGTCATGTTTCGCACCGAGGCCCTCGATGGTGCCAGGCTCGTGGCCTGGGCCAAGCTCCAGACGGATGACATCGTTGCCTTCGGCTGGATCGGCCGCGTTTTCCGCTATCAACATGCGGGGGTGGCCGAGCTGCTGCAGTCGCGCGCCGATCAGGCGGAGCTGGTGGTGGCAGGGTCGGTGGCCGCCGGGGCCCAGATCGGACTGCCGCACTTCCAGCAGGGTGAGACGATCGCGCCGCAGGTGCTGATCATCCACGGCCTCGACCCCGCGACGCATAAGGTCCGCTACAGCATCACGGCCTGCGCCAACGACGCCTGCGACGCCCCGATCGCCCCGACCATCCTGGAGGCCGCGCTCGACACGCCGATTGACCTCGAGGGTCGCTATCGCCTTGGCTTTCAGGCCAACGCCGCCGCGCCGAATGGCGCCGGGGTGATCTTCGGACTGAGCCGGACGGATGGCCGCATCCAGGGCTGTGGCAGCGAGACGCTCGAGCAGTGCAGGGCGCCGAGTGCGGCCGCGAGCCCCGTGCCCGTGGCGAGCCCCGTGCCGGCGGCGGCCGCCCCGGTCGAGTCGACGCCAGCGGCGTCGCCAGCGCCCGCCGCACAGCCAGCCAGCACCGAGCCCACGGCGGTGAGCCCGGCCGCGGCGCCCGCGCCCCAGGCGCCGGCGAGCAAGGACGACGATGACGACGGCATTTCGAAGTGGCTGCCCTGGATTGCCGGCGCTGCAGTGGTCGGACTCGGGGTGTACGGCTACATCGTTTCGCAGCCTGCGCAGGCACCGGTTGAGAACCGCGTAGAGAAGTGCTCCTCAGACTGTGCCAGCCGCTACGCCGCACGCGCGCTTGAGCAGTGCTACGCTGGGTGCGGATACTACCCGATGCCGTAGTCTTGTGGCACTCGGACCTCTCCCTGTGCCTGAGGTTGCTCGGGTTGAGGTTGCTCGACGTTCCTCAAGACCCCGTGCACTCCCGCCCGTCGACCAGCGGCGGCGCGCGCCACCCGGGCCGCGCTCGCCTATCACAGCGGACTCGTTACCCCGGTGCCCTAGCGGCCCAGCCTGCGCCAGTCTGGTTGCGTCCGCGGATCCACTCTGCGTCCGCGGATCCACTCTGGTTGTGCCCGACGATGGTGTGGCGAGGATCGGGCCGGCGGGCGATTAGCGGTGGTGGCCGGCGACGGTGAGGTAGGGCGTGGGTCGCTGCACGCGCTCCCTCGGCGCGAATTGCCCGAGAGCTCCGGCGTTGGGCACGACGATATCCGCGTGGTGGTAGGCGTGCAGGGCCAGCAGGCTCGGGGTGCCGGGGGCGCCCTGCGTCGGAGGGCCCCAGGGGCCACGCGTCTGCCGGAGCTGGCCGTCGATGGCGCGAAGCTCCGACCGCAAATCGCCTAGCTCGCGCGGCTGCTCGGCTGCAAGAGGAAGCTCGCCGATCGCGATCCTGCTGGTCGCGCCAGCCCGGCCACGGCGGCGGATGGCCTGCGCCTGGCGCGAGAGGCCCAGCTTGTGCTCGAGCTTCTGGCAGGTTTCGACGAGGGTCGCCCTTCGCTCCAGGAGGCCTCGGTTGGCGCGCTCCCAGGCTTGGTCCTCGCCGATCTCGGGAACGACCGCGACGGTGCGCAACCCGGCGCGCTGCGGCGCGGCTCCGTCCTGGCCGAGATCGTCGCCGACGTAGAGCATCGCGGTTGGGTCGATGCGAAGGGCCCGCGCGAGCCAGCCGATGCTGCCGTGGCGATAGACGCGAGGGCCGCTCAGGGGCGCTTCGGCGCTGATGGGTTCGAAGCGGTCGCTCGCTCCGGCGACCAGCTGCTCTGGTGCGAGACCCTCGGCGAAGAAGCCAGGCTTGCGGGCCTCGACGACCACGAGCTCGAAGAGCTGGCGCCACGCCCCGCCGTAGAAGTCCGACATGGCGGCCTGCACAAAGGGCCAGGAGGAGTTGGTGATCAGCGCCCGCTGGCGCCCCGCCTGGCCCCAGGCCTGAAGCATGCTCGTGGCGTCCTCCAGCGCGCGCTCCGTCTCACGCCCTGCGAGCCGGTAGCGCGAGGGATCCTTCATGATCTCGAGCTTGAGGCGCTGGGCATCGCCGTTGGCATAGTCGACCGCGCGATTGGCCAGGTCGTAGAGGGCCTCGAAGGGCAGCGCCGCGAACGCACCGCGCTTGCGGGCCCGCAGATCGCAGAGGCGCTGAAAGAGCTGCACGCGCGCCATGTCGAAGGGGCTGTTGACCAGCAGAAAGCGCCCATCGTCCCGGCTGCTCGGCTGCTCGACCTCGAGCGGCCGATTGCCGTAGACGTGCTCGGCGACCTCCTGCAGCCGACGCGGGCGGAGCATCGTGGTGCCGAGGGCGATCTGCACGGGGAGGCGATGGGCGTCGAGTTTGAGCACGTATCCCGTCTGCTTGTCGGCCACGAGGCCGCGAATCGTGTGCGGGGCGTAGCGCCAGTGGGCGAAGACCGCTGGGGACACGCCCATCGCTCCTGCCAAGGCGAGCAGCTGGCCCCGCGCGAGCTCGAAGATCGTGCTCTCCCATCGGTGCGGATCCCAAATCGCCAGCGTGGCGTCCTGATCCGCCGCGAGAAGCCGGATGCGCGCCAGATCGATCGCCCGATTCACATAGACAGCCGCGCCCTCGGCGGGGCCGACATCGATCGCTTTCGGCTGAGCAGGAGCCCTTGGAGCGGGAATCTGCCGTCGAGATCCGTCCTCGGCGCGCGCGTCCTGGGCCGGCCAGGCGAGCACCGCGACAAGCGCGAGCGCTGCCCGGCCTGAGCTCCCGCATCGATGGTGCGAACTAGCGGAGAACTGAGAGCAAAGGGAGGCGCGGGGGTGTTTCAGGTTGCCAAACGGGCGGGGTAAGTGAGGATCCGTCCTCAGCATCTGGTTCCAGCTTGTAGCGCAGGAGAGGTGCTGAGGGAAGCGCCAAATGGCTGAGTCGGGTGCCAACGACGCGCTCCGAGGCTTGTACTGCTCGGGTGAAGGCGCAATAGATGGGCGGCGGCTCGTTTGTGGCGCCGGCGTGCGTGGTCGCGTTGGGTGGGAGTGGGGGAGGCGCGTTGAGGGTGGGGGACGGGAGTTGACCATGTGCAGTGCTGCGCGGCGCGGGCGATCCGCGCTCCTGACCAGGGTTGTGCCGTTCGGACTGCTCAGCGGGCCGCTGCTGGGGACCCTGCTGAGCTTGCTCGCGGCGCCCGCCTGGGCCGCTGACGATCGCGATCCATCCGCCGCACGCGTCGCTGGGCAGTTCGCCGCGCATGACGCGCCGATCGTCGCGCTGGACGACGCGCTGAACGCGCACGTGCACCTGGGGGGCGTGCTCTCGGGATCCGAGCTGATCGCCTTGGCGCGACGCGAGGGCGGGCTGGCTGCGGGGATCGAGGCCTTGGCCCTCGGCGGCGGTAGCTTCGAGGCGCAGGTGCGCACGGCCTCCAGGCTGCTGACGGCCAGCGCCCACTACGACCACTTCGCGCTCTACGGCCTGCGCGGGCGTTTCATCAGGGCGGCCTTCCCCGGCGCGCGCTATGGCATCTGGCTCGCCGCCGCGCTGCACGAGCTGCGTTTACAGGCGCGGCGCACGCTGGTGGCCGAGGGCGCCGACGACGCCGAACGCGCGATTCTGACGGCGCGGCAGCGGGGCCTCTCGCTCGACGGCATCGGGTTTCTGCTCTCCGAGCGGCGGCCGCGCTCGCGTGACGCCAAGGCTTCCGCGCGGGTGCTGCGCCGCTTTCCCGACGAGGTGCTGGGGTTGAATCTGCACGGGCCCGAGGCCGGGGCCGAGGTCGGGGCGCTGCACGCGGGCCTCGATCAGCTCCTGCGTCACCGACCCCGGGGCTACTTCCTGCTGCATGCCGGCGAGCTCGACACGCGCAACGGGGGCCGACATAGCGTCAATAGCTACCTCGCCGCGCTGGCGCAGCGCGCGGGCAGCGACAGGCTCGTGGGCAAGACGGGGGGGGTTCGGCCCATCGTCGCCCACGCGGCGCACATCGCCGACCCCGCGCAGGCCCGCGCGGACCTGGAGCGTGCGGCCAGGCAGGGGCTCGTGATCACCCTCAATCCGCAGCCGCTGGCGAACCTCGCCTACGCCACCGTGGAGAGGGCCGAGCAGATCGCGGTCGTCGGGCTCGGTTGGCCGCACGTGGCCTTTGGGACCGACAACGTCGGTTCCTTCGCGCTTAATCGCTGGAGCACGCGCTTGCTGCTGGCCGGCCGACCCGAGGTCGTCACGCGGCGGGTCGCAGCCGCGGTCGCTCGCATCCACGCGGGTTGGCCGAGCCTTCAGGCCTTCATGGAGCGGGTCGACGCCAACGGCGACCGCCGACGCTCGCCCGAATGTCCGGGCCTGGGTGCCGCGCTGCGACGCGGGGCGCCCTCGCGCAGCGACAGCACGCCCAGCACGCACTGAGGCCAGTTTCCTGTGGGAGCGGGTGCTTGGACGCCGCGCGGCTGGACGCTGTCTTTGGCGCCGCGAGGGCCCCCAGGCCGATTCGCGACGCGGACGCAGACCCCCGTCTCCGTGCTCAGAGCCTGCCGGGCGATGCTGCCGCGGAAGGGCGCGATCCGTAGCCCTGCGCTCGCAGGCCGTCGCGGGCCCGCAGCGTGGCCTGCCAGGCCCTGGCGGAGGTCCGACCGACCGCGGCCGGGAAGGTGCGCAGGCGATCGACGCCGTGCTTCAGCCAATCCTCCGCGCGGCCCTTATACGTCGCGTGCGCCGTGGTCAGCTTGGTGGTCAGCCGCTCCCAGCGCTCCGAGGCGAAGAGCCGTGGATGGGAGACGATGAAGCCGAGGTTGGGGCTCATCGGCAGGAAGGGAAGGGGCACGATATAGAGCCCAAAGAGACCTCGGGCTTCGCCCCGGCCGATGAAGATCGCGAAGGCCTGGTGGACGACCAGCCCGACGAAGGGCGCGCCGTGCTGCGGATGCTCCGTGGCGGCGATGAAATAGCCGAGCGAGACGCCCGCGAAGCCGAAGCGCTTGAACTTGTCGTAGCCGCGCCCGACGAGGCCGCGCGACGGCGCCGCCGGAGCATTCGGTTCCGCCGCTGGCCGCTCGGCCTCGCTTGCGGTGCGGTTCGTGGCGAGCAAGCGCTCCCAGGGTGCTGGGGCTGCGGGCTCGGCCTGCGCGGGCTCGGCTTGGTCAGCGCCGCTCGCCGCTGCGGGGGCGGGTGTCCTGCGCTGCGGCGCCCGCGGGAAGATGGCGACCTCGGCGAGGGGGCACGAAAGAAAGGTGGAGGTCGTCAGGTGCGATTCGACGTGGCCCTTCGGCGTCGACAGGATCGTGTCGATGCTGGCCTGCGCGTGCCCGAGCCCGATGGATCCCAGCGAGAGCCCGCCGGAGAGCTGCAGGGTCAGACCGTCGAGCGAAAAGCTGCCGAGCTTCAGCTTGCCGACCCACTCGCCGATCGGCTCGAGACGCCGCTGCTCCCAATCGCGCAGCCCCGCGATGAAGCCGGCCTTCGGTGCTTCGGCGGTTGGGGGCTCGGGCTCCGTCGCGTCGACAGCATCCGTTCTTGCCAGCGCGGGTGCGACCAGCAGGAGCAGGGGCAGCCAGAGCGCGCACCACGAAAGGGCGTGGCGGCCCTGGGCGCGCCCGGCTCGCCGCGCCGCTGGGCCTCGCGAACGAATGCCCCTAGAACGAGCGCCCCGATAACGAAAGTCGCGATGAACCACACCAGCCCCCCCCGCAACGCCCTCCGCAGCCCGGTCCTTATGGCTCATGCGTGTGGTGGCTGGCAATGGTTTCCGCGGCGGGGCTCCAGCGCCGGCGCGCCGAAGCTGAGCCTTGCCGGGGCCGGTGGTCCCCGGTTGGTGGGGGCAGGCACCCCGCCTATTGAGAGGTCACGCGCTGCGGCGCGTTACATCGTTGCGCTTTTGAGCCGCGCGCCGTCTGGCACACCGCGTGCTTTCGCCCGTGGCCGCGCGGCGTGGTGGCCCGGGAGCAAGGGCTCGTGGGAGCGCTGCGCAGGAGAGTTCGACGGTCGTTCAGCGACCCAAGAGCCCCCAAGAGCCCCCAAGAGCCCCCAAGAGCCCCCAACAGCCAAGGAGGAACCGATGCATCGACCCATTGATCGTTCGCACGCTCTCAACACAGTGCTCGCCCTGAGCTGCCTCACCCTGCTGGCAGGCGGTTGCGGCGGCGATCGTGCCGGTGAGATCGACCCGATCGATCGGCAACTCCAGGCGCTCGAGCGGGCGCTGCCCGGCAAGACTGGCGACCAACTCGCTGGCCTTTGCCTCGACTACGCCTCGATCTGCGAGCGCGCCGCGGGCATTTGTCTCAGCGTCGAGTCGGCGGCGCTCGAGCGGCGCTGTCAGGCCATCAGCGGGCGCTGCGAGAGCAATCTCTCGGGCTTTTGCACGCGGGCGCCGACCCGTCGCGACGCGAGCGCTGGCTACGACGCCGGGGTGTCGCCGGACGCGAGCGCTGGCTACGACGCCGGGGTGTCGCGGGACGCGACCAGCAGCGCCGATAGCGCCGTCAGTCGCGACAGTGGCTTTGTAAATTGTCGACCGCTCGTCGCCCGTGGCGTGGGGGACTGCGGGATCCTCTTCGGCTTCGCGCTTGAGACGCCTGGCTTTGGCACGTGCATGCCGGTGATTGGTTGCAGCTGTGCAGGGCCGGACTGCGGGCGCCTGTTTATGGACTGGTTTGAGTGCGACTTGGTGGCGAGGCGTTGCCAATACGCCTACTGAGCCGTCGACAGAGCTCCCGGTCGCGCCCTAGGTAGTCGCCGCCGCTGGCACCACGCGCGGTCCCCGCCGCCGCCGGGCTGCGGCGCCAGCCGAACTGCCCCGCTGAAAACACCGGCGCCGCTGCTACCCTCGCGAGAGCTCGCGACGCGGAGGTCGAGATGCACCGAGCGACGCTTCTGGGGTTGAGCCTACTGGCCGCCTGCGCGGATGGCCCCGTCGGGCCGGCCTTTCCCAGCGACGCTTCCCGTGAGGCGCAGTCGCCAGCGGGCGATGGCGGGTCGGGCGACGGTCGGTCGCGGGACAGGGGCTTGCGCGACACTTCCTCCGGCGCAGTCGACCTCGGCGGCGGCGCGATCGGCGATGCTGGCCAGCGGGAGCCCGTCGTCTTCTCGATCTCCTCCGCCCTGACCACCGATCCCGCGCGACGTGAGTTCAGCTCGCTCGCCGAGTTTGCCGCGCGGGGCCCCGCCTGCTTCGCAGGCGGCGAGGAGCTGCGCTTCGCGGGCGGTCAGCGCTTCGTCGGCACGCTGCGACTCGCGGCCTGTGAGGGTGCCGAGGGCGAGGTGGTCGTCACCACCGTCGCGGGCGCGCCCCGAGCCACGATCGCCGCCGCTCAAACCCTGGCCGAGCTGGGGCTGAGTTGGGAGTCCGTGGCCAACCCCACCTTCAACGGGACGGCGATCGCGCACCTTCAGGGCGTGCCGCTCTTTCGTGCCGGGCCGATCGCCAGGCCTGTGCAACAGCTCTATTACGGTGCGGAGCGCATGATGCTGGCGCGCCACCCCAATCCCAGCGCGGCGGGCGAGCCGCGCTACTTCCGCACGACGGTCTTCTATGAGGGTGCTCCAGGAGGCTGCGGGGCGGCCACCTGCGTCGTTGGCGACGATGCGCAGAACCCGACCTGGCCCCTGCGAACCTTCGGTGTTGCTCCGGGGGCTTTTGCGGTGGTCCGGACCAGCAACTGGTCGCTACAGCGCAGCGCCATCGTCTGGCACAATCCGGAGCGAAACTCGCTGGCGCTTGAGGACTCGCTGCGTAGGCCGGAGACGGGCAACGAGATGCCGGCGCCGGGCTTCGGCTTCATCCTCTTCAACACCTTGCCGATGATCGACGAGCCGGGAGAGTGGTACTACCACCCAACCGAGCAGGCGCTCTACTTCTGGCCACCGGACGGTCAGGCGCCCTCGGCGGCGGCTGCCGAGATCAATTTCGCGGCAGGGGACGCGCTGCGCGGCGCGGCCATCTCAGGCAATTTCGGCCAGGCCCCGCTGGATCTGACGGTGCGCGATCTGGTGCTCAGACGTCCGGCCACGCGAGGCCTGGCGCTGATCCAGGCCCGCAACCTGACCGTCGAGCGGGTCGGCGTCGAGCAGCCCGAGGACAGCGGGATCAGCGCCTGGAAGCTCTCGGGGTCTGCTCGCGTCGAGGACTGCACGGTGGCCGACGCCGCGGGCAATGGGATCTCCGTGCTGGATGTGGCTGGTAGCACCCGCGTGGTCAACAATCGCGTCTTGCGTCCGGGGCGGCTACACAACCAGGCCGCGCTCGGGATGGACTTCAACGGGATTCGCGCTTCACGGCAGGGCAGGTTGCTGGTCGAGGGCAATCACGTCGAGCAGCCTGGCTACGCCGGCGTGATGCTGGGTCCCTCGACCGTCGCGCTGACGGTCAGGAACAACGCGATCAGCGGCTTCTGCGCGCTGCTCAACGACTGCGGCGGCATCTACTTCAACGGCGCGGGCAACACGCTGACGCTGGACCAGCTGATCGAGCGCAACCGGATCGTGGGTGGGGTGGGGAACACGGCTGGCGTGCCCGCCCTCTGGCCGCCGCTGGCCGTCGGCGTCTACCTCGATCACGGCGCCAGTCACTTCACCCTGCGTGAGAATCACGTCGAGCAAGGTCGTGCCCACTCCGGAAGCATCTATCTGCACGGCGGCAACCATAATGCCATCCGAGGCAATACGGTCGCGTCCTCCGCAGGTCCGGCCTTCGGCATGGCCAAGCTCGCGCCAGCCTACGCGACGATGGCCGACAACCGCGTCGAGCTGAACTACTTCAGCACCTCGACTGCGGCTGATCCGGTCGTGCGCATGATCGATAAGGCCGCGCATACCTGCGCTGACATGCGGCCCGCGATCAAGGACAACAACGTGCTGACGCCGGCCACGCCGAGCGGAGAGGTCTTCGAATGTCGCTAATACACGCGCGTAACCTGCTACTCAGCGGCCTCGCTGCTGGCGCCCTGCTCAGCGGCTTGGGCGCCTGTGGTGACCGCCGGACGGACGTGCGTCGCGACGTCGGGTCAGAGCGCGATGCCGGTGCGCGCGATGACGCCAGAGGAGGCCCCCCCGAGGCGCGAGCCAACGACGCGGCTGCCGGTGGCGATGGGTCGATGCGCCCAGAGGAAGGCTTTCAGGAGCTCGATCGCGAGGGCTACAACCACTTTGGCATCGTCAGCCGAGACGCCGAACGCCTGCACGTGTTTTACCGAAAGGGCCCCGATCACTATCGCCTCGGCACGGGGGTCTATCGTTTCTCGGACAACGCCGGGCGGAGCTGGTCCGCCCCCGAGCTGGTCTTGCCCTCGCGCGACGGCGACGATGTCCGGGTCGGGAACATCGGCACGACCCACGACGGCACGCTCGTCGTGGTCTTCATCCGCAAGACCTACACGACAGGCGACGGCGGGGTCGTGTCACCCTCTTGGCAGAACTGGTTCTACACCTATCTCGACCCGACGACGCGGCGCTGGTCGGCGGAGTATCTCGTCGAGCCACCCGCCCTCGGCGCCGAGGTGCTGCCGATCGCCCAGGGCCAGCCCTACGGGCGTATGCTCGCCTTGCCCGACGGCAGGCTGCTGCTCACCGGCTATGTGCATCCAAGCGGGGATCGCTTCTTCTACCTGCAGAACTGGTTCGGCGAGCGCGTCGGCCAGGAGTATCGGTGGACGCGGGGCGCGCCGGTCCTGAAGTATCCCTCGGCCGACGGGTACCAGTACTCGGAGCATAGCGTGCTGGCCATCACCGCCAGCAATTGGCTCGCCGTCTCGCGGGGCCGCCATGCGCTCGTGTTCTTCAAGTCTACCGATGCCGGCCAGAGCTGGAGCGAGAACGGTGAGCTCGTCGACGCGCTCTATCCCAACGGGGCCTATGGCAAGCTCGTTTCGCCGATGCTCGATCTGCTTCCGGGTCCCACGCCGCGCGTCCTGCTGACCTACGCCGATCGGGAAACGAATCAGAGCTACTATCGCGTCGGCCGTGTCAGCGATCACTTCCTCAACGCGGCGGAGCCTCGGGGCCGCGTCGACTGGGGCCCCGCCCATGCCCACGCCACGAACGCCTATCAGCACGCGCTGAGCGGCTACCCCTCGGGCGTCTTCCTCGACGATGATCCGGCCCGCTATCTGCTCGTCGACTACGATCACAGGCTGCGCGAGGGGAGCTCCGCCGTCGTGCGCCAGTTCCGGCTCGACCTGAGCCAGCGCTCGCTGGCGGAGGAGACGGCCGTGGGCAGCCCGGAGCTGCTGCCGCCATCGCGGGTGACGGGCTTGACGGCGTCGCCGTGGTCCGGCGCGATCGGTTTCGCGCTGCAGTGGGAGGCCTCGGCGGATGAAGCGGGAGGCAGCGGTCTCGCGCGCTACCGCGTCGACGTGGCCTCCGACGCTGAGTTCACCCGGGTGCTCAAGGGCTGGCGCGACAGGGACGTTGGGACGGCGCTGAGGACGAGCCTGAGCAATGGCGGCTCCAACCCGACCCTCTTGCAGGCCAGCACGACCTACTACGCCCGCGTGCGGGCCCATGACAGCGCCGGCAACGTCTCGCCCGACAGCGTCACCGTCGCCGCGACGACACGCCCCTAAGACCGTCGACCTACGAGACCCTGGACCTGTGGGCGCCGGCGCCGCGCGTGGCGTGCTCGACCTGGGTCGCATCGGGACCGCCTTCACCCTCGGGCAGCGGCTCATTCATCGCGCCACGCCGGTAGCCGGTGAGGTCGAGCGTGACGTAGACAAAGCCGCATTCACGGCCGAGCCGGACGATCTGCTCGCGCAGCGCGGGGCTGGCCGCGCGGACGATCTGCTCGGCGGGCAGCTCGAGGCGTGCCACGGGATCGTGCAGTCGCACGCGCAGGCCCGTCAGGCCGAGCGTGCCGAGTCCGCGTTCGAAGCGCTCGACGCGCGCCAGGCGCTCGCGCGTGACGGGTGTGCCGTAGGGCAGGCGCGAGGCCAGACAGGCCATCTCCGGCTTGTCCCACACCGGCAGCCCGAGCTGCTCGGCCAGCGCCCGCACGTCGGCCTTGTTGAGGTCGGCCTCGACCAGCGGGTGCCGGGCGCCGCGCTCGCCCGCCGCTTGCAGGCCGGGGCGATGCCCACCGAGATCGTCTGCCGTGGTGCCGATCAGCAGCGCCTCACAACCCAGCTCGCCAGCCACGAGGGCGGCGGTGCGCAGCAGCTCGGTCTTGCAGAAATAGCAGCGATTGCTTGGATTGGCCGCATAGTCGGCGTTCTCGAGCTCGTGGGTTGCGCGCACGACGTGGCGCGCGCCGAGCCGCCGCGCGAGGGCAGCCGCCTGGGCCAGCTCTTCGCGTGGGAGCGGGGGAGTCCGCCGTAAAGGCAGTGACGTGGTCGCCGAGAACGTCCACGGCCACAGCCAGCAGCAGCGCCGAGTCGACGCCGCCGGAGAAGCAGACCAGCGCCGAGTTCATCCGGCCGAGGATCTGACGCAGCTTGCGGCTCTTCAGTTCGGTCTGCAGTTCGGTCTGCATCGGACTCCTGGCGATCCTGGGAAGCCTGGGCGCGGGGCTGACCCCTGGCGCTTCGCTACGACAGCCCGATCAAGCGCTCCAGCCGGCGCGTGTTTTCAGCGTCGAGTTGCGTGAAGCGCAGGCCGACCCCAGCGAGGTGTCCGGGCGCGCTGCCGTCGTCGATGCGAGCCACGCGCGCTTGGCCCCCCACGTCCTCGATGGCCTCCTCGGGCGCGAAGATCAATACCTCGACCTCGCGGCCGAGCAGGAGGTCGGGGGCTTCGGCTGGCGCGCATTGCACAAAGAGGCCGCCGCGGCTGACGTTCAGCGTCGAAAGGATGTACACCTCGGAGTCGCGGGTGACCTGCACCTGCGCTAGCAGATCCTGGCGCGGGTGAGCGCGCCGATCGCTCGGGTTCGCGCCGAGGTGCTTGGGGGGCGCCTGCACCGCCGGCCACGGGGTCGGCGATGGTCCTGCGGCCGCCGGCGGGCGCGCCGCGAGCGGGGGACTGAGGGCTGGCGTGGGCGCTGCCGCGGAACGGGGCCCCGCGCCGAGCTTGGGCGCTGGCGTGGGTTTCGTCGCAGGCGCGGGTTTCGCAGCCGGCGCGGGTCTTGCCGCTGGCGTGGGTTTCGTCTGCGGCGTGGGCTGCGTCGCGGGTGCCGGCTTGGCCGCCGGTGCGGGCTTGGGCGGTGGCGCCATCTAGCGGCTTTCCCAGGTGGCGAGCGCGGCGCCGCATTCCTTGCACCGGCCGTCGCTGCCGATCACCCCGATGCAGGCGCCGTCGGGGCAGAGCTCGCGCGTTTCCAGGTCTGGCGCAGAGCTGTCAGCGATCGTCGCGCTGCCGCCGTCGCCCTGCAATCGCGCCCCCGCCCAGTCGCCGGCTGGATCGACCGCCGGCAGCTGCCCGCTGCCCCCCGCGAGCGCCGCGCTCGGCGAGGCCTCCTGCGCGCGGAAGCTGGGGCCGAGGCGCGCTCCTGTCACCTGCTCGAAGCGGCCGAGCTCCCCGGCAGCGATCGGCTTGCCGCATTCCCGGCAGTAGCCCGCGGCGCCGATCACGCCGATGCAGGCGCCGTCGGTGCAGAGAAAGCGCTCGTCGAGATCGATGCTCTCCGCGGCGCCTTCCGCTGGGGCGTCGGTGCTGGCGGGCGCCCCCTCTGGCGCGGCGGCGGCGTTTGCGGCGCTCACGCTACTTCAGGCCCTTGAAGAGCTGGTCGAGCCGCGACCGTGCCCGGGCCGCGCCGTCGTCGACCTCAGGTGCGGCCTCGCGATCCTTGATGAAGTAGTGATGGCAGAAGTTGGCCGTCTCGCGATCACGGATGAAGTCGGCCTGGGTCTCGAGGCATTCGTTATGGACGCTGGCATCGTAGAAGCCGCAGTTCTTGCAGCAGTGCATGTACGCGCCGCAGTGCGGACAGGTATCGAGCCGGCCGACCTTGACGCCGACCGTGATGATCAGCTCTAGCTCGTTGCGGCACTTGAAGCAGAAGTAAGCCACGCAGCGTCTCGACTTGAAAGGGAAGCTCGACGTGAAGGTGACGGTCGACCTGCAGTGAAGCGACGGCGAGTGATCTACCATCGTCGCCGCGGAGGGTCAAACCGGCGCCTCGGTTGACACCGATCCGAGGGGCGTAAGACACTCGGCCGCCAACGCCGCCGCGGCCCGTCGCCAGGAGGGCGAGGCAGACAGCTCAGCATGACCGCGCTGCCCACGCCGATTCGCCCCACCGTCGCCGAGGTCGACCTCCGGCAGCTCGCCGAGAACCTGCGTGCCATCCGCCAGGCGGTCGGGTCGCGGGTTGGGATCCTGGCCGTGATCAAGGCCGACGCCTACGGGCACGGCGCGATCGCCGTGGCCCGGATGGTCGAGGGCCTGGGGGTCTGGGGCCTCGGCGTGGCCACGGTCGAGGAGGGTGTGCAGCTGCGCGAGGCGGGGGTTCGTACGCGGGTGCTGGTGATGGGCGCCTCGTTCGGCCGCGACCACGGCGAGGTGGTCGCTCGCGAGCTGATCCCGATGGTCGGCGACCCCGGCGACGTCGAGGCCTTTGCGCTCGCCGCCCGCGCGGCCGGTCGGACGCGCTTTGGGCTGCACCTCAAGGTCGATACGGGGATGACGCGCCTCGGCGTGGGGGAGGGCCCCTTCGACCTCTTCCTGCGCCGCTGCGCCGCGCATCCGTCGATTCGCGTCGATGGGCTGGCGACGCATTTTGCCTGCGCCGAGGAGCGGGACCTGGAGGCGACCGAGGCCCAGCTCGCGACCTTCGTTCGCTGCCTGGAGCGCGCGCGCGCCCTGGGTGCGGACCCGCAGGCGATCCACGCGGCGAATACGGCGGCGGCCCTGCGCCTGCCCGCCGCGCGCTTTGATCTGGTCCGTATCGGGCTCGGGCTCTACGGTGCGCTGCCGAGCGCTGAGGTGCCCGACCCGGGCCTGAAGCCGGTGCTGAGCTGGTCGACGCGCATCAATGCCCTGCGTGACGTGCCAGCGGGCACGCCTGTGAGTTATGGTGCGACCTTCGTCACGACCCGGCCCTCGCGCATCGCCACGATCCCGGTGGGCTACGCCGACGGCTACGCGCGCCGGCTGTCGAATCGGGCTGAGGTCTTGCTCCCCGGGGTGGGCGGTGGACCCCGGCGGGCGAGGATCGTGGGGCGTGTCTGCATGGACCTCTGCATGATCGATGTCACCGAGCTTCCGGGCGTCGCTGTCGGCGACCCGGTCGTGCTGCTCGGCGGGAGCGGTGCGCTCGCCGTGACGCCCGACGAGCTCGCGGGCTGGGGCGAGACGATATCCTACGAGGTGCTGACGGCGATCTCGAAGCGCGTGCCGCGCGCCTACCCGGGACTGCCCGAGGCCGAGCTACGACAGGCGACGGGCCAGGCCCACGTCGCCGTGGTCGCGTCGCGCTGACCTCAGATGCCGAACACGCTCACCTCCCTCTCGCGCGTCGTCGATCGTGGCTGGAGCCTGCCGCGGCGCTTCTTGCAGCTCTTCGGCGAGATGTTGCTGCTGCTCTTCCATGCGGCGCTCTGGGCCGTGCGGCCGCCCTATCGCTTCGGCCTCCTGCTGCAGCAGCTGGACTTCATCGGCGTGGGCTCGCTCAGCATCATCGTCCTGGTCAGCCTCTTCACCGGCGGGGTCTTCGGGCTGCAGAGCGTCGAGGCCTTCCGCGTGTTCCAGGCCGACGGCTACGTCGGCACCGCGGTCGCGCTGACGCTCGCGCGTGAGATCGCGCCCGTGATCACCGCGTTGATGGTCGCGGGGCGCGCCGGTTCGGCGATGGCGACGGAGCTCGGCTCGATGCGCATCAGCGAGCAGATCGATGCGCTCTCGACGCTCGCGGTCAACCCCATCCAGTACCTCGTGGTGCCGCGGCTGATCGCCTCGACGCTGGTGTTGCCGGCGCTGACCATCGTCTACGACGTCTGCGGCATGTTTGGCGCGTACCTCTTCGCCGTGGTCGTCAAGGGCGTCGATCGCGGCATCTTCATGCACAACACGCGCTGGTACACCGACTTCGACGACGTAGGGATGGGGCTGATCAAGGCCCTCTTCTTCGGGCTGACGGTCGCTCTCGTCGGTTGCCACCAGGGTTACAACGCCAGCGGTGGGGCTCGTGGCGTCGGGCTGGCGACGATGCGCACGGTCGTCATCTCCTCGGTGTCGATCCTCGTGATCGACTTCATCCTGACCGACATCTTGATCACGCTGGGGTTTTGAGGTGACCGCCGAGGCCCTGGAGCAGCGCAGCGAGCGCTTCCAGATCCGAGTGCGCGGACTCTGTCGCGCCTTTGGCAGCCAGCAGGTGCTGCGCGGCGTCGACCTCGACATCGAGCGTGGGCGTATCAACCTGATCATCGGTGGCTCGGGCGCCGGGAAGTCCGTGCTGCTGAAGCTGCTGATCGGCTTGATCAAGCCCAACGCCGGAGCCATCTACGTCGACGGCCAAGACATCGTTCCACTCGATGACTTCGCCCTCGATCCGCTGCGACCCAAGTTCGGGATGGTGTTTCAGTACGCGGCGCTCTTCGACTCGATGACCGTCGAGGAGAACGTGATGTTCCCCTTGGTCGAGCATCACCGGCGGGCGATGAGCCGCGCGCAAATGCGTGAGGTGGCGCGCGCGAAGCTGGCGGCCCTCGGCCTGGTCAACGTCGAGCAGAAGTTCCCCGCCGAGCTCTCGGGTGGCATGCGCAAGCGCGTGGGCCTGGCGCGGGCGATCGTGATGGAGCCGGAAATCCTCTTCTACGATGAGCCGACCACCGGGCTCGACCCGGTGGCGACCAAGAACGTCGACGAGATGATCCAGGCGATCGCCGAGCAGCTGCACGTCACCTCGGTGGTCATCAGCCATGATATGGCCTCGACATTCCGTATCGGACACCGCGTGTCGATGTTGTATAAAGGCGCGATCATCGCCAGCGGATCGCCGCAAGAGATCCTGGCGGATCCGCCAGCTCCGCTGCGCGAGTTCGTCGAGACCTCGGGGGCGGTGACCCTGCCGCCGGCGCGGGGTCGCTAGCGATGGGGCGGATCGGACGCCGCCGGAGGCACGTATTGCTGTTGGCTTGTTGGCGCGGGAGCTCGTGAAATCGTGAAATCGCTCGCTCCCGCGATCAAGGTCAGCGCGACCTTCCTGCTGGCGTTCGCGGCCTGCTACTGGGTCTTCATGCTCTTGGCCAAGGGCGGCTGCGGCGGCGAGGCCCAGCCCTTCCGCCTGCACGCATACTTCCGCGATGCGACGTTGCTGGTCGAGAAGTCTCGCGTGCAGATCGCCGGGCTCAACGTCGGTCACGTCGTGGCGCGCGAGCTGACGGTGCGCCCACCGCGCGCGGATCTGGTGGCGCAACAGCGCTTTGCCCGCATCGAGGTCGCGCTCAAGCGCGGCGTGCTGCTCTACAGCAACGCGCGGATCTTCAAGCGCAGTGCGTCGCTGCTCGGGGAGTTCTACCTGGAGATCGATCCAGGGACCTATGAGTGGATCGACGAGGCGGGAAAGCGCCACGTCGGCGAACAGCTGGCTATCGGCGACGAGATCCGCTTCGTCGTCGAGGCCTCGACCGCGCCGATCGTGGTCCAGCAGTTCGGCGAGCTGCTGCCGATCATGCGCGAGCTGCTGCGCGACGTGCAGCGCTTCACGCACGGACCGCTGCAGTCGATCGGCGAGAACGTCAACGACGGCGTGGCGGAGAACCGTCAGGCGATCAAGTCGGTGGTCGACAACTTGGCGGTGATCACCCGCGACGTGCGCAAGCTCGCCGCCGGCGCCGATCGCGACTTCAGCGGCATCCTCGAGAACGTCCGGGCCACCACCGGGGCGCTGCGGGCCATGATCGGTGACGGCAAAATCGATCAGGACATCCGCCAGAGCCTGGGGACGCTGACGAAGGCGGCGCAGAAGCTCGATGCGGCCCTCGGCAACATCCAGGGGCTGACGGGCGACCTGCAGGAGGGGAAGGGCAACCTGGGTCGCCTGCTCAAGGATGATGAGCTGGTGACCGGCGTCGAGGAGGTGGTTCGCGACGCTGGCAGTTTGGTGAAGTCCTTTACCGAGCTGCAAACGGTCGTTGGGCTCCGCAGCGAGTACAACTTCGAGGCCGGATCGATCAAGACCTACGTCACGATCGAGCTCTGGCCGCGGCCCGATAAGTTCTATCTGATCGAGCTGATCGACGATCCGCGGGGCCGTCGGAGCGCGAGCACGACCATCACCCGCACGGACGATCCGACGCGGCCCGGCCTGACGCGGGAGGACCGCGTGGTGTTGAGCGATGCCTTTCGCCTGACCTTCCAATTCGCCAAGCGCATCCGCTTCTCGGCGGTCGAGACGACCTTCCGCTTCGGCATCAAGGAGAGCACGGGGGGCATCGGGCTCGATGTGCGCCTGCCCGGCGATCGGCTGCAGGTCTGGTCCGATCTCTACGACTTCGACGCCAACCTCTCTCCGCGGCTGAAGGTCGTGGCGGCCTGGGAGTTCCTCAAGCGGCTCTACGTGGTCGGCGGGGTCGACGATGCCTTCAACGACCGTCCGCGGGACGGGGTTGGCGGCGGGCGCGACTACCTGATGGGCTTCCAGATCCGCTTCAACGACGAGGACCTACGACAGCTCCTGCTCTTTGGCGGCAGCGCGCTGGGCAACACCGCGGGGCGGTAGGATCCGCCGACGGCGCGCCGCGGCTCGAAGGCGCCGGGCCCGGCTTCGTCGACCCGGCTTTTGCTTGACAGAGCGGGCGGGGTGCCTGTAGTCCTTCGGGGCCAATCGGGTTGCGCTTAGAGCCTGGTTATCACGAACCTTGAAGCTTAGAGACATAGGATCGGGCGGCCGCGAGGTCGCTGTGGTCTGGGGCTCGGACCGGGTGCGGGAGACGCTCGCCGAGTGCGGCGTGGAGCTCGCCGAGGGCGACTGCGAGGCGGCACTCGAAGGCCAGCTCACGCGTCGCGGCGAGACTGTGCGCCTGCACGGCGCGGTGCGCGGCAAATATTGGGTGCCCTGCAGCCGCTGCCTCGGGCCAGCCGCGATTGTCGTGACGGAGCGGGCGCTTGAGCTCTGCTTCGTGCCCCCGAGCGCGGGGATGGACGATGCGGACGCGGCGCGCGATCGGGCGGTCGATCGAGAGATCGAGCTGGCGGGCGAGGACCTCGAGGTCTCGAGCCACGACGGCGCGCAGATCGACCTCAGGGTGTGCTCTGCGAGCTGCTCGTGCTCGCGCTGCCGATCGCGCCGCTTTGCGGTGAGGGCTGTGGCGGCTCCGTGGCCGCGGTAGAGAGTGGCCACGAGGCTCCGGCCTGGAAGGAAACGCTGGCGCGGCTGAAGTCGTGAGGTCGCCACGGCGACGGCCTGAGGTCGCCACGGCGACGGCCTGAGGTCGCCACGGCGACGGTGCGTGGCGACGGTGCGTAGGAAGGGCCGTTGCGGAAACGGCGCAAACGAAGGGCCGTCAACGGCCATGAAGGGGTGGAGCGATGGCGGTCCCCAAGAAACGGCAGTCGAGCTCTCGGAGCGCCAAGCGGCGCGCCAACCATGATCGCGTCGCCCCGGCCAACGTGGCGGCGTGCCCGAGCTGTGGCGAGCCAAGGCTGGCACACCGCGTCTGTCCGTCCTGCGGAAAGTACGGCGGGCGCGTGATCATCGCGCAGCCGGAGGACGAGGGCTAGGCGCGCGTGGGCACGGAGACGATGCAAGCCATCCGCATAGCCGGCGTCGGGCGCGCCGTGCCCGAGCGCGTCCTGACCAACGCCGAATTGGAGCGGATGGTGGACACGACGGATCAGTGGATCGTCGAGCGCACCGGCATTCGCGAGCGGCGGATCCTTCCCGACGACCAGGCGACCTCGGATCTCGCGGCAGCGGCGGCGCGCGCGGCCTGCCAACAGGCTGAGCTGCCCGTCGAGCGACTCGACGCGCTGATCGTCGCGACGATCACGCCCGACACGCAGGCGCCCTCCACTGCGGTTCACCTGCAGCATAAGCTGGGGTTGTCGCAGATCCCGGCCTTCGATATCTCGGCCGCTTGCGCTGGTTTTGTCTACGGACTCGGCATCGCCGAGGCGATGCTGAAGGCCGGTCGTTACGGCCGGGTGCTGGTCGTCGGCGCCGAAATCCTTTCGCGCGTGACGGACTGGACCGATCGTTCGACCTGCGTCCTTTTCGGCGACGGCGCGGGGGCCGCGGTGCTGACGCGCGCCGAGCCAGGACAAGGGCAACGGCTCGTCGACGTCTCGCTTGGCGCCGACGGCGCGCATGCCTCCCAGCTCGAGATCCCGGGCGGCGGTAGCCGTGAGCCCGCGAGTCTGGCGACCATCGAGCGGCGGCGCCACTTCGTGCGGATGAACGGGCGGCAGGTCTTCACCCAGGCGGTGAAGAGCATGTCGGCTGCCGCGACCACCGTGCTCGAGCGCAACGGCCGCACGACGGCCGAGGTCGACCTCGTCTTCGCGCATCAGGCCAACATGCGCATCATCGAGGGCATCAGCCAGCGCACAGGAATACCGCTCGAGCGCTTCTTCAACAACATCGAGAAGTATGGCAATACATCGTCGGCCTCGGTGCCGATCGCGATGTCCGAGGCGGTCGAGCACGGTCGCCTCAAGCGCGGTGACCTGGTGCTCCTGACCGCGCTCGGAGCCGGCGTGGCCTGGGGGTCCGCCTTGCTGGAGTGGTAATAAGGGGTGGAGTGGGTGGCGCTGTAGGGCCGCCGGGGCCGCGTCGCTGACTGCTGGGATCGCGGCCGGGATCGCGGCGCTGGCGTGCCGGTGTCGCTGTGTAGGACTGAGGGCCTGGGCCGGCGCGGGCTCGTCAGAGGAGCGTCAGAGGAGAGCGTTAAATGATCGCCTTCGTATTTCCCGGACAGGGCGCCCAGCAGGTCGGGATGGGTCGCGCGCTGGCCGAGCGCTACCCTGAGGCTCGAGAGATCTTCGAGCGCGCCGACGAGGCGCTCGGCTTCTCGATTTCGCGGCTCTGCTTCGAGGGGCCGGACGATCAGCTCAAGCTGACGGCGAATGGCCAACCCGCCATCCTGACCGTGAGCATGGCCGTGCATGCTGTCGTGCGACGCGAGCTTGGCGTGCGGCCGCAGATCGTGGCTGGACACAGCCTCGGCGAGTACAGCGCGCTGGTCGCAGCGGGAGCCCTGACGCTCGAGGACGCCGTCAGACTGGTCCATCAGCGCGGGCGCTTCATGCAGGACGCGGTCCCCGCCGGGCAGGGGGGCATGGCCGCGGTGATGGGCCTGGAGGAGGCGGCGGTAGCCGAGCTCTGCGCCGAGGCTGCCGGGGACGAGATCCTGGCGCCAGCCAACTTCAACGGCGGGAAGCAGATCGTGATCGCCGGGCACCTCGGAGCTGTCGCGCGCGGGATGGCGCTGGCCAAGGCCCGGGGGGCGCGGGCAGTGCCGCTCAAGGTCAGCGCGCCCTTTCATTGCCCTTTGATGCAGCCGGCCGCGGACCGTTTGCGTGAGGCGCTGGCTGCGGTCGCGATTCACCCCTTGCGCGTACCGCTGGTGACCAACGTCGAGGCCGAGGTGAATCAGGACCACGGGCGGGTGGCCGAGCTGCTGGCGACGCAGGTCACCGCACCGGTTCGCTGGGAGCAATCGGTGCAGCGGCTGTCGGCGCTCGGGGTCGGTTGGATCCTGGAGCTCGGCCCCGGAAAGGTGCTGAGCGGGCTGATTCGCCGCGTCTGCCCCGAAGTGGCAGTGGATGCCGTGGAGAGTCCCGAGCAGATCGAGGCGCTGCGTGAGCAGCGTGCCGCTGGGTTGGGCGTGGTCGCAATCAGCGGTCATGCTGACTGCTGGGCGGCAGAGGCGAGTCCGTCATGAGCCCCGAGCAGGAGGTCGTGTTGACGGCGAGCAGCAAGGACCTCGAGGGGCGCACGGCGCTGGTGACCGGCGGAGCCCAGGGCATCGGGCTCGAGACGGCGAAGCTGCTGGCGGCAGCGGGCGCGCGACTGGCGATCTGTGACCTCGCCGAGAGCGGCGAGGCAGCGCTGCAGGCGGTCGGCGGCACGGCCGCGTATTTCCGCTGCGATGTCTCCGACGCGGACGCGGTAGAGCGCACCGTCGCCGCGGTGGTCGAGCGCTTTGGCACGCTCGATATCCTCGTCAACAACGCGGGGATCGCGATCGACGGGCTCTTGCTGCGGCTGAAGCGCGAGGATTGGGCGCGCACGCTCGATATCAATCTGAGCGGCGCCTTCTATTTCTGCAAGGCGGCCGCGCGGCACCTGCTCAAGGCGCGCAGCGGGGGTCGGATCGTCAACATATCCTCGGTCGTCGGCGAGCAGGGCAACGCCGGCCAGGTGGCTTATTCAGCCTCCAAGGCCGGGCTGATCGGGCTCACTCGCAGTCTGGCCCGCGAGCTCGCCGGTCGCGGTGTGACGGTGAATGCCGTCGCGCCCGGTTTCATCGCCACGCGGATGACCGACGACCATGTGCAGGGCGAGAACCGCGAACGGCTGGTGGCGGCTATTCCGCTCGGTCGCATCGGCGAGCCGCGCGACGTGGCGGACGCGGTCCGCTTCCTTTGCGGCCCCGGAGCTGCGTACATCACAGGTCAGGTCTTGCGCGTCAACGGTGGTCTGTATATGTAGTGTCGGCAGATTTTCTGTGTCGGCGCGGTGGTCGCACGGCATGCCAGGGGCCCCGCTACCGGGAGGCGCTTCCTCCCGCTGGAGAATCAGGATGAGCGACGATATCACCAAGAAAGTGATCGACATCATCAGCAAGCAGCTAGAGATCGAGCCGGATAAGATCCGCGCCGAGGCGTCGTTCACCGATGACCTCAAGGCGGATTCGCTGGCGGTGGTCGAGCTGGTGCTGGCACTCGAGGAGACCTTCGGCGTCGAGATCCCGGACGAGGATACGGAGAAGATCCGCACCGTCCAGGACGCGATTAGCTACATCCAGAACCACGCCAAGTAGGCGACGCGACCGGGGCAGCCCTGCGCCACCGGGGAGACCCACGCACAGTGGCGCCCGGTGGGTCCGCAGACGCTGCTGGGGTGGCGTGCGCAGTGCGCGCAGTGGGCCCTGACGGAACGGGTACTTGACGGAGCGGGTACTTGACGGAGCGGGTACTTGACGGAGCGGGTACTTGACGGAGCGGGTATGAGTCGGCGCGTGGTAATCACAGGGATCGGGCTGGTGACGCCGGTCGGCATCGGTATCGATGTGGCGTGGCCGGCGTTGCTGCGGGGGCAGTCCGGCGCGGCGCCGATCACCCTCTTTGACACCAAGGAGTTCGTGACCACCTTCGGGTGCGAGGTCAAGGACTTCGATCCGACCGTCTGGATCGACAAGCGGCTGTCCAAGACGCTCGATCGCTTCACGCAGTTCGCGTTGGCCGCGGCGGAGTTGGCGCGTGCCGACGCCGGGCTCGAGTTTGGCGAGGACGAGGCCGATCAGGTCGGCGTCTTCGTCGGAGCCGGGCTCGGTGGCGTCAGCACCCTCGAGGAGACGCACAGCCTGCTGCTCGAGCGCGGGCCGCGGCGGATGTCGCCCTACTTCGTTCCAGCGATCATCGTCAACATTGCGCCAGGTCACATCTCGATCCGCTACGGGGCGCGCGGGCCGAACCTCAGTCAGGTCTCGGCCTGCAGCAGCGGCGCCCACGCGATCGGCGACGCCTACCGCTGCATCGAGCGCGGGGACGCCGACGTAATGTTCGCCGGTGGGACCGAGGCGACCATTACGCCGCTGGGCGTCGGCGGCTTCAACGCGGCCAAGGCGCTCTCCCGCCGTAATGACGACCCGCAGCGCGCCAGTCGCCCCTTCGACGCCGAGCGCGACGGGTTCGTGATCGGTGAGGGCGCCGGGATCGTCATCCTCGAGCTGCTCGAGCGTGCCAAGCAACGTGGCGCCCCGATTTATGCCGAGCTCGCCGGGTACGGACTCAACGGCGATGCCCACCACATCACCGCCCCGTCGCCGGGGGGCCGCGGCGCCCAGCGTTGCATGCAAATGGCGCTGCGCTCGGCGCGGCTCGATCCGAGCGACATCGGGTACATCAACGCGCATGGCACCTCGACGCGGATGAACGACGCGATCGAGACGCAGGCGATCAAGGCGGTCTTTGGCGACCACGCCCCTCGGATGGCGGTGAGCTCGACCAAGTCGATGACGGGGCACCTGCTTGGCGCCGCCGGGGGCGTCGAGACCTCGATCACCGCCCTGGCGTTGGCGCGCGGCATCATCCCGCCGACCATCAACTACGAGCATCCGGACCCCGACTGCGACCTCGACTACGTGCCGAACCAGCCCCGTGAGCTGCAGGTGGAGGCCGCGCTGAGCAACAGCTTCGGCTTCGGCGGCACCAACGCCTGTTTGATCCTCAAGCGCTACACTGGCGACTGACGGCGCGGTGTCGGAAGGGATCGGCTGGTCGTGAAGTGCCCCTTCTGCCTCAGTCTGCAGAATCGCGTGATCGACTCGCGCCTTTCCAAGGACGCGCATGTCATCCGGCGGCGTCGCGAGTGTGATGACTGCGGCAGCCGCTTCACGACCTACGAGCGCGTCGAAGAGCTGGCGCCGATGGTGGTGAAGAAGGACGGCAGCCGCGTCAGCTACGATCGCGGGCAAGGTCCTGGCGGGCATTCGCCGCGCGTGCGAGAAGCGACCGGTCTCGGCGGCGGCTATCGATCAGATCATCGACGACCTGGAGAAGGAGTTCCAGGGCCTCGGCGAGAAGGAGATCCCTTCGAGCTATATTGGCGAGCGCGTCATGGAACGGCTGCGCCTGCTCGACGGCGTCGCCTATGTCCGCTTCGCTTCGGTCTACCGCTCGTTTCGCGACGTCAACGAGTTCCTCGACGAGCTCAAGCACTTGCTGCAGCAGCGCGAAAGCGCGACCTAGGCGCGATGCCCTCGCGCGGCGCGGACGCGGTCGAGCGCGACGCCCGGCTGATGCGGCTGGCGCTGGCGCTCGCCGCCCGGGCGCGGGGCCGCACGAGCCCCAATCCCCTCGTTGGCGCCCTGCTGGTCGATGGCGACGAGGTGGTCGGCCGTGGATATCATCGGCGCGTGGGCAGTCCCCACGCGGAGGTGGAGGCCCTGCGCCGGGCGGGCGCCCGCGCCCGCGGGGCCGAGCTCTTCGTCAACCTGGAGCCCTGCTGCCATCACGGACGCACGCCGCCCTGCGTCGAGGCGATCGTGGCGGCGGGGGTGCGGCGGGTCGTCGTCGGGATGATCGATCCACATCCCCTCGTGCATGGGCGCGGCCTGCGGGCGCTGCGCCGCGCGGGCCTCGAGGTGAGGTGCGGCGTCCTGGCGGAGGACTGCGAGGCGCTCAATCGCGCCTTCGTCAAGCGCGTCTCCTCCGGTCGTCCGCTGGTCACGCTGAAGACGGCGATGACACTCGACGGCCGGGTGGCGGCGCGTAGCGGCGACGCCCGCTGGATCACGGGGCCCGTCGCCCGCGCGGCGGCGCATCGGCTGCGCGACGCGCAGGACGCGGTGATGGTCGGGGTGGGCACGGTGCTCAGAGATGATCCGCTGCTCAACGTGCGCGGCCTCCGCGGCGGTCGCGATCCGCTGCGCGTGGTCGTCGACAGCCGCCTGCGTACGCCGCCGAGCGCCGCCCTGGTGCAGTTGACGCGGCGCTCGAGCGCCGCCACCTGGATCGTCACGACCCGGGCGGGCGCCGCCGACGCCGAGCGTGTCCGGGCGCTCGAGCGGGCCGGCGCGAGCGTGATCGTGGTTGCGTCGCAGCGCGGACGGGTCAAACTCGCCGCGCTCTTGGCCTTGCTCGCCGAGCGGGGCTGCTGCTCGCTGCTGGTCGAGGGCGGACCGACGCTGGCGGGCGCGTTGTGGCGCCAGCGCCTGGTGGACGAGCTGGTGTGCTTCGTCGCGCCCAAGCTGCTCGGTGACGCGGAGGCGCTGCCCTTGCTCCTGGGGGTCGGTCCCGTCGCCCGC
This sequence comes from Pseudomonadota bacterium, assembly GCA_016711215.1. Taxonomy (NCBI): domain Bacteria; kingdom Pseudomonadati; phylum Pseudomonadota; species Pseudomonadota bacterium. The sequence goes on along the minus strand of JADJTL010000005.1, from coordinate 150,269 downwards.
GTGGCGCAGGCCGTGGAGCTTGAGCGGCTGCGGATGCGTCGGCTCGGCGTGGACCTCGAGATCAGCGGCCGCGTGGCGTGGCCAGCGGGCTAACGCGGCAGAGGGAGAGCGGGTTGCGCGGATGTTCACCGGGCTGATCCAGGACGTGGGGAGCGTGCTCGCGCTCTTGCCGCAAGCTGACGGCTGCGCGCTGACGATCAGCACGCGGCTGGCGGCGGGGCTGAAGAGCGGCGATAGCCTGGCCGTCAACGGTGTCTGCTTGACCGTGGGCGCCCCGAAGGAGGGGCGCGTCAGCGCCACCGTGGTCGCCGAAACGCTGCGACGTTCGACGCTCGGCGCGCTGCGGGTCGGCGCTCGCGTCAATCTCGAGCCCGCGCTGCGGGTCGGCGACGTCCTCGGTGGCCACCTGGTCCAGGGGCATGTCGATGACCGCGGCACGGTCCTGGCGCAGGGGCCGCGCGACGGAGGCTGGGAGCTGCGGATCGGCGCCGCGCCGGAGCTGCTGCGTTATGTCGCGGCAAAAGGGTCGATCACCGTCGACGGCGTCAGTCTGACGGTGGCGCGCCTCGACGCCTGTGATTTCAGCGTCGCGTTGGTGCCGCATACGCTGGAGGCGACCGTCCTCGGCGATCGACGGGTCGGCGCGGCGGTCAACCTCGAGGTCGATATTCTCGCCAAATACGTCGAACGCCTCCTTGGCGGGCTGGCGGCGGGCGGCAGCGGTGTTGCGCGCTTCGACCAGGCATGGCTACGTGAACAGGGCTATTGAGCGGCGCGCGTGGGCGCTAGCCGGTGGGCGACAGCGTTTGGCCGCGGTGGATGAGGTGAGTTCGTGACAGGGCTGGGTAACACGGCTGGCGGCGGCAGCTGGGGCGATCAGTCGCTGGTGCTCGAGGTCGAGCAGGCCGTCGAGCAGCTTCGGGCCGGCCGACAGGTGATTCTCGTCGACGACGAGGATCGTGAGAACGAAGGCGATCTCTGCATGGTGGCCGAAAAGGTCAGGGCCGAGGATGTCGCCTTCATGGCCTGCCACGGGCGCGGGTTGATCTGCCTGACGATGACCGCCGACCGCCTGCGACGCCTGCGGCTGCCGCCGATGGCCGAGCGCAACGAGTCACGCTTCGGCACTTGCTTTCATGTCAGCGTCGAGGCCCGCGAGGGCGTCACGACGGGTATCTCGGCGGCGGATCGTGCGCGCACGATCCGCGCGGCAGTGGCCGCCGACGCCCAACCGCACGATCTCGTGACGCCGGGCCACGTGATGACGATCGGCGCGCGCGAGGGCGGGGTGTTGGTACGCAGCGGGCAGACCGAGGGCTCCGTCGACCTGGCGCGTCTGGCGGGCTTCGAGCCGGCGGGCGTCATCTGCGAGATCATGAAGGACGATGGCACGATGGCGCGGCGTCCCGACCTCGAGCGCTTCGCGCGGCAGCACGGGCTCGGCATCCTGACGATCGCGCAGCTGATCGAGCATCGCCTGCAGCGTGAGCAGCAGCTCCGCTGCGTCGCTGAGACGCGGGCCGTGCCCGCGGGGCTCGAGCGCGAGTTTCGGATGTGCGTCTATGCGGCAGCGGTCGGCGGGGTGCAGTTCGTGGCCCTGGTGTTGGGGCAGCCGAAGCCCGACGAGGTGGTGCTCGTGCGGATGCATCGAGCCTCCCTGCTCAATGACGTGCTCGGCGTCGAGCGCGGCCCGGGCGCCAGCAAGAACCTGCGCGCGCTGCGGCTGATCGAGGAGGCGGGCTGCGGGGTCTTTGTCTACGTCTTGCCGGAGCACGTGGATCTTGGCGAGCAGGTGCGACACTTCGAAGCGGCGCGCACCTTCGAGCGCGCCGATCCGGGCCAGCCGCCGCAGTTGCCGGAGCTGCGCGAGCTCGGGCTCGGGGCGCAACTATTGCGGCAGTTGGGCTTGTCTCGCATCCGGCTGATGACCGACAATCCGCGCCGGATCGTCGGGCTTTCGGGCTACGGGCTGAACGTGGTCGAACGTGTCGGGCTCAATCGCCAATAGCCGACAAGAAGTGGGAGCAGAGCAGATGGCACGCGTGTTTGAGGGGAAGCTGGCCGCGGCTGGCCTGCGGCTGGCGATCGTGGCTGGGCGCTTCAACGCATTGATCACCGATCGCTTGGTCGAGGGCGCGCTCGACGCCGTGCGGCGCACCGGCGGCGACGCGGAGGCGGTGGAGGTCTATCGGACGCCGGGCGCCTTCGAGATCCCCGCGGTGGCGCAGCGCCTCGCGGCGAGCGGACGCTTCGAGGCGGTGATTTGCCTCGGCGCGGTGATTCGCGGCGACACGCCGCACCACGAGCACATCGCCAGCGAGGTGACCAAGGGCGTGGCTCAGGTGCAGCTCGAGACCGGGATTCCGATCGGCTTTGGGGTGATGACGCCGGACACGCTGGAGCAGGCGCTCGAGCGTGCCGGGAGCAAGGGCGGCAATAAGGGCTTCGAGGCGGCATTGGCAGCCATCGAGATGGCCGACCTCTTTCGCCAGCTCGACGGCGCCAACCCGACCGCCGGCTGAGGCGCGGCGACGCCCCTCCTAGCGACAAACCTGATCGGTAGCGACAATGAGCCGTGGAGCCAGTGGCCCTTAGAGCCAGGCGGCCGCAGAGACAATGATCCGTAGGGACAATGATCAGTAGAGATAGGGTGTAGCGAGCGATGGGTCTGCGACGCGACGGAAGGGTGGCGGCCGTGCAGCTGCTCTATGATCTCGACACACGCGCGGACTTCGCGCTGGTCGAGACGGTGCTCGAGCAGCACTTCGCCCATCATGGCGGCGAGATCGATCCGATCGCGCGCGCCTTCGCCGAGCAGCTCTGCCGCGGGGTGGTCGCGCGGCGGGCCGAGATCGATGGGCTGATCGAGCGCGCGTCGCCGAACTGGCGCGTGGTGCGGATGAGTCGCGTTGACCGCAACGTCCTGCGCGTCGCGACCTTCGAGCTCTTGAGCGCGGCGCCCGACGCGCCGCCGCAGGTCGTCTTGGATGAGGCGGTGGAGATCGGCAAGGCCTACGGTAGCAGCGAATCGCGCGCCTTCATCAACGGCGTTCTCGACCGCCTCTTGCACGCGCTGCCGGCGCGCGCCGACCTCCCGTCGAGCGCGTCGCGCTAGTCCGCGGGCGCGTGGTCGGCGGCGACGCGCCTGCGAGTCGGCGCAGCGCCACCACCTCCTCGTTGCTCAGCTCGCGCCACTTCCCCGCCCGCAGGTCATCGGCGCGAATACCTGCGAACTCGACGCGGATGATGCGCAGGACGCGGCGGTTGATCGCCTCCAGCATGCGATGGATCTGATGGTTCAGCCCCTGCGTCAGGGTCATCTCCAGCCAGAGGTTGCGGCCCGTGCTGGCGAGGCGCGCCACCTTGGCTACGGCGCGTTGCCCGTCGAGGACGACGCCGGCGGCGAGCTGGTGCATCTCTCCGTCGTCGAGCAGGCCCTGCACCTTGACGTGGTAGGTGCGCTCGACGCCATGACGCGGATGCAGCAGCGCCTGCGCCAGACCGCCGTCGTTCGTCAGCAGCAAGACACCCGAGGTCAGGTAGTCGAGCCGGCCGACGGGGTAGAGCCGCGCGCCCGGGACCTGCACCAGATCGAGCACCGTCTCCCGACCCTCGGGATCGTGGGTCGAGCAGATCGTCCCGGGTGGCTTGTGGAGCACGACGTAGACCGCGGCCTGCGCGGCGACCGGGTGGCCGTCGAGGGTGACGCGATCGCGGGCCGGGTCGACGGCAGCGCCGGGTTCCAGCACGACCTTGCCATTGATGGCCACGCGACCCGTCTCCAAGAGCGTGGCGGCACCACGGCGTGAGCTGAGGCCGGCTTGGGCAAGAAAGCGTTGCAGACGCATGATGGGCCTCTGGCCGCGGTCCTCGGGGCTAGCCCGCGGCCCGGTCTTCGTCAATGACGCGCTCCGCGGGCTCGCTTGCGTCGGGATCCACTGCGCCGGAGTCGAAGGCTCCGGTCGCCGAAGGGTTTGGCGTGGCGTCGTGGGTGGTGGAGTCCTCGTCATCGGTGGGCGCGGTGGCGTCGCTCGGTGGCGCGCCGCCCATCAACGCATCGGCCCTGGCGATCGCGCGGTCGAGGGCCGCCAGCACCTCACTGTCATCGACCTCGGGCGCCGTGGCAGCCGCATCGGCCGTGAGCCGCGGCGCCGACGCCGACGCCGTGCCGCTGAAAGCCTCAGCAGTGCCCGCTGGGGCAGCGTCCGCGGTCGCCGCGGCCACGCCCTCGCCGCCGCCGCCAGTGCTCTCGCCAGTGCTCTCGCCAGTGCTCTCGCCAGTGCTCTCGGGCGCCACGGCCTCGGCTGCCGCCGCGACGCCGGCGCCAGCCGCCGCGCGACTCGTTTGCTCGCCGAAGCGCGAATCGAGCTCGCGCTGATGATCTTCAGAGAGCTCGGCGAACTCGCGCAGGGTCGGCAGGCCCTTCAGCTCCTTGAGCTGGAAGAACTCGAGGAAGTACCTCGTCGTGCCGTAGAGCAGCGGTCTTCCGACGTCCTCTTTCTTGCCGATGATGCGGATCAGGTTGCGCTCGAGCAACAGGCGCAGGGTGCCACCGCAATCGACGCCGCGGATGTCCTCGACCTCCGGGCGGGTGACCGGCTGACGATAGGCGATGATCGCCAGCGCCTCGAGCATCGGACGGGTCAGGCGCTGCGGCCGGGCGCCGAAGAGCTGGCGCACCCAATGCGCGTGCTGCGGATCGGTGCGAAAGTGGTGGCCCCCCCCGACCGAGACCAGCTCCAGGCCGGTCTGAGCGAAGCGCTCGCGGGATCGCGCCAGAGCGTCCTCGATCGCCGCGGTCGAGGCCCCCGTGATGCGCCGGAGCTGCTGGTTGGTGAGGGGCTTGTCGGCCGCGAAGATCAGGCTCTCGAGGATGCGGCGCAGCGCCTCGCCCTCCTCTGGCGCGGCCTCGAAACCGGGCTCCGCCGCTACCGTCGCGTCATCGGCTGCCTGCGCCGGTGCGTTGTCGTCGGCGCCAGCGGTGGGCTGCGGGAGCGAAGCGTCCATCGTCTCCGCCTCGCCAGCGTCGACGGTGTCAGGCGACTGGGGCTCGGCTGGAGGAGGCTCCCCGGCGGAGGCGTCGGGCGCAGCGTCGTCTACCGCCGAAGCGTTGGCCTCCGCGGCCTCCGCGGCCTCCGCGGCCTCTGCGGCCTCCGCGGCTGACCCTGACCCTGACCCCGCGCGAGGCGCAGTGGTCGAGTCATCGTCTTGGCTCTGGCGCCTAGCCCTGTTCTTCGTTTCGTTCTTCGTTGCGCTCATCAGCTGGCTCTCGTGGCTGGGTCGTCTCGATCTGGGTCGTCTCGATCTGGGTCGTCTCGATCTGGGTCGTCTCGGTCTGGGTCGTCTCGATCTGGGTCGTCTCGGTCTGGGTCGTCTCGGTCTGGGTCGTCTCGGTTTGGGCGGCCGCGGCCGCGGGCTGCAGGCTTGCCGTGCGGGTCAGATAGATTTCGCCGCCTGTCCGCTCCTGTAGCACGCGGATCATCCGCAGTCGGGCCATTTCCAACATCGCGAGGAAGGTCACGACGATGCGGTGGCGGAGCTGGGCGCCGCTGCCCGCGAGATCGATGCAATCGAGCAGGCGCACGCTGTCTCGCTGCTGCAGCAAATCGACGATCTCGTTGATGCGATCGCTGATCGAAATGCGCTCGATCATCACCTCGTAGCCGGTCTCGACCCGTTGGCGGCCCAAGACCTCCGCGAACGCGGCGAGCAGCTCGAAGGTGCCGACCTCGACCAGGGGCAGCTCGACGGTGGGCGGCCGCTCGACGGGCGCGCCGCGGGGGAAGACCTGGCGTCCCAGCACGGGGCGCTCCCCGAGCTGCAGCGCCGCCTCCTTGTAGCGCTGGTACTCCAGCAGCCGGCGGACCAACTCCAGCCGCGGATCGGCGCCGTCCTCGGCGTCGGCCTCGTCGTCGATCAGCGCGGGCGGTCGCGGCAGGAGCTCGCGCGACTTGAGGTAGGCGAGCGTCGCCGCCATCAGCAAGTAGTCGCCGGCGACATCGATGTTCAGCGTGCGCATCAGCTCGAGGTAGGCGAGGTACTTGTCGGTGATGAAGGCGATCGGGATCTCGAGGATGCTGAGCTCGTGACGCTTGACGAGGTGCAGCAGCAGGTCGAGCGGCCCCTCGAAGTCGGGGAGCTCGATATGGTAGGTGTCTTCCTCGGTGCCGGTCATGACCGTCTCGCTAGAAGAGCAGGCGATGCACCAGCGCGACCGATCCGAGCGCGATCCCGTAGGCCGGCATCAGCCAGTAGCTGACCAGGCCGGTCATCAGGAACACGATCAGCAGCATGAAGCCGTATTGCTGGAGGAAGCCGATGACGCGCGGCTGGCGGTCGCCGATCAGCCACGCCAGCACGGTGCCGCCGTCGAGCGGTGGTATCGGCAGGAGATTGAAGAGCATCAGGACCCAGTTGAGCAGGATCAGGCGAATGATGCCGTGGGCGGCGTCGCTGGCCGGGTCGAGCACGCCGAGGCGGAGCAGGACCGCGTAGATCAAGGTCACCAGCAGGGCGAGGAGGACGTTCATCGCTGGGCCGGCGATCGCCACCAGCATATGCCCTGTCGCCATGCGGAAGCGGCGCGTGAAGCGCAGCGGATTGACCATCACCGGCTTGCCCCAGCCGAAGAGCACGCCGCCCCCGAGGAAGCCGATCAGCGGAAAGAGCAGCGTGCCGATCGGGTCGGCGTGCGCCAGCGGGTTGAGCGTCACACGGCCTTGCCGCCGCGGGGTGTCGTCGCCGAGCAGGTCCGCGACGAGGGCGTGACCGTACTCGTGGACGGCGATCGAGAGCACCAGCGCGATCAGCATCACGATGGCATCGCGCACCCGCTGAGGATCGTCGATGGCCGAGAACAGAAGAAGTGTGGCGACCGGCACGCGGACCCTCATGCGGCGAGGACGGTGGACGGGACGAGCGGCGGTTCAAGGCCGCCCGCGGCGCGCCGACCCGGATCGAAAAGTGCGCGCATTATGGGCGGATGGGGACGTGCTGTCAAAGGGGGGATCCACCGGGGGGATCCCCCGGAGCGGCGGGATCCAAGAGGGTCTCGGCTACCGCCGGACCGCCGGTCCGCCGGGCCTCCGGTGGGAACCTCGCGCGCGTGCTCACCCGGCGCGGCTACCAGGCCATCGCCACCTTGACGCTGAAGCCGCCCGCGCGAAAGACGGGACGCAGGCGGAGTTGTTGGCCATCGGTGAGCAGTCCGAGCGCAGTCGAGCGCTGCGCGGCCAGCGCGAGCAGCGCACCAAAGACGTCGCGAGCCATCGCCACCTTGGCCCGCGTATCGGAGAGGCGCGCGGCCGCGTCCGTGCCAGGACCCGGGGCGCGATGGATCAGCGGCGCTAGACGGGTCCCCGACCAGCGCGCCAGGCTGTAGGGGCTGTCCGGCTGCTCGGCGCCGTCGCGCATCAGGCGGGCTGCGAGCTGTGCGGGGAGACTGCCGTCGTCGATCGGCTGGGTACGGATTTTCGCGCGCGACGTAAGCCACGCGGAAGGTCGAAGCGAGGGCGTTCCCGCGGGGCCGCTGGCGACCGGCGCGGCGAATGCGAGCAGCGCGTGGCGCAGAATGCAGAGCCAGGCCAGGCAGGAACAGAGGCAGCGGCCCTCCCTGGCCCGACGGCGCCGGGTCAGGGACTCGAGCTTTGTCTCGTCTCGGTTCTTGCCGTCCACCGCGTCGCTCCTCGCTCTCGCGTCTCAATTCACTCCATCGACAGGTTGATCGAAAGATTTAGTGTCTGCTACCCAGTGAAAAAAACGTGCGCAGACGGCGTTTGTGGGGACCGTGGTCCCCAGCGCCGAGGGCATCACTCCACGCTCGGGGCGTCGGCGCTGCCGGCGATTGCGATTCCGGCCCACCGCCGGAATTCTCGGAACGCTTTGTCAAAACGGACCTTTTGCTGATGCTGGTTGCGGCCACGCGGCGCCGCCCCGTGGCGCCACGAGCAGACGTGCAGCACATCGCGCGCCAAGGCTGGCGAGGGCGGGGGGTGCTAGCGGGTGGCCCTGCGCTCAGGCGCGCGGGTGGTGGCGACGGTAGGTCTCGAAGACCTGGGTGCGGTCAAGGTGGGTGTAGATTTGCGTCGTCGAGATGTCGGCGTGGCCGAGCATGGCCTGCACCGCGCGCAGATCGGCGCCGCGCTCCAAGAGGTGCGTGGCGAAGGAGTGTCGCAGCGTGTGGGGGGACGTGGTCTTGGTGATTCCGGCAGCGCGCGCGTGCTGGCCGAGCAGCTTCCAGAAGGCCTGCCGCGTCAGCGGGCCGCCCTGGCGCGAAAGGAAGAGCGCCTCGCTGCGCCGGCGATCGGCGGCGGGTCGGGCCTCGCTCAGATAGCGGGTGACGAGCGCCAGCGCGCTTTCGCCGATGGGGACCATCCGTTGCTTGCGGCCCTTGCCGGTCGCCAGCAGCACCCCACGCTCCAGGTTGACGTCCGCGACCCGAAGCTGACACAGCTCGCTGACCCGCAGGCCTGTGGCGTAGAGCAGCTCGAGCATCGCGGCGTCGCGCAGCCCGTTGGCTCTTTGTAGCGCGGGCGCGCTGAGCAGGGCCTCGACCTCGGCCAGGGTAAGGACCTCGGGCAGCTTGCGTCCCATGCGGGGCAGCTCGACGGCGGCCGTCGGATCGATGCCGATCAGGCGTTCGCGGCGAAGATGGCGGAAGAGGCCGCGCAGGGTGACGAGCTGGCGCGCCTGGGTGCGCACCGCGCGCTGCGCCTTGGAAAGCCCGATCAGGTACTCGAGCACCGTCCGGCCGTCGATCGCGCTGATCGCCGCGCGCTCGCGGGCCGCGCAAAAGCGCCCGAAGGCGGCGAGGTCGCGGCTGTAGGCGTCGAGGGTGTTGCGCGTCAGGTGGCGCTCGACCTTGAGGTGCTCGAGGTAGAGGTCAGCGGCCTGATCGAGGTGCACCAAGGAGCCGTAGCACGCAGCGCCGAGGCGAGCCAGAGGAGCGCGGTCCGTGGTATACAGCGCCGGCCCGATCAGCACGGGAAGGGGGCGGTGGCCGATGCGCGTCGCGCGGGACATCACGGAGCTCGTCGGCAGGACGCCCCTGGTCCGGCTCAATCGCCTGGCGGCCAACGTGCCGGCGCAGATCCTGCTCAAGCTCGAGACGCTCAATCCCTGCGCCAGCGTCAAGGATCGCATCGGCCTGAGCATGATCGAGCGCGCCGAGGCGCAGGGCGCGATCCACGCCGAGACGATCATCATCGAGCCGACGAGCGGCAACACGGGGGTCGCGCTGGCCTTCGTTTGCGCCGCTCGCGGTTACCGCTGCACGCTGGTGATGCCGGAGACGATGAGCGTCGAGCGCCGCAAGCTGCTGCGTGCCCTCGGTGCCGAGCTGGTGCTGACCCCGGGCGCCGAGGGGATGCTGGGCGCGGTGCGGCGGGCCGAAGAACTCGTCAGCCAGGACGCGCGCTACCTGATGCCGCAGCAGTTCTGCAACCCGGCGAACCCCGAGGTTCATCAGCAGACGACGGCCGAGGAGATCTGGGCCGACACTGACGGCAGCGTCGACGTGCTCGTCTCCGGGGTGGGTACGGGCGGGACCATCGTTGGCATCAGCCGGGCGCTCAAGGCGCGCAAGCCCTCGTTCCGCGCGATCGCCGTCGAGCCGGCGGACTCTCCTGTGCTCAGCGGTGGGAAGCCCGGTCCGCACCGGCTCCAGGGCATCGGCGCCGGGTTCATTCCCGAGGTCTACGATCCGGCGCTCGTCGACGAGGTGGTCGCGGTCGGACACGACGAGGCGGGTGAGATTGCGCGCCGCCTGGCCCGCGAAGAGGGCGTGCTCGCTGGTATCTCCTCGGGTGCCGCCGTCTGGGCGGCGCTGCAGGTCGCGGCGCGCCCCGAGTACCTGGGCCAGACCTTCGTGGTGATCGTGCCGAGCAGCGCCGAGCGCTATCTCAGCACCTGGCTCTTCGAGGATCCGCGATGACGCGCGTCCCGCAGCCAGCGACCAACGGCGGGGTGGCGCTCGACCTGGCCGCGGTGGTCGAGGAGCTCTGCGGCAACGCGAGCCCGATGACGCATCGCTGGCTCGAGGATCGGCAGCTCGATCCGCTGCCCTCGCGCGATGTCGTCGTGCGCATTAGCGAGCTGCTGCGCATCGTGCTCTTCCCGGGCTACTTCGGTTCCTCCGAGCTGCGGGCCGAGACGGTGCGCTACCACGTCGGCCACACGCTCGACGACATCCAGCGCACGCTGGCGGTCCAGATTCAGCGCAGCCTGGCCTTCGCCGAGAGCGACGCGGCGGCGCAGACCAGCGAACACGAGGCGCGGGCGCGGTCGATCACCACCGCCTTCGTTGGCGCCTTGCCGTGCATCCAGGAGCTGTTGGCTACCGATGTGCGGGCGGCCTTCGAGGGTGATCCGGCGGCGCGTTCACCCGACGAGACGATCTTCTGTTATCCGGGCGTGCTGGCGGTGACGCACTATCGCGTGGCCCACGAGCTTCATCGGCTGGGGGTCCCGCTGCTGCCACGGATGATCACCGAGCACGCGCATAGCGTGACCGGCATCGACATCCATCCCGGGGCGACGATCGGCGCCGGCTTCTTCATCGATCACGGCACCGGGGTCGTGATCGGCGAAACGAGCGTGATCGGCAACGGCGTGCGGATTTATCAGGGGGTCACGCTTGGTGCGCGGTCCTTTCCGCTCGACGCGACGGGCAGCCCGGTCAAGGGCATTCCCCGCCATCCGATCATCGAGGACGGCGTGGTCATCTACTCGGGCGCGACCGTGCTCGGTCGCGTGACGATCGGTAGCGGGTCGGTGATCGGCGGCAATGTTTGGCTGACCGTCAGCGTGCCGGCCGGCAGCCGCATCACCTCGGCGCCGCCGCGACAGGATGTCTTCGCCAGCGGCGGCGGGATCTGAGCGCGCCGGGGCGGGCACTGGGCAACGCGCGAGAAGGGCGCAAGGACGATGAAGGGCGCAAGGACGGGGAGGGCGCAATGACGATGAAGGGCAGCGATTCCTGGCAGCTCGCGCGCAACGGCTTCGGAGCGCGGCGCGGGCCGCTGGTCGTGGTCGTGATGGATGGGGTCGGGATCGGCAAGGGCGACGAGGGTGATGCGGTGGCGCGCGCGCGCAAGCCCGTGCTCGAAGGGCTCTGGCGCGACCACCCGACGATTCCGCTGCGGGCGCATGGCGTGGCGGTCGGGCTGCCGACCGAGGACGATATGGGCAACTCCGAGGTCGGCCACAATGCGCTGGGCGCGGGGCGGGTCTTCGATCAGGGCGCCAAGCGGGTGGGCCAGGCGCTGCGCGACGGCAGCCTCTTCGCCGGCGCGGTCTGGCGCGCGCTGACCGCGCAGTGCCGTGAGCGCGGGACGCCGCTGCACCTCATCGGGCTGCTCAGCGACGGCAACGTCCACAGCCACGTCGATCAGCTCCATGCGCTGATCCGGCGCGCGCATGAGGAAGGCGTGGCCAAGCTGCGGGTCCACCCGCTGCTCGACGGACGGGATGTCGGCGGGCAGACCGCGCTGATTTACCTCGACGCGCTGGAGCGGCTGCTCGCGGCGATCAACGCCACGCCCGGGCGCGACTACTGCATCGCCTCGGGTGGCGGCCGGATGCACGTGACGATGGACCGCTACGAGGCCAACTGGCCGGTGGTGGAGCACGGTTGGAAAGCCCATGTGCTCGGCCAGGGGCGGCGCTTCGCCAGCGCGCGCCAGGCGGTCGAGACCTTCCGTGGCGAAGATCCCGGGGCCAACGATCAGTTCCTCGGCGAGTTCGTGATCGAGCGCGATGGACAGCCTGTAGGCACCATAGAGGATGACCACGCGGTCGTGCTCTTCAACTTCCGCGGCGACCGCGCGATCCAGATCACGCGAGCCTTCGAGGACGCTTCGTTCACGCCCTTCGATCGCGTCCGCGTGCCGCGCGTGCTCTACGCTGGGATGATGCAGTACGACGGTGATCTCGGCTTGCCGAAGCGTTATCTGGTCGAACCGCCGACGATCGATCGCACGCTGGGCGAGTATCTCGCGCGCAACGGCATCCGGCAGTTCGCCTGCAGCGAGACGCAGAAGTACGGCCACGTGACCTACTTCTGGAACGGCAACCGCAGCGGCAAGTTCGACGAGGCGCTCGAGACCTATGTGGAGGTGCCCTCGGATCGCGTGCCCTTTGAAGAGCGGCCGTGGATGAGAGCGGCCGAGATCACGGATGCGACGATCGCGGCGCTGGAGGGCGGTGCGACTGGGCTGTTGCGCATCAACTACGCCAATGGCGACATGGTCGGTCACACCGGCAGTCTCAACTCGACGTTACAGGCGGTGGAGGCGGTTGACCTCTGTCTCGGTCGCCTGCTGCGGGCGGTCACGCGGGTCGGGGGTATCGCGCTGGTCACCGCCGATCACGGCAACGCCGATCAGATGTACGAGCTGAAGAAGAGCGGGGCGATCGAGCGCGACGAGGCGCAGCAGCCGCGGATACGCACGGCGCATAGCCTCAATGCCGTGCCCTTCACGATCTTCGATCCGGCGGCGGCGGGCGAGTATCAGCTCGTGCGCGACGCCAACCCGGGCGGCCTGAGCAACGTCGCTGCGACGGCGTTGTGGCTGATGGGCTATCAGGCCCCAGCCGAGTACGATGCGGCCTTGGTGCGACCGACCAGCGGGCGCCAGTAATCCAGCGCCGGGGGGCGCGCAGAGCGCGAGGAGCGCGATGACGGTGGACAAGAGGTTACGAGGGGATCGGCGCTGGTCTCCGCGCGCGGGGCGTGCCGGCGCCAGCAGGGCCGGGGGCGGCTGGCTGGCCCTGGCGCTGATCTGTTCTCTTGCCGACAGCGCGTTCGCGGCAGCGCCCTCGGCGACGGCGGCACCGGCTGTCACCGCGGCCTCCGTCCGGCTGACGCTGGCCCCGAGCGCCGCCGGCGCGCCGGATGCCCGCGTCCTGGTCAACGGCAAGCCGCTCGGGGAGGCGCCGCTCGAGCTGGCGCTGCAGCCCGGGCGCTATCTAATCGAGGTCACCGCCACGGGCTACGTGACCTGGCGCCAATGGGTCGATGCGGTGGCGGGGCAGAACCTGGCGCTGGTCGCGCGGCTGGAGCCGCTGGCGGCGGCCCCGCCTCAGGCCCCGCCTCAGCCCGCACCTCAGCCCGCGCCTCAGCCCGCGCCTCAGCCCGCGCCTCAGCCCGCGCCTCAGCCCGCGCCGCGAACGCCGCCGCGTGGGACGCTGACGGTCCTCAGCACGGTGGTGGGGGCCGAGGTCTTTGTTGACGGCGAGCTGCTCGGCAGGGCGCCGATCGAGAACGCCGAGCTCTTGGCGGGACCGCATGTGGTGGCCGTGCGCGCCGCCGGCTACGAAGAGCTGCTTACGACCGCCGAGGTCCTGCCCGGTGCGGCGGTGCGGGTCGATGCGCCCTTGCAGCCGGAGTTAAGCGCGTCGCCGCGGCCGGCGGCTGCGCAGGGGATGCCGGGGCCAGCCACGCCTAGCACGGCAGGCACCGCGGGTCGCGCGCGGCTGAGCCCGCAGGGCGGCGGGGGTCTGCGGATGATGACGAGCCAGGCCGCGACCCTCGTCAACCCCGCTGCCGTCGCGGGTGACGTCGCGCTCGGCTTTCCGCAGCTGATCACGGCGCGGCTCACCGTCGGTCTCCTCGACCAACGCCCCCTTGGCCGCCCGATCGGCGTCGACGGTGCCGTCGAGTTCCGGAGCTTTGGCGCGATCACCGAGGTCGGTGGGCGGGCGCGCGTGCGGCTGATCGATCGCCGGCCCTGGGCTTTGGCGACCAGCGTCGCCCTCGGCGGCGGCGGTGGGCCGAAGTCACGCAATAGCTTCTTCGTCGATCTGGCGGCTATCGGCAGCGTCTGGCTCGCCGATCGCGTCGCGCTCACAGCCCGCACGACGATCGGCCTCTACACGGACCGCCTCTGTCCGGCCAGCGCCTCGCGCAATGAGGTCGGTGCTTGCAGCGTACCACCCGCAGGCCTCTCGGCGACGGCGGTGCGCGGACGCTTCACGGGCTTGCGCTGGCTCCTCGCCGGGGTGCTCGAGGTGCCGATCAATCCCTGGCTCAACGTTTTCGGGTCGCTCGAGTTCGCGCCCTGGCAGGGCAATCGGCGCGCCTTCAGCGATGCCTTCGTTGCGCTGATGCCGGCCTCCGATCCCGGGGTCTACGGCTGCGTCGGGGTCACGCTCAAGCGCTGAGCACCACGGCGGCGCCGGACGCCACCGGCGCAGGCCAGCGGCGCTTGCCTGACGAAAGCGCGTTCGCCGCGCCACCAAGGAGCTTCCCTTGACGCAGTACCGCCGCGCCCTTTGCACGCTCTTCGCATTGCTGCTGCTGAGCGCCGCGCTGTCGCCAAGCGCTGGCGCCGCGCCCCAGCTCCTCGACCTCCCCGTGCCGCTGCGCCCCTGGGTCTCGTGGGTGTTGCATGGCCACGAGGCCGAGCGCTGTTCCTTCTTGCACGGCAGTGACGAGCGTCGCTGCGATTGGCCCGCGCGACTCGAGCTCGATCTCGACGCCCGGGGTGGCACCTTCGCGCAGGAGGGCGTTCAGCAGAGCGCGGGCGCCGTGCTGCTCCCGGGGGGCGGGCCGCTGCACTGGCCCGTCGCGGTGCAAGTCGACGGGCACGCCGCGGTGGTGGTGGCCCGGGACGACCGGCCGGTGGTCTGGCTGGGGGCCGGCCCCTATCGCCTGAGGGGGCGCCTGCGCTGGCCGCGGCTGCCCGAGAGCGTGATGATTCCGGCAGGCCTCGGGCTGGTGTCGCTGCGCATCGAGGGGCGCGCGGTGGACTTCCCTGAGCGCGCGGCAGACGGCACGCTCGCGGTCCAGCGCCGGGCCGAGGCCGCCGCCGCTGAGAATCGCCTCGACCTGACCGTCACCCGTCGCCTCATCGACGAGCTTCCACTGGAGCTCGAGACGCAGCTCGAGCTGCGCGTCGCCGGCAAGGCGCGCGAGCTGGCACTCGGACCCGTGCTGCCCGCCGGCTTCGTGCCCCTGGCCCTCGACGCCGCGCTCCCGACACGTGTCGAGCCCGACGGCCGGCTGCGCGTCCAGCTCAGGCCGGGCACCTTCACGCTGACGCTGCGCGCGCGGCAGGCCGTGGTGGCGTCGCGCCTGCTGGCTCCGCCGGCGTCCAGCCCCTGGGTCGAGGCGGAGCTCTGGGTCTTCGAGGCCCGCCCCGCGTTGCGGGTCGTGGCCGTGCAGGAGGCGCCGGCGGTCGATCCCGGGCAGACGCGACTGCCGGAGGCGTGGAAGCACCTGCCCGCGTATCGGCTCGTTCCGGGCGCGGCCATCGTGCTTGCCGAGCGTCGCCGCGGCGACAGCGCTCCGGCGGCCGACGCGCTCGCGCTGCGACGGCGCTGGTGGCTGGACTTCGACGGCGGCGGGTTCACCGTCGCGGATGCGATCACTGGTAGCGTGCGGCGGAGTCAGCGCCTCGAGATGGGCGAGGGCACGGAGCTCGGCCACGTAGTCGTGGGCGGAGAGGATCGCCTGGTCACGCGGCGTGGGCCGGCCACCCGAGCGGCCGTCGAGGTGCGGCGCGGTGCGATCGAGCTCGCAGCGGAGAGCCGGACGCGCCGGAACGGCCGCCAGACGCCTGCGGTCGGCTGGGCCCACGACTTCCGCGCGCTGAGCGGAGAGGTCCACCTGCCTCCCGGCTGGACGCTGCTGCACGTCGGGGGCGCCGACGCCGCCGGGCCGACCTGGGTTTCCGCCTGGCGGCTCGACGATGTCTTCTTGCTGCTGGTGCTGCTGCTGGCGATGGCCAAGCTCTTTGGCGCGCGCGTGACCGGGCTGGCGGCGCTGGCGCTGATCGCCACGCTGACCGAGGAGGGCGCTCCGCGCTGGAGCTGGGCCGTCGTGCTGGCCGTCGAGGCCCTCGCTCGGGTCTGGCCGAGCAGCGCTCGGGGACACGCCTTGCTGCAGCTTGCGCGCACCGCGGCGTTGGTCGTCGTCGCGCTCCTCGTCGTCGCCTTCAGCGCGCGGCAACTGCGGCAAGGCGTCTTTCCCTCGCTCGACCCGGCGGCCTGGGGCGAGGGTGCGGCACCCGCAGCGACGAAGCTCGGCGCGCTGTCGGCCGCCGCCGCCCCCGTTCCCTTCGAGGTGGCGGCGGAGGCCACGCGTGAGGATGAGGGTGGCGTTGGCGCTAAACCTGAGCGACGGGAGAGGCTGGCGAAGGTCGCCAAGAACTACCTCAGCAGCAGCGCGCAGGCCGAACAAGCCGACGCGACGCGCCTCATGCCGGCCAACGACCCGAGCGCCATGGTGCAGACAGGGCCTGGCATCCCGCGCTGGGAAGGTCGCCGCGTCAACCTCGGGTGGAACGGGCCGGTGAGCGCCGACGAGAGGCTGTCGCTCTGGCTGGTGCGTCCGTGGCTCAACCGCGTGCTCGCCGGGCTGCGCGTCCTGCTCTTGGCGGCCCTGGTGCTCAGCCTGGGCGCGGCGCGGTGGCGCGGGCTGGGGCGGGGGCGCAGGGGGGCCGGCCGCGGCGGAAGCGCCACCGGGCCCGCGCTGGTTGCCCTCTTCCTCGTCGCCTTGTCCGGTCGCTTGGCGCAAGCCGACGGCGCGCCGCCGCCGCTCGGCGACGAGCCGAGGCTGCATGCCGAGCTGCGCCGACGCCTGCTCGAAGCACCGCCGTGTTTTCCTCAATGCGCGGCCATCGGCGCGCTCGCGCTGCGGGTAAGCGCCGATCGCCTGGCGATGCTGCTCGAGGTCGCCGTCACGGCCGAGACCGCAGTGCCGCTGCCGGGGCATGCGGAGCATTGGCAAGCGCAACAGGTGCGCGTGAACGGCAAGAGCGCAGCCGCGCTCGCGCGCGCTGGTGGCACGATCTGGCTCAGCTTGGTGCCCGGGACGCATCGCGTGGAGCTCGAGGGGGCGCTGCCGCTGGTGGATAGCTTGCAACTGCCCCTGCCGCTCAAGCCGCGGCAGGTCGAGGCCGAGCTCGCGGGCTGGCGGCTCGAGGGCTTGCACGACGACGGGACGATCGACGACCAGCTCCAGCTGACGCGCGAGGCGCCGGCCGCCAGCGGCGGGGCTTCGGTCGGCGCGGGTCAGCCGCACCACCTGCCGCCCTTCGTGCGCGTCGAAAGGACGCTGCGGCTCGGGCTGACCTGGGAGGTCGCGACACGCGTGGTGCGCATGACGCCTCCGGGCAGCGCGATCGTGCTGGCGGTGCCGCTGCTGAGCGGCGAGTCCGTCACCAGCGCGGGGGTTCATGTGCGCGCGGGGAGCGTGCTCGTCAGCATCGAGGCGGCGCAGCAAGAGGTGAGCTGGCGCTCGGCGCTGCCCGAGCGCTCCGCGCTTCAACTCAGGGCGCCCGCCGAGGTGCCCTGGGTCGAGCGCTGGTCGCTCGAGGCGAGTCCGATTTGGCACGTCGAGGCGCACGGGCCGCCACCGCTGCACCAGACCGACGAGGGCGCGCCAGTGCGCGAGTGGGCGCCGCTGCCGGGCGAGGCGCTGCGGCTCGCGATCGATCGGCCCAAGGGGGTGGCGGGCCAGGTGCTGACCGTCGAGCACCTGTTGCGGCAGGTGAGCGTTGGCGATCGTCGCACGGAGACCGTGCTGCGTTTCGCCGTGCGCACGAGCCGTGGTGCCGAGCACGTCCTGACGCTGCCCGAGGGGGCGGAGCTCGAGAAGGTGATGAGCGATGGTCAGGAGCAGCCCCTGCGGCAGGAGGGGCGTCGCGTCGCGCTGGCGCTGCATCCAGGGACGCAGGAACTCGAGCTGCGCTGGTCGGAGCCCGTCGGCTGGCGCACGCGGCTGCGGCTGTCGGCGGTGGCCCTCGGCGCACCGGCCGTCAACGTGAGCACGGAGGTGATCCGTCCCGTGCAGCGCTGGGTGCTCTTTCTTGGCGGCGCCGGAGTCGGGCCGGTCGTGCTCTTCTGGTCCCAGCTCGCGCTCTTTCTCGTGGTGGCCCTGGCCCTGTCGCGGCTGCCCTTCAGCCCGCTCGCGGCGCATCAGTGGCTGCTGCTCGGCGTCGGTCTGACCCAGCTCGGCGTGCTTGGCGGCGCGACGGTCGCTGGCTGGCTGCTCTATCTCGCCTGGCGTGGAGAGCGCGTTAGCGTCGGTCCGCGATGGCTTCACAACAGCTCGCAGCTGGCGATCGCCGGCGGCGCGGTGGTCGTGCTTGGCCTGCTCGTGGCCTCCGTGTATCTGGGTCTGCTTGGCAACCCCGACATGCAGATCAGCGGCAATGGCTCGGGCAACTGGGCGTGGGGCGGGCGCCTGCGTTGGTTCGACGATCGCATCGCTGGCGCGCTCAATCGCCAGTGGATCGTCTCCGTGCCCTTGTGGGTCTATCGCGTCGCGTCACTGGCGTGGGCGCTCTGGCTCGCCACCGCCGTGATCAGCTGGCTGCGTTGGGGCTGGCGTGCCTTCACGCGCGGAGGGATCTGGCAGCGCAAGCCCGCGCTGTCGTCCGCGGCGGTCGCGCAGCCGACCAAAGAATGATACCGAGCTGCGCCTGCTGGGAATAATGCCGCGCTGCGCCTGCTGGAACGCCCGCTGGCGCTCGCAGTGCGCAGAGCCTGGGCGTCGTTGCTGCCCGTCGCGCCGACGGGGCGCGGGGTGCGTCCGGTAGGCGGGGCGAGGCACGCTTCGCTCGCTGCTCGAGCCTTTACGGCTGTGCTCGACGCTCCCAGAAGACCATGGCGCCATGACGCGCGAAGCCCTGCTTGGCGACGATCGGGGCCGAGCCGTCGAGGCGCGCGTAGAGGCCGACGAGGCGCAGTCCAAGCTGTCTTGCGAGCGCCAAGCGGCGCGCCACGATCGCGGTGTAGGCGCCGCGTCCGCGGGCCTCGGGGGCGGTGCCTCCACCCCAGAGGAAGCCGAAGCGCAACGCCGGATAGACGTTGAGGCCGCCTGTCGAGAGCGGCTGACCGCTGGCGCTGTCGTAGGCCACGAAGCGGCTGATGCGCGCCATGGGACCCGTCAAGCACGCCAGGTCGCACTCGAGCTGCGCATCGTTCGCATCGCCCACCTCGTCCCTTTCGGCGGCGCCGAAGGCCCTGCGGCTCACCTCGGCGCTGTCGCGCAGCTGCTGGATCGATCCCACCCTCTCAACCACGAGGCCCTCGTCGAGGGGGCGAGGCGTGTAGCGCTCGGGCGCGATGGAGCAGGCGCCGTGCTCGTGACCTGGCTGGTAGCCCGCGCGCCTGAGTTGCGCCTCGAGCCCTGGGCGCGCTTGGCGCGACGACACGAGGCAGCGCGAGCGCCTCCCCGCGTGGGCCTTCATGACCTCCTCCAGCAGCGCGGGGACGCGGTCGAGCTTCGCGCGCAGCCGCGCCACGGTGTTGAGGTGCGGCAGGTCCCGCGGGGAGCGGATATAGAGCAGCTCCGGGCGGTCCACGACCAGGGCGTCGGAAGGCGCCCAGAAGAAATCCCACTGCGAGCGTTCTAAGAGCGTGTCTGGGGTCAGGGTCATCAGAAGGCTCTGTCAGTAGCGGGCGTTCCGCGTCGCTGCAGCCGAGCGCTCGAGGGCGAGGGGCTCAGAGCTCAGAACTCAGAACTTCTCTTGCACGATCTTGGCCCAGATGCGTTCGGCGTGGGCGCGGAACGCCGCCGCGGCGTGCTCGAAGGCTGGGTCGCGGCGATGGTCGCCGCCGACCTGCTCGTCGGGGGCGACGCGCACGCG
Organism: Pseudomonadota bacterium; assembly: GCA_016711215.1. Lineage (NCBI taxonomy): Bacteria > Pseudomonadati > Pseudomonadota > Pseudomonadota bacterium. The sequence continues at coordinate 130,674 of JADJTL010000005.1, read as the reverse complement.
GCTGGCGCCGCGCAGCGCATACTTCGCTCCGTCCTCGAGGATGAAGAGCTTGAGCTCCGCCGGGCTGACGTCACCACGGCACGCCAGGCGAAAGGCGAAGGTGAGCTCCCCGAGGCCATCGCCGTCGAGGTCGGTCACTGGCGAGGGGGTGAGGACGTCGGCCGTGAGATCGAGTCCGCAGGGCTGCTCGCGATCCTTCACCCAGCGCACGAGGCGCCAGCGTCCCTGCCGCTGCAGGTAATGCTTGGCATGCAAGTAGACCCAGTGAGGCTTGGCGTTCGCGGTCTCGCTGGAGCGCGGCGGCGAACGCGTAAAGGCCGCGACGTTCAGCCCCCTGCGGTCGCGCCAGCGCAACGAGTCGAGACGTTCGCCCGGGGGCCAGAGAGGTTTTGGCAACGCGCTGTCGTCACGTGGCAGCGCCTCGACCGCGGCTGAGGCGCTGCCCGTTGGCGGCGCTGCGTGGGCTACCGCTGCGGCGAGCGGCAGCGTTAGCGCGCCGATGATGCGCAAGCTGACCGGCTTCCTCATCGCGTTACGTCTCCACGGGGCAGGGGACGGCGCCGAGTCGGTTCAGGCACCCTCCGCTGCGTACCCTACACGCTGCGCTTGCGCGGCGAAACGCCCACGCTCGCGGCCGAGAAGCCCACGCCTACGGCCACAATCGCAGCGCTCGAGCTCATGCCTCAGCGGGCGGGCGGTTTCGGTAGCCGCGTTCGTGGCAGGATTCGGGTCGACCCGGCGCGGCGCCGTGGCTAGATTGCCGTGGTGACGAGCGGCAGCCTCCAGGCCAGGCGGGCGTGCTTCGCCGGTGCGAGTGACTTTGCGCGCATCGAGCGGGCGATCGGCTGGCTCGAGCGGAACGCCCCGCTGCAGCCCTCGCTGGCGGAGGCCGCGCGCGAGGCGGGTCTGAGCCCGAGCCATTTTCAGCGGCTCTTTTCGCGTTGGGTGGGTCTGAGCCCCAAGCGCTTCCTTCAGGGATTGACGCTCGAGCACGCCAAGGTGTGGCTCGAGCGTTCGCTGCCGCTGGTGGAGACCGCGGCCGCCGTGGGGCTCAGCGGCGGCGGTCGGCTGCACGATCTCTTCGTGGTCAGCGAGGCCCTGACGCCGGGGCAATACAAGGCGCGCGGTGAGGGCCTGATGATTCGCTTCGGTGCGGGACCGAGCCCCTTCGGCCTGTGCGTCGTGGCTTGGACCGAGCGTGGCCTCTGTAGCGTGCGCTTTGCCGAGGCGGGGCTGACGCTGGCCGCGGTCGGGGGCGACCTCTTGCGCGAGTATCCGCGCGCACGTGTCGTCGCCGCGGGTGCTCGGGAGGCAGCGGCCCTCTGCGCGCGGATCTTCGTCGCCGGGGCCACAAGCGCCCTGGGTGCCGCGCCGCTGCGGGTGCTGCTGCGGGGCACCCGATTCCAACTGCAGGTGTGGCGGGCGCTGCTGCAGCTTCCCGAGGGCGCGGTCACCTCCTATGGCGCGTTGGCCGCACGGATCGGATGCCCGCGCGCGGTGCGGGCCCTCGCCAGCGCCGTTGGCGCGAACCCGCTTGGCTACCTGATCCCGTGTCATCGTGTGCTCCGCGCCAGCGGGGCGATCGGTGGCTATCGCTGGGGTGTGGCGCGCAAGCGCCTGATGCTCGCGCGGGAGGATCCCGAGCTGCGCGGCGGGGTGGAGCAGGGTGGTCGGAGCGCGCAGGCCGGTGGCGCATGAGTGGGCTCGACGGCCGTGGTGGTCGGGGTCTGGCCGGGCGGCGAGGCGGCTGGAGACGGGCGATCGCTTGGCGGCTCGCCGCGCTGGGCGCCCTGGTGGTGATTGGAGGACTGATGCTCCTGACCTTGCAGCGACGGATCGTCTTCCCGCGCCACCTGACCCATGCGGCGGCCGGCGCGGGCGATGGCGTGGAAGCTCTGGAACGCCTCTGGATCGACACCGAGGAGGGGCGCGTCGAAGCCTGGTTGCTGCCCGGCGAGGGCGTTGGACCGACGCATCCAGGCCCCGCGGTCATCTTCGCCCACGGCAACGCCGAGCTGATCGACGAGTGGCCGCAGATCTTGCAGCCTTATCGGCGCCTCGGCATCAGCGTCCTGCTGCCCGAGTATCGCGGCTATGGGCGCTCGGCCGGCTCGCCCTCGCAGGCGGCTATTGGGGCCGATTTCGCGCGTTTCTACGATCAGCTCGCCGCGCGACCCGAGGTCGATGCGGCCAGGATCGTGCTGCACGGGCGGTCGCTCGGAGGCGGGGTCGTATGCCAGCTCGCCGAGCAGCGCGAGGTGGCCGCGGTGATCTTGATGTCGACCTTCAGCAGCGTGCATGAGCTGGCCAAGCGCTTCTGGGTGCCGAGCTTCCTGCTGCGCGACCCCTTCGACAATCGGGCCGCGATCGCGCGCCTGCAAAGGCCCGTGCTGATCGTCCACGGGCGCCAGGACACACTGATACCCGTCGACCACGCGCGCGTCTTGGCCGCCGCCGCAACGAGGGGCAGGCTCGTGCTCTACGACGGCGACCACAACACCTGTCCACCCGATTGGACGGTCTTCTGGCGCGACCTCGAGCAGTTTCTCCGCGCCAGCACAGTGCTGGTACCGTGACTCGGCCGCGACGCGGCGGACGGTTCGCGCCTGGCGGACGGCGATCGAGGAGGAAGGCGCTCGCTTTGCTGATCGAAACGGTCCCGCTGCTCGCCGACAACTACGGCTACCTGGTGGTCTGCGAGGAGAGCGGCCAGGCCGCGATCGTCGACCCGGCGGAGGCCGATGCGGTGGTTGCGGCGGTGGAGGCGCGCGGCGTCGAGCTGATCGCGATCTGGAACACGCATCACCACCGGGACCACACCGGCGGCAACGAGGCGTTGCTCCGGCGCTGGAAGCTGCGTGTCTACGGCCACCGCTCGGAGAGCGGGCGCATCGCCGGGCTCACCGATCCACTCGAAGACGGCGACGCGATCGCGTTGGGGCGCCTGGCTGCGCGGGTGCTCCACACCCCGGGCCACACCCGCGGGGCCCTCGTGTACAGGGTGGGCGACGCTGCCTTCAGCGGCGACACGCTCTTCGGCGCCGGTTGCGGCCGCCTCTTCGAAGGAGACCCGCAGACGATGTACCGCTCGCTCAATCAGCGCATCGGGCGTGTCCCAGCAGAAACCCGGATCTACTTCGGCCACGAGTACACCGCCAAGAACCTCGCCTTCGCCTGTGCGATCGATCCGGGGAATCAGGCGATCCGAGAGCGCAGGGCAGCGGCAGCGAGGCTGCGAGAGAGGGGCTGCGCCACCGTGCCCTCGACCCTGGCCGAGGAGCTGCAAACCAACCCCTTCCTGCGCTGCGAAGAGGCCGAGATTCGCGCTTCGCTCGCCGACCGCTTTCCGAGCGACGACCTGAGCGACCCCGTCCGCGCCTTCGCCCGGCTGCGGGAGCTGCGCGATACGTTTTGATGTCCCCGGAATCGGTGGCCTGCAGTCGTCCCCATCCGTCAAGCCGCACCTTAGCAGCCCGTTGATCTATCGCTCCCGTCGCGAGGCACAGCACTGCGACCCGACGCGGCGCTCGGATTTCGGCCAAGCATGACGGGCAGCTGGGGGCTCGCTCACCGGAGGGTTAGCCCACCGACGAGCCCTTCGGATCGTCGAGGTCGAGCAGCAGGATCTCGGAGGCCTCACGGGCCGTCAGCGAGACCGCACGCTCGGCGGTCAACCCTGCGCCGTCCCCAGTGCTCAGCACCGCATTGCCGAGCGTGACCTCGCCCACCACGACGTGGAGCCACGCGCTGCGCCCCGGGGCCAGCGCGTGCGCCAGGTGCTGCCCTGGGTTGAGCAGCGACGAGCAGAGCACAGCGTCCTGCTCGAGGCGCAGGGAGCCGCGCCGCGCATCGGGCGACGCGACGATGCAGAGCTCGCCCCGACGCTCCGCCGCGCTGAAGCGCTTCTGCTCTTGGCCGCACGCGCGCCCAGCGCTCCCGGGCCGCAACCAGAGCTGAAGCACCTGGGCGCTGTCGCTGCGTGAGGCATTTGCTTGGCTGTGGCGCAGACCACGGCCTGCGGTCAGGCGCTGAAACTCCCCCGCCCGGATCACGCCCGAGCGGCCCAGCGAGTCTTCGTAGGCCAGGACGCCCTCACGGACGTAGGTGACGAGCTCGCTCTCGTGAGCGACCGGTGGTCGGCGCGGGGTGTCCGCCCCAGGCTGGAGCCGGAGCTCGTTGAGGCATTCGAGTGCGCCGAAGCCGTGCCCCAGCGGGTCGGCCGCGTCCTCGGCAGCAAAGGTCCGCCAGAGCTCCTGCTTGCCGCGGCGCTCGAAGCTGCGTTCGTCCCCCCTGCGCAGCGTAATCATCGGCACGCGCCTCCTCTGGCTGCTGCGGCCCTCGCGGACCATGGCCCGCCGGCGTCATCGTGACGCTCGCACACCTGCTGCTAGGCCAAGCCGCAGCGATCGAGCCACTGCAGCGGCTTGCGCACGCTCACTCTAGCCAGCGCCACGCAGGTATCTGCTGCGCTGTAGTAGCGGTGGAGCGTGTCCTGATCGGCGCCGATCGTGTAGCCGCAGGGGAAGACGACGTTCGCCACCTCTCCCTCGCCTTCGCAGGGTGCTTCGGGGCCGAAAATCCACGAGTCGCCGCGAAGGAGGCAGTGCTCGGGCTTGTCCAGCGCGTAGAGGGCAACACCGAGCCGGTAGAGCGCCCCCGACGCGTTATGACGCACGCCGTGATAGAGCATCAGCCAGCCGCGCGAGGGCTCGATCAGCGGCGGCGACAGGCCGACCTTGTTGGCGTCCCACCACCCGCCCTTGCGCGCTGGAGCCGAGGCCAGAGGAAGAGGAGCCTCGGTTCGGCGCGGCAGCTCGCGTCCGGGCGGTCCGCGCGCAGGCCTTTCGCACAGGCTCGGTGCCGACGACGCGCGCTCGCCCCGCGCATCGTCGGTGCCCGCCCGTCCCGCGGCGTTGTCGGCAGCAGCGCGCCGGCGTCGCTCGTTTTCGAGCTGCATGAGGCGTTCTCCTCGGTGCGCGAACCAGCCCGCGCGAGCCTCTGGCTAGAAACGCGGTGTCTCCCGATCAGCCGGTTGCTCGACGGCCCTGAATGATCCGGAGGAGCACCACGACGATCGCCACGACGAAGAGCAGGTGAATGAAGCCTCCGAGGGTGTAGGAGGTAATCAAGCCAAGCGCCCACAACAGAATGAAGATGATGGCGATGGTCCACAACATGGTTGCACCTCCTCTGTTCTGCTGCTCAGTGCTTCAGCTTCGTGAAGGCGGCCTCGAACTCGGTCCAGGTGCGATCCATGTTGGCCTTGAAAGCGTCCCACTTGTCGGAGCCGACGGTGCGCAGCTCGTCGAGCCTCGCCTGCGCGGCCTGATGCTTCGTCTTCAGCTCGGCCACGGCCTTGCGATAGTCGTCCTTGGCCTCGGTGCCCGCCTTCTGCGACTGGAGCACGAGCCCGTCGAGTCGCGAGCCCCAGTGTTTGAGCTGCGCTTCCATCTTGCCAATATGTGTTTTGGCGGTATCCATTTCAGTCTCCTTTGGGCGCGCCACGTGGAGCGCTACCGACCGAGCCTGATCGTCGAGAAGCCGCTCAAGAGGCCAAAGACGCTGAGCAGCCAGAGAACGACCGCAATCACGACCACGACATTGAGAATCTTCCGAATCTTTCCGTCCATCGGAATGTAGGAATTGGCGAGCCACAGCAACACCCCGACGACGATTAGAGCAATGATGATTTGAAGCAGCGGCATGGCAGGTCACTCCTCATTCTCGGCGTCAAGGGCCGAGTACTGTGGCCTCGCGCTAGGTGGCTTTGAAGCGGGCTCGAGCTTGTCGCTCAGCCACTGACGGGTTTGTTCGAACGAGTCCTGAACCTCGGCGTAGGACCTCCGGACTCCGCGCTTTGCGGTCTCCCAGGTGTTCTCGCTTGCCCTGGCCGCCTGGTCGAGCTGCTCCCTCGCGCGAGCCCAGCGCTGCTGCACGATCGCGAGCTTCGCCTCGGCGTCGGCCTTGGCAGCAGCGCGTGAGCCGTGGACCTGCGCCGAGAGCTGGTCGAGCCCTCGCTGGAGCTCGACCAGCCTCCGACCCATCTCGCCCAGCAGCTCGCGCCTTTGCGCGTAGGCGGGGTCACGCGCCGGAAGCGAAGCAGCAGTCGCGCTTGACCTGGTCGCGCTTGACCTGGTCGCGCTTGACCTGGTCGCGCTCGTCCTGGCCTTGCTCGTGGGAGCGATCGCCGCGGGTCTGCTCGACTTGGGGGCCGTTGCCGTCTGTCCTTCCGTGGCCGCACAGCCGCTCGTCAGTGCGAATCCCAAGAGGAGGAAGGCCAGGCACTGGACCGCGCGCCTCGAGTCGGGGCGCGGTCCAGCACTTGGGCTCTCGGGCCCGGCGTCGCAGTGCTGTGGTGACTTGCTCATGGGAGCCTGCTCCTACTGGATTGACGAGTGTTGCGCCGCGGGGGCGATGATGATTTCGACGCGGCGGTTGTTGGCGCGCCCCTCGGCGCTGGAGTTATCGGCGACAGGGTGCGTTTCGCCGAGACCCTGGGACTGAATCAGGTCGGCCTGGTAGCCCTGCTGCACGAGAGCGTTGCGGACGGCGTCGGCCCGACGCTGCGAGAGGTCGAGGTTGCGGCCTTCGGAGCCCTGTGAGTCGGTGTGGCCCTCGACGGTGATGTTGCGCTCGCGGGTCGTGAGCAGCACAGCAGCCACCTGGTCGACGCGCGACCGAGCTGTGGCCAGCAAGGTGGCCTGATTGGAGGCGAAGAGCACGCTGCCGGAGAGGGTGATGACGAGCCCGCGCGGCTCATCTTTGACGGCCGCCAGTCGGGCGAGAGCCGACAGCGCGTCGGCCGCACGCTGGTCCGCAGCCGCGCGCGCCGTTTGCGAAGCGGCGAGCTGCGCTGCCGTCGTCGCCCCGCTCCGCTGGGAGGCCGCGAGGGCCGAGCGGGTATCGCTCAGGTGCTGCTGGGTCTGTTTGACGATCTTGCCCTGCGTCGCCTGGTAGTCTCGCTTGGCACTGGCCTGCGCCTTCCGTTCGACGGCGATCGAGGCCGTAGCCTCCGCGAACTCCGACTTGCGTTGGGCCACATAGGCCAGGTCACGGGTCTGGTAGGAGTCGGGAGCCTGCTGAAAGGACTGCTCGGCCTGCGCGAGAGCCCGGTTGGCCACATGTAGCTCCGCAGGGGCCACGCGGGCCGCGCGGCCCCTGCTGGCGCGCCGGTAGGCCTTGCGAGCGTTGACGAGCTCGCGGGGGGCGGTGGCTGCGCACGCGCCGAAGAAGAGAGCGCAGGAGGCGAATACGAGAGCGTGATTCATTTTCATGGCGGATTCCTTCCGTTGAACTGACTGCAAAGCGATCGCGTTCGCCCTGTGAGGGCTACTCACTGTCGGCGCGGAGTCGGCGCACCCGCTCGATGGCGGAGCGGGCCTCCGCTTGTTCGTTGCTCTCGCGGGAGAGGGCCACAGCGAGCTGCGCGTCGGCCTCGGCGCGGGTCAGCATTGATGCCGCCTTGGCCTTTTCGCCCTCGGCAGCCAGGCCCTTGGCGTGCTCCAGCTCTTCTTTGGCGAGCTGAAGGTGAAGCGCCGCGCGAGGCACCCGAGGCGCTCCGACCTCTTCCGCGGCACGAATCCCCGAGGTGGAAGCCTCGGTGTGCAGCGGGGGAGCGCTAGCGCACCCTGCGGTCGCGGCCGCGGCGCCGATGGCCACGGCGAACACCAGTATGCCGGTCTTGGAGATGTGTCTCATGAAGAACTCCTGCTCTGCGGGCCGACCCTAAGGTCGGTCCTGTCTAAGTGCCCCGGCGTCGGACCGCCAACCCCACTAGGGCGGGCGGCAGGGCGGGCTAGTAGGGCTGGCTCCGCGCGCCTGACGCGAGAACTCCGGTCGTGGAGTTCCCTACATTGCGACACCCGCGGTAAAGCAGCTTGCGGGCCAAGGAGAAGAGCCTCATCAGCACGGCGACTTAGAGCGATCGCTAGTCCTATGGGGTGATCCAATCAGTCAAGATGACGTACGGTGTCAGTCAATTCGAACGAACGGTTCCCAGAATGCGCGTTGAAGATCTCGACCACGAAGAGCTCCTCGAGCTGGACCCTGAGGGCGGCCTGATTCGCTTCGCTGGGCAGCGCGCGCTGCTGGTGGATGCCGTGGCGATCGGGCTGCTGCGCAAGTACCTCGTGGAGAACTTCGGCCTGACGGCCGCGCGCGCCGTGCTCACCCAGTTCGGCTTTGCCCACGGCTGGCGGATGGCGGAGGCGATGAAGGCCGAGTTCAAGTGGGAGAGCGATGACGACTGGGGCCGGGCGGGAACACGAATTCACGCCCTCGAGGGGCTCTTCCGCGTTGAGGCGGGCGGCGTCGGTCCGCTCTCCAAACAGGGCTTGATGATCGTCGCCTCCTACGAGGCCGAGCAGCATCTGCTGCACTTCGGTCGGGCCGACGAGCCGATGTGCTGGACTATCTGCGGGCTCACCAGTGGTTATCTCAGCCGGATCGCGGGCAGAGAAATCCTACGTGCTCGAGGATCGCTGCATCGGCAAGGGCGACGCAGCGTGCCACCTCCTCGGCCGTACCCGGGAGGAGTGGGGTGACGAGCGCGCCGAAGAGCTGCGCTTCTTCGTGTCCAAGCGCCTCACGGAGTGCCTGGAGGTTTCGCTCCAGCGGGTGATCGAATCGCTGAAGGTCGCCGAGTTCAAGCTGCGCACGCACCGGCGTGCGTTGGTGCGCGTCGCCCCCGACGTGGCGGAGCCGCTGGGTATCGTCGCCAAGAGCCCGTCGATGGTCCAGCTGCTGGACCTGGCCCGTCGCGTGGCCAAGGTCGACTCCACCGTGCTGATCACCGGCGAGAGCGGCGCGGGCAAGGAACGAATCGCGCGGCTCGTCCACGAGGAGTCCACGCGCGCGACCGGCCCCTTCATTGCGTTCAACTGCGGCGCCGTCACGGAGTCCCTGTTCGAGACGGAGCTCTTCGGCCACGCAAGGGGTGCGTTCACCGGTGCGACGCAGGACAGACCGGGGCTCTTCGAGGCGGCCAACAGCGGCACGCTGCTGCTGGACGAGGTTGGTGAGGTGTCGCCGAGCATGCAGGTCAAGCTGCTACGAGCGCTGCAGGAGCGCGAGGTCCGCCGCGTCGGCGAGAACAGGAACCGCCGCGTCGACGTGCGCGTGCTGGCGGCAACCAATCGCGACCTCGCCCATGGGGTCGCTGGCGGCTCCTTCCGCCAAGACCTTTATTACCGGTTGAAGGTCGTCGAGCTGCGCGTGCCGGCGCTGCGCGAGCGTAGGGATGACATCCTGCCGCTGGCGCGAGTGCTGCTCGCCGACGCGGCAATTGGCATGAGGCGCAAGATCGCGGGCTTGGCGCCTAGCGCCGCAGATCAGCTCTTGCGCCATCAATGGCCGGGCAACGTGCGCGAGCTCTCGAACGCGATGGAGCGCGCGGTGGCGCTCGCCCGCGGGAACCGCGTCGAGCTCGAGGACCTGCCCGAGGAGGTGCGCCAGGCGGTTCCCAGGCCGATGGTCACAGACGGCCTGGTGCGGCCGCTCGAGGAGATCGAGAAGGAGTACATCCTCGCGGCGCTCGAGCTCAACGGCGGCAACCAGACCCGTACCTCCGAGCAGCTGCGGATCGGCTCGGCGACGCTCTACCGCAAGCTAAAGGGCTACGGCGTGCTGGGCGCGCGGCGGGCGGCACGCAAGGGTGTGCGGCCGGCCCCAGAGCCGTCGGCGGTCTCCTGAGCTGCGCGCGTGCTGCCGCTCCCGCGTGCTGCGCGCGTGCTGCCGCTCCCGCGCGTGCTGCCGCTCCGCGCGTGCTGCGGCTCCCGGGTTCGTGCTGCCGCTCCCGCGTGCTGCCGCTCCCGGGTTCGTTCGCGCGCGGGCGTGCTGCCTCTCCCGCGGGCGTGCTGACTCTCCCCGTGCTGCCCGTGCTGCCTCTCCCGGATTCGTTCGCGCGCGAATCCGGCACCGCTGCCGCACCGCTGCCGCACCGCTGCCGGGTTCGCCTATTCCGTCCCGGCCGTAGCCGCAGCAGTGCCGGTGTACCGGCGGGGCCGGTCCGACGTTCGGACGGAAGGCGCAGCGCTTTGGGCTAACCGTTCAGGATCACGCAACGGGGTGATGGGCACGTGGTCTGCAGACGTCCCGGGGCCGGATGAGCCTGCCGCGGCCTGTGATCGCTGGAGAGACGGTGATGGTGACGCGCCGCTGCGCGCAGCGGCAGTTTCTGCTGCGGCCGTCGGGCGCGGTCAACGGCATCATCGGCTACTGCCTGGCGGTGGCGGCCGAACGCTATGGCGTGCGGGTGCACGCCTTCTGCGTGCTCTCCAATCACCTGCATCTCGTGGTCACCGACGTCCGCGGAACGCGGCCGGAGTTCTTCCGCTGGCTCTTCGAATTCACGGCGAAGTGCCTCAACGCGCACTGGGGACGCTGGGAGAACCTCTGGGCGAGCGAGCCCCCGTCGGTGGTGCGCCTGGTCGATGGCGAAGCCCAGCTCGCCAAGGTCGTCTACACGCTGACCAACCCGGTGGCAGCGGGCCTGGTGACAGAGCACCATTACTGGCCGGGGCTGATCAGCCGGCCGGCGCGGATCGGGCGCGCCGAGTCTTTCAAGCGGCCGAAGCGCTTCTTCCGTGAGCGGGGGCCGCTGCCAGCAGAGGCCAGTTTGACGGTAGCTCCGCTGCCCGCGTACGTGGACCTGGACGCGGATGAGTACGTTGCGCTGCTGACCGACGCGGTCACTGCGCGCGAGCTGGCGCTTGCAGACCAACGCCGCCTGGAGGGCAGGGGCGTGCTTGGCCGCCGCGCCGTGCTGCGGCAGTCGGCGTTCGATACGCCGAGCCGGCCCGAACCACGCCGTAAAACGAGTCCTCGGGTGGCCGGTGGGAACAAGTGGGCGCGCATCGAAGCGCTGCAACGCCTGCGCGATTTCGTCGCGGGCTACCGCGATGCTTGGCTGCGCTGGCGCGCGGGCGACCGGGGCGCAACCTTTCCCTTCGGCACCTACGCGCTGCGGCTGTACGCCGGCGCCTGTTGCGCCCAGGCACCCTGAGGCCAGGTCCGCGCGGCCCGCGCGCTCCCCGCTGCCCTCGTGCCTCGCGCCTCGCCACGCTGAGAGGGGCTGGCTGCGTTCAGGCGCGCAAATACGCCCCCTCACGCCCCTGAAACCAGCGTCAGTCGGCGCCGTCGTGGTCAATCGCGTCCCGCGTCTGGCCCCTGTCACGCGCACCTTCGCGCGTCGCACCTACGAGGGTCCTTGCTTTTCTTCACACGCGGCCCCTTCCCGGCTAGGCTCGGTCTGCTCAACGACGACAACGACGGTTCGCGAGGAGGAAACATGGACAAAGTCGGACGCGGACGCGCGATCTTGGGGGGCATCGTCGCCATCGGTCTCGTGATCGGCATTTTCACGCTGTCGGTGCGCCCTGTTGATCCTAGCCCGCATTCAGCCCTCCGCTTGGAAACGGCGAGGGCACTGGCCCAGAGCGTGGATCCCCCGGTCACGCTCATCAAGCCCACCTGCACGAGTCAGATGGACCCTGGCGGTGTTCTCATCGCGGCGTGTGTCGCGGATGTGGACAACAACGGCGATCAGGAGGTTGTCGTGATCCAGAAGCAGGGCAGCAGTGGGACTGTCGTTCAGGTCGTGGAGGACAACGGCGCTGTGCGTGCGAATGTCCGGCTCCCGACACCGCCATGATGCGCTTTCTGCGTTACTCGATCGTGATCACCGCCGCCGCGACTCTCTTGAGTTGCTCTCACGACGGGTCGAGCGAGCGCCGCGATGGGGGCGATCGGGTTGGTGACGCTCGCGCCGCGACGATCCGCGCTCGAGTACGCCTCGCTGCGCTGGTCTGGTCGCTGGACGAGCTCAGCGATCCATGAAGGGATCGCCTAGACGATGCCGCGGCCACCGTGTCGGGCGGGCCAGGCACCGTGTCGAGGCCGTCGGCGCCGACCTCGTTTGCGTCGCCGTGGACGCGGCCGCCATCAGGGACCACGGACGCATCATCGCATTCAGGGACGGGGACGGGCCGGGCGCTGAGCCATGTGTAGGAACTCCAAAGCCGATCTACGCGGCTGGGGGGAGTATGGCGGGGTGGCATTACCCCCGGTTCAGTTGACACCCTACAGGGGGCGAATCGGCCTCGATGGAGTGTCAGATGAAACGACGAAACTTCAGCGCCTCGTTCAAAGAGGATAGGCCTCCCCCGATTCAGTTGACAGGTTAGATAGAAGGTTGAAGGCCCTCGGGCATCGAGTTCGGACCGCGGTGGATGGAGAGGATGCTATCTCCGGCATAGGGGACGACGCGCCCCTCGCGCAGTGAGTTGGTGTTGTGCAGCAGGCGGTCGGCCTCGGCAAGCAGGTCCTTGACGCCGGTGGGGCGTCGACCGTTACGCGCAAAGAAGGCCTCGCAGTCCAGCGGTGAGAGATTGCCGTTGAAACTGTGACGTCGACGGGGGTTGTAGTAGGTCTCGATGAATACGAACGCGTCGCTACGACCCTGGCGGCGCGAGGGGAAGGTGTCGCCGAGCTCGTTCTTGCAGGCCGCAAAAAACGATTCGGAGACCGCGTTATCGTAGCAGTTGCCGAGGCCGCTCATGCTCGGCCTCATGCCGTGGGCCCGCAACAGCTGCTCAGTGTCGTTAGCCGCGTACTGACTGCCACGATCCGAGTGAAAGACGAGCCCCGAGGCAGGGCGCCTGACCGCGATCGCCATCCGTACCGCCTCGAGCACCAAGTGCCGTGTGATGTCGTTGCGCAGCGCCCATCCGACGACGGCGCGAGCAAACAAGTCCAGTACCACGGCAAGGTACAGCCAACCCTCTGGCGTCGCCAGCTGGGTGATGTCGGAGGCCCAGACAACATTGGGCCGTGGCGCGTGGAACTGCCGATTCAGCAGGTTTGGCGCAACCGGGATGTCGTGACTGCTGTCGGTGGTGGAGGTGAATATTCGCCGGTGCTTGCCCACGAGGCCAGCTTGCCGCATCAGGCGAGCGACGCGCTTTTCGCTGACCGGCTCCCGTGCTGCACGCAGGTCATCGAAGATACGCGGGCTGCCGTAGCACTTGCCACTGGCCTCGTAGAACGCGCGAATCCTCTCGAGCAGCTCGGCATCGCGCTGACGCCGTGCGCTGGGCTCGCGATGGTGCCAGGCGTAATAGCCACCCCGGGTCACCTGCATCACTCGGCACAACACCGGCAGCGGATAGCGGCGCTTCTCCGCATCAATGAACGCGAATCTCATTGATTTTCCTTGGCGAAGAAGCTCACCGCTTTTTTTAGAATATCGCGCTCCATCCGTAGCGTGGCGTTCTCGCGCTTGAGCTCGCGTATCTCGGATTTCTCGGCCATGGTCAGCCCTGCCTTGCTTCCCTGCTCGACGTCGCTAGCCTCTATCCAGCGGCGCAGAGCCGACTCGCTGAGTCCCAGCTCCTTGGCTGCCTTGCCGGCGCTACGGCCCCCCTCCCTCACCAGCTTCACGGCCTCCTCTCTGAACGAGGCGCTGAAGTTTCGTCGTTTCATCTGACACTCCATCGGGGCCGATTCGCCCCCTTTTCTCAATCAACCCGGGTCGGGGCCCTTGTCACGAGCAGCTCGGCATCGCGCTGACGCCGTGCGCTGGGCTCGCGATGGTGCCAGGCGTAATAGCCACCCCGGGTCACCTGCATCACTCGGCACAACACCGGCAGCGGATAGCGGCGCTTCTCCGCATCAATGAACGCGAATCTCATTGATTTTCCTTGGCGAAGAAGCTCACCGCTTTTTTTAGAATATCGCGCTCCATCCGTAGCGTGGCGTTCTCGCGCTTGAGCTCGCGTATCTCGGATTTCTCGGCCATGGTCAGCCCTGCCTTGCTTCCCTGCTCGACGTCGCTAGCCTCTATCCAGCGGCGCAGAGCCGACTCGCTGAGTCCCAGCTCCTTGGCTGCCTTGCCGGCGCTACGGCCCCCCTCCCTCACCAGCTTCACGGCCTCCTCTCTGAACGAGGCGCTGAAGTTTCGTCGTTTCATCTGACACTCCATCGGGGCCGATTCGCCCCCTGTAGGGTGTCAACTGAACCGGGGGAATGCCACTTTTCCTCGAACCCATCAACCCGGGTCGGGACCCTTTTTTTCAACCCGGGTCGGGACCCTTGGCGGGTCGGGGCCCTTCACTGGGGCCCTTCATGCGGGTCGGGGCCCTTTCTCAATCAACCCGGGTCGGGGCCCTTGTCATACGCGCTGCGGCTGTACGCCGGCGCCTGTTGCGCCCAGGCACCCTGAGGCCAGGTCCACGCGGCCCGCGCGCTCCCCGCTGCCCTCGTGCCTCGCGCCTCGCCACGCTGAGAGGGGCTGGCTGCGTTCAGGCGCGCAAATACGCCCCCTCACGCCCCTGAAACCAGCGTCAGTCGGCGCCGTCGTGGTCAATCGCGTCCCGCGTCTGGCCCCTGTCACGCGCACCTTCGCGCGTCGCACCTCCGGTGCACCCTGACCGCGCGTATCCCGAACCCATCAACCCGGGTCGGGGCCCTTGGGCTTTCGCCGGGACCCTTTTATCAACCCGGGTCGGGACCCTTTTGCGGGTCGGGGCCCTAACCCGGGTCGGGGCCCTTGGGTTTTATCAACCCGGGTCGGGACCCTTTTGCGGGTCGGGGCCCTAACCCGGGTCGGGGCCCTTGGGCTTCTCGCTTTTACGGGTCGGGACCCTTTTATCAACCCGGGTCGGGACCCTTTATCAACCCGGGTCGGGACCCTTTAGTCGGGTCAGGGCCCTTGGGGCCCTTGGGCCGAACCCATCAACCCGGGTCGGGGCCCTTCTCGGGGCCCTTTCGGTTTCTCGGGGCCCTTCTTCAACCCGGGTCGGGGCCTTGGGCGGGTTGGGGCCCTTGGGCCTTCAACCCGGGTCAGCCCTTGGGCTTCTCGCTTTTACGGGTCGGGACCCTTTTATCAACCCGGGTCGGGACCCTTTTAGGTCGGGACCCTTTTTCATCAACCCGGGTCGGGACCCTTCGAACCCATCAACCCGGGTCGGGGCCCTTGGGGCCCTTGGGCCGAACCCATCAACCCGGGTCGGGGCCCTCTGGGTCGGGGCCCTTCTCGGTTCTCGGGGCCCTTCTTCAACCCGGGTCGGGGCCCTTGGCGGGTCGGGGCCCTTGGGCTTTTATCAACCCGGGTCGGGACCCTTTTCGCTTTTCGTAACCCGGGTCGGGACCCTTTTCGCGTTTGGATGCGCTCACCCTGGGTCGGGACCCTTGGGGGACCCTTCTTCTTTTCTCTGGTAGCCTCCTTCATTGCTGACAATCGGAGGGGCCAAGCATGTATCCGATCCTTGCGCGGGCGGGCCTCAGCCTGATCTGTTTGTGCTGCGCCTGCAGCGATGGCGGGGGCGCGCGCTCGGTCGACGCGGGCCTTCCCGATCGCGCGCTGCCGGTCGCCGATGCGATGGCCGATGCGTCGAGGGCCGAGCGCGGCGCGGATGCTACCACCGGGGACGCCGGCGAGGCGGCGCGGGGCGACGCGAGCTCGCCTGACGCCAAGGTCGTGCTATCGACCCGCCTGGCGCAGACGGGACAGCGAGGCTGCTACTCGGCCCTGGGGGCGGCGCTGGACTGCGATGGCACCGGTCAAGACGCTGACGAGCGCGCGGGTCTGGCCTGGCCTTCGCCGCGTTTCGTCGCGGCCGCCGACGGCACGATCTCGGATGCGTTGACCGGCCTCGTCTGGTTGGCCGACGCCAACTGCATGGCGACGCACTACGCGGCCGTCGACACCGACGCGACGGCGAGCGTGGCCGGCGACGGCCGGGTCACCTGGCAGCACGCCCTCAACTTCGCGCGCGGCGTCCGCGAGGGCACCTTCCCCCTCTGTGCGGCGGGCACGAGCGACTGGCGCCTGCCGAACCTCAAGGAGCTGCAGAGCCTGCTCGATGCCGGCCAGCCAGATACCAGCACCTGGCTCGGCGCCAACGGCTTTCTCAACGTGGTGGGCATAACGCCCTATTGGTCGTCCAATACGATGGCCAGCCAGCTGAAGAAGGCCTGGACCGCCGAGCTGGTCGGGGGCAGCGTCGGCGGCTTCGACAAGACGGGCGATCATGGTCTCGTCTGGCTGGTGCGAACGGGTGCCAGCGCGGGCCCCGCGCCGGTCGCCCGCACGGGCGCGGCTCTCTGTTACGACGAAGCCGGCAGCGCCGTCGACTGTGACGCCACGGGGCAGGACGGAGAGCGGCGCGTCGGCCGCAGCTGGCCCGTCCCGCGCTTCCTCGATCGCGGCGATGGCACGGTGAGCGACGCCTTGACCGCGCTGACCTGGTTGCAGGACGCCAACTGTATCGCCACCCGCTACCCGGGCTTCGACAGCGACGGCACCGCGGATGGCCAGGTCGGTTGGGAGCGGGGCCTGAACTTCGTCCGGGGCCTGAATGACGGAACCTACCCCGACTGCGCCGCCGGCCACAGCGACTGGCGCCTGCCGAACCGCACCGAGCTTCAGAGCCTCGTCGACCTTTCGCGCGCTCAGCCCGCGCTGCCCGCCGATGCGCCCTTTCTGAACGTCAGCGCCACCGGCTACTTCTGGTCGTCGACCTCAGACCCGCTGCTCGCGCGGGCCGACTACGCCTGGGGTGTCTACCTCTTCAGCGGCTTCACCACGCGCTACCTCAAGGGTAGTGAGGCCCGGCGGGTATGGCCGGTGCGCGACACGCCCTAATCCCTGAGCAGACGCGGCGCACTCGCCACGGGTGCGTTTCGCCTCGGGGTGAAGGGCGCGATCGGAATGAAGGGCGCCGTCGAGGTGGTGACGCCCGAGCCGACGCGGCTGCCAGACGGAGCGCGAGACCACGAGCGCTGTGAGGCGGCGACGCTCTTTGAGCCAGTCCGAAGGGAAGGGAAGGCGATGAACGCTAGCCACTCAAGGACGGGCGCGGGGCCTGCGCGGCGCCGCAGGTGTGGCGTCGGGGTGCTCGCGCTGCTGGCGGTCGTGGCGGTCTCGCGATCTGGTGCTGCTCGGCAGCCCTGCAAGCTCGACCCGGAGGCGCCCGGGTTCCAGGCCGACGCGCGCGAGGCGGCCGAGCTCCGAACGATTCGGCGCTGGATGGCCGCTCATTTGGCCAAGGCGAGGGCGCGCCACCCCGAGGCCACCTTCGTCTTTCTCGGTCTGCAGCAGAACGACGCCGGGACGATCGTCGAGCAACGCAACTCATTGGATGGTGCCTGCCGCGAAGGGTACTGGGTCGTCCAGCTGACGCTGGACCGCAGGCGCTGCGCGCTCTCCGTCGAGCAGGCGCGACCCTACGCGGAGAACTGCTGCCCCAGCGAGCGCTGCCCAGATCGCACGCCGGCGGGGTGGATGTTGGAGCTCTTTCGCCGCAGCAAAGCAGACGATACCAAGGGTCTGCTCGCCCTCATCAGCCCGAGCTCTGGCTACCAGGAGACCCTCGCGCCGCCCTCCGAGGGCGAGGGCGGGACCAGGACCTTTACCCGCCGACAGGGTCGACGGGCCGCCAAGGCGATCAGCTCAGCCTGGGACCCGATCGAGAACCTCGACTGCCCGGCCGCGTTCTCTGCGGCAGGCGACGCGACCTGCAGCACCGGTCGCAGCGGCTCGCTGGCCAGCTACCGCTGGAAGCGGACGGGCGATGGCGCCTACCTGCTCAGCTATGCCTACGAGGATACGGGAGAGTAGCACCTGCCTCGGCTCGCCAGGCTCGGCCTCCCGCACGACCGAGGATTCAGCGCCGACGACGTTGCACCCGCACCACGTCGTCCCGCACCACGTCGTCCCGCACCACGCCCGCCCCGACCAGAGCCGAGGATCAAGGCAGGCTTTGGACGACCGGGAAGGGGCCGGTCAGGGGCGGGCAGGGGCAAGAGGCGCTTCACCGCGCCGCGGCGAGGCTCAATCAGCGGCGTAAACGGTAATCTCGTAGACGCTGAAGCCGGGGTGCTGCTGCGCTCTGGAGTCGCTCGCCCGGATTTCTTCGAACCCACCTGCGGCGCTAGACAAGCCCGCCGCGATGGCGTTGTGCAGGGCTGCGTTGGTGAGACGGTCGGCGCTCGGAATGAGCACGCGAACCTGTTTCCGCGTTCCGTGCGAGAGCGTGTCGCGAACCGCCCCCAGCCATTGGGTGGCGGCCTCCCTGGCCAGCGTGCTTAGCGCCCGCGGGTTCGCTCCGGGGGTGTCGGTAGCCGGGGAGAAGGCGACGATGGCGGCCGTAGCTGCGTAACCCCTGTCAACCGTCTTCAGCGAGAGGGCTGCGCTGCTGTAGTCGCCGACCACGGCTGCAGGCTGGTTGATTTGCTGTTGCAGGATCTCGGCCCCCAGGCCCTTCAGCCCTGCGCGCGGGCGCGCGATGGGGTGGACGTCGGCGGAGAGGACCGATGCCTCGCGGGGCTTGTTTTCATCGAGCTGCCGCTTGAGGGCCTCGTGCAGCGCCGCCCGAAAGTTAGCAAAACGGTAGTTGTTGGATTGCTTCGTGCCGCCCACCTCGGCCCAGTACGCAACGGCCGCGCCCAGTCTTGGGTCGTCGATCGTGATAGTGGCGCGGGCCTGTTCTAGGTCAATCGCCTTCCCCTTCTGCATCCCCCCTGCGACGAGGAACACCGTGGCTCCCGCGAAGCCGCCAGCGGGCGACAGCTTCGGCAGCAAGACGGCGCCGTCATTACCACCGCGGACGTCTCGGAGACCAAAGCCCGGGAGCAGCTCGCCCGCTGCGGGACCCCCGGGAGCCGACAGACCCCTGACAATTTCCGGATCCGTTCGCTGCTGCCCCAAAGAGTGGGTCAGTGCCTCGCCGGCGGCCGCCCGCGCGGCTCTCTGCGCGGCGGCATTCCCGGCCGGAGTGGAGTAGTAGATCGGCGCATGAATCAGCAGTTTGGTCGCGTCCCGGGGCGCTGTGGGAAGCTTCAGGTTGAACGCCGCGGCCAGCGCACGGGCGGCGTTGCTCTGCAGCAGAATCCTCTTCGCGGAACGCTTGCCGCTCGACGAGTGGCCACTTGCGGGGCCAGCTCCGAGGTGACGTTCAGAGCTGCCTTCGCCGCGCTTCTCACCCGGTGCGGACACGAAGAGCCTGCGCAAAGAGGTCAGCGTCCCCCCCCTGGTGCCGGCCCACAAGGATGGTCTTGGAACCATCCGGCAGCGTCTTCACCCGGACAACTCGGCCCGAGGAGGCCCGCGATCCGGTAAAGCGAGTGTCGATCGTCCGCACTGGTGGAGGCCCGCCCCGGCCCCCGCCGGCGCTGGCCGTGGAAGGCGCGCCCGCCGCGAGGGTGGCGATGCTCGCTGCCAGCAGCTGGGTAAAAAGCTTTCTTGTCGTCGAAGTCATTTGTTTTTCTCCAGGGGCGCGATCGCTCCCTGCGATCGGCGGAGCAGGGCAAAGCAAGGAGGATGCCATTCGGGGAGGCGAAGCCCGAAGCCCCCGCGCCGGCACTCGCCGGCACTCGCTTGCGCACCGGCATCGCGTTTGCTCCGCCCTTCTTCCGTGGCATGGCCCCGCGGTCGCGAGAACTCCCTCGTCCCGGCGGGTTGTCCTCGAAAATCACAGTTCGCCAGGCCTCCGCGCGCCGACCGCGTGGTCCTGACGGATCCTCCTGGGGGGGGCAGACTTCGAGGTGTCGCCCGTCACACTGGAGGACGCGCGCGGCGGTGGCGTGCTTTGTGGCCTCTGCCACCCGCGCAAGGACGCCGGCGACTCCGAAGGGACGATCTCAGCATGATCAGGCTCATGAGCACCAAGATCTTTCGCAACGCAATCCTCGCCGCCGCAATCGTGCTGGCAGGGCGCCCTGCGCGGGCCGACGTGGCGATCGAGGACTTCGAGGACGTCGCGGATTGGAGCGGGCTCGACGCCGAGCGGCTGACGATTCATGCGGGCCTCGGCGCGGGTCGCTGGCATGGTCACGAGCGCACGCCGACGATCAAGAAGGTCTTCAGCCCCGCGCTGGACCTCTCGCGCGAGCGGATGCTCTTTGTCTGGGTCTGGTCAGCGAAGGCCAATAACGCAGCGATCACCGTGGTGCTCGACTCCGAGGACCGCGCTGACGCCGAGGGCCGCGACTACTACCGGACGGAGTTCGTGGTGGATTGGCGCGGGTGGAAGCTGCTTGAGCTGCGCCTCGAGGACTTCGAGCGGGCGCGCCAGCCGGTCGGCTGGCAGCGGATCAACTACATCAGCTTTCACGCCAGCGGCTGGGGCAACACGCCGCAGGCCGACACCGAGCTCCTTTTCGATGACCTGGCGTTCAGCACGGGCGCGATCGCCGAGCTGCAGGTCGAACAGGGCTGGCAGGGTGCCGAGTTCGTCTACACCTACAGCGTCACGCTGGAGGATCGGCTCGGGCGGGCGCGCCGGCTGGGGCTCACGCTCGAGGTTGGGCCGGGCCTCCCCTTCCGGGCCGCCGTAGCGAACGCCGTCGTCTCGCTGGCGGCGCGCGGGCGGCAGATCGCGGTCGCGACGATCACCGTGCCGGCGTCAGAGATCACCGAGGCCAAGCGCCTGGTGCTGCAGGCGGCCCTGCTCGTGGTGCAGGAGGATGGGGTGATGCGCGACGCGCAGTCGCTCGCCGCCGCCGTGCCGCTGGCCCAGCGGGAGCACCCGCGTGTGCTCTTGACGCGGGCGGACTTCGCGCGCATCGGCGCCTGGGCCGACGCTCACGACTGGGCGCGAGCGGCGCGCGACGGCGTGGTGGCGGCGGCGCAGGGCTGGCCCGCCTCGTTTCTGAAGAAGTACGGCCTGAGCCAGTGGGCGCTGCCGCCCGAGGGTGGGCAGTGGGTTGGTTGGTATGTTTGCCCGGTGCACCACGTCAACCTGCAGTACGCGCCGCCGCTGACGCATCGTTGTCCTGTCGATGGCGCGACCTACAGCGGCTGGCCCTACGATCAGGTGGCGTACGCGCGGATGCACACCGATCTCGCCCAGGCCGCCCGTGATCAGGGCTTGGCCTGGCAGCTCGTCGGCGATCGACCGTCGGCCGAAGGCGCGGCACAGATTCTCCTAGCCTACGCTGATGCCTACGCTCTGCTTCCCCTTCACGACAAGGACGGTGGCGCGGCGAAGTCGGGCGCGCGGGTGAAGGCGCAGACGCTCGATGAGGCCGCCTGGCTGGTCGAGGTGGCCTGGGCCTACGATTTGATCGCCGACGCTGGGGTGCTGACGGCGTCGCAGCGCCTGCATGTCGAGCAACACCTGCTGCGGGCCGCGGCGGCCGTCGTCGCGCGCTATCCGCATGGTATTTCCAACTGGCAGTCGTGGCATAACGCCGCCATCGGCGCCGCGGCCTTTGCGATGGAGGATCCCGTCGGCATCGCCCGTGCGTTTCGCAGCGCCAGTGACGGCTTCGACTTCCAGTTGAGGAAGAGCATCAGCGCGGACGGTGTCTGGTACGAGGGATCGTGGGGCTACCACTTCTACGCGCTGGATGCGCTGATCAACCTGGCAGAGATGGGCGCCCGCGCCGGGCTCGATCCCTATGGGGGCCCGCTCGGCGCGAAGCTGCGTGGGATGTTCGAAGCGCCGCCGGGGCTCGCGCTGCCGGATGGGACGCTGCCGGCCTTCAACGACAGCCGCTCTCTGAGCCTGTGGAGCACGGCCCGCTACTACTCCGAGGTCGGCTACCAGCGCTATCGCGACCCGAGCCTGACGGCCTTCATGCGTCCGAGTGGTCGCGGACGCGACGCGTTGCTCTGGGGCGCCGAGGAGGTTCCCGCCACGCCGCCGCTCGTCACCCCGAGCCGTGTGCTGCCGGCGGCCGGCTTCGCCGTGCTGCGTGCCGGCGCGGGCGCAGAGGCGTCCTGCCTGGCTTTGGATTTCGGTCCGCACGGCGGCTCGCATGGACACCTGGACAAGCTGGGCCATGTTTTCTACGCCAAGGGCGGGATCCTGGGCGTGGATCCGGGGACGCAGGCCTACTCGGTGCCCAGCCATAAGACGTGGGATCGGGTCACTCTGGCGCACAATACGGTGGTGGTCGACGAGCAATCGCAGGTCGAGGCAACCGGTGCGCTACAACGCTTCGTGGCGGCGCCAGCACTCTCGATGGTCACGGCGAACGCCGGGCCGGCGTATGCGACGGCCTCGTTGACGCGCACCTTGGTGCTGTCGCCCGAGTACGTGGTCGACGGCTATCGCGTCGTCGCGACCGACGGGCAGGCGCACCAACTCGACTGGATCCACCATGCCCCGGGGACCCTGAGCAGTCCGGTCGCGCTCGAGGCGTACGGCGAGCTGCCTGTCGCGCAGGGCTATCAGCACCTGCGCGACCCGCGCGGCGCGCTGGCTGCGGGGGCGTGGCAGGTCTCGTTCGACCAGTCGCCGGAGGGGAAGCCCTACGGGTCGGTGTGGGTCAACGACAAGGAGGTCGTCGCCAGCTTCGCCCTGGCGCGCGAGCCAGCCGCGGAGGGTCGTGGCTCGGGGCGCCTTGCCTACGACTTCAGCGCGGCCGCGGGCTATGTGCTCTACAGCATGCCAACGCTCGAACCCATTGCCGAGCGGCCGACGGGCGTTCGGCTGCGGGTCTTTGGCGACGGATCGGGTAATCGGCTCGGCCTTCGGCTCTACGACGCGACCGACGAGCGCTTCTTGCGCGACGTGGGCCCGATCGACTGGACGGGCTGGAAGACGCTCGACCTGGCAGCGGTCGAGACCTGGCGGCACCACAGCGGCAATGCCGACGGGGTCTTCGATCTGCCCGCCACCCGGGTCGCGGTGGAGCTGACCGCGCAGGCCGCGGGAGGCCGGCAGGGGGCGCTTTACCTCGACGATCTGCGGCTGAGCTACGCGGACGCCGGCGACGTCTCGGTGGCTGACTTCGAGGGCGAAGCCCGGGGCCTGCGCCTCAGCATGCTCGGGCAGGAGGGCACGACGCTGGTCGTCGGCGAGGCGCCGGGCCCCGACCCGCTCGTGGCGTTGCCCTTCGCGATGGCGCGCCGGCGTGCGCAGGAGACCACCTTCCTCAGCCTGCTGGAGCCCTACGGTCAGGCACCGGTCCTGACCGAGTTTTCGTCGATCGAGAGCAGCGCGACGGCGAGCGACCAGGCCCTCGCCGTGGCCGTGCGCGGCCCGAGCTTCGACGACCGGCTGCTCGCGCTCGGCGCGGGGCAGGGGGGCAGTGAGCGCTCGTTCGGCGCGGCGGCCTGCGACGGCGTGCTCTGTCAGCTGCGGCGCGGCCCCGAGGGCGTGCAGCGCGTGGTGCTCGCGGAGGGGCGCTGGCTGCGCGATGGCGCCCGGCTGCTCGTCCGCTGCAGCGAAGCGTTGACCGCGCTCCAGCTCGACTGGCAGGCGACCGGCACCCGCCTCGAGCTCCTGGGCGAGGGGCCAGCGGGCGCCGAGCTCCGCGTCTGGGGGCCCCAGCTCGCGCGGATTGTGATCGGCGGCGCCGAGCGGCCCTTCACGCGCGATGGTGACTATGTGCTGCTGCGGCTCGGGCCGAGCGAGGCGACGGCCGGGCGCGATGCCGGCACTGGCGAGCGCGATGCCGGGCCCTCGCTCGTCGCGGATGGCGGCGGTCAGGGCGATGGCGCCCTCGGGCCGCCGGCCGAGCCCGGGGGCTGCGGCTGTAGTCAGGCGAAAGGCGGGGACCTGGCGCAGGCCTGCACCCTCCTGGCCTCGGCCCTGGGCGCCCTGCTGCTGCGGCGGCGCCGGCGCGGCCGTGGTCGCGGCCCGGCCTAACAGCGCTCTTCGGGGTCAAGGCGAGCTAGAGGGTTACCGCGCGGGTTGGATGCGCGGGCGGATGCGCGAGCGGGCGAGCGGGCTGACGCTGGACGCGCGCGGCCTGATTGCTGCGACCGCGGCGCCGGCCCCGGAGCCGGCCGCGATGCGCTATGCTCGCCGGCCACCGTCGGCCCGAGGCCGGCGACCGCAAGGGAGCATCACGGATGGCCGGATCGTTCGCGCACCTGCACCTGCACAGTCAGTACAGCCTGCTCGACGGGGCGATCCGCCTCAAGGATCTCTATCCGCGGCTACACGAGCTCGGCATGAAGAGCGTCGCGCTGACTGACCACGGCAACATGTTCGGCGCGCTCGACTTCTATAAGACGGCGCGCAAGGCGGGGATCAAGCCGATCTTCGGTTGCGAGGTCTACGTCAGCGACGGCGCGATGAATGATCGCGCCAGTCGTAAGACCTTCCACTGCGTGCTGCTGGCGCGCACGCTCGAGGGCTACCGCAATCTCGTCTTCCTGGTCAGCAAGGCCTATCTGGAGGGCTTCTACTACCATCCGCGCATCGACAAGCAGCTCCTGCGTGAGCATAGCGCGGGGCTGATCGGGCTCTCTGCTTGTCTCGGCGGCGAGGTGGCGCAGACGCTGCTGCGGCAGGGCAGCGCGCGGGCGCTCGAGGTCGTGCGCGAGTATCGTGAGCTCTTCGAGCCCGGCGCCTTCTTCCTCGAGGTCCAGCCCAATGGGCTGAATGAGCAGAACGAGGTCAACGAGGCGCTGGTGAAGCTGGCGGCCCAGACAAACCTCCCGCTCGTCGCCACCAACGATTGCCACTACCTGGCGCGCAAGGATGCGCGCGCCCACGACTGCTTGATGTGCGTGCAGACCGGCAAGCAGATCGAGGACAAGGACCGCATCAAGCACGAGGTCGACGAGTACTTCCTCAAGTCGCCGGAGGAGATGGAGCAGGCCTTCTATCACCTGCCGCAGGCGATCGAGAACGCCGCCCGGATCGCCGAGTCGTGCAACGTCGATTTGGCGCTCGGCCAGAGCTTCCTGCCGCGCTATCAGGTGCCAGCCGGCTTCGAGCTCGGGCCCTTCCTCGAGCAGCAGGTGCGCGAGGGGCTCGATCGTCGACTCGTCGAGGCGCGCGCGCGCGGGCAGGCCGTCGACGAGAAGGTCTACCGCGAGCGGGCGGCGCATGAGCTCGAGGTGATCGGGAAGATGGGCTTCTCGTCCTACTTCCTGATCGTCTGGGACTTCATCAACTACGCCAAGCAGCGCGGGGTGCCGGTCGGCCCCGGACGCGGCAGCGGCGCGGGGTCGCTGGTGGCGTACGCGCTGCGCATCACGGACATCGATCCCTTGCCCTACAACCTGCTCTTCGAGCGCTTCCTCAACCCCGAGCGCGTCAGCATGCCGGACTTCGATATCGACTTCTGCATGCACCGCCGCGATGAGGTGTTGCAGTACGTCAGCGAGAAATACGGCCGCGACAACGTCGGGCAGATCGTCACGATGCATCAGCTCAAGGCGCGCGGCGTCACCCGCGACGTGGCGCGCGCGATGGGCTTCTCCTACGCCGAGGCCGACCGCGTCGCGAAGCTGATCCCCGAGCCGATCCAGGGCCGCAGCGTGACGATCGAGCAGGCCCTCGAGCAGGAGCCGCGGCTGCGGCAGCTCGCCGGCGAGAACCCACGCGTGGCCGAGTTGCTGGACGTGGCGTCGGGTCTCGAGGGGCTGAACCGCCACGCCGGGACGCATGCCGCTGGGGTGGTGATCGCCGAGCGCCCGCTCTGGGAGTACGTCCCCTGCTTCCGCGGCCCCAACGGCGAGCTGGTGACCCAGTACGCCAAGAACGAGGTCGAAGAGGCGGGGCTGGTGAAGTTCGACTTCCTCGGGCTGAAGACCTTGACCGTGGTCGATATCGCCGCGCGCCTGGTCTGTCGCGAGGTGCCCGAGTTTCGCCTCGACGCGGTCCCGCTGACGGATGCCGAGACCTTCGCGATGCTGCAGAGCGGGCTGACGACCGGCGTCTTCCAGCTCGAGTCGAGCGGCTTCAAGGAGCTGCTCAAGCGGCTCCAGCCCGACTGCTTCGAGGACATCGTCGCGGCCGTCGCGCTCTATCGCCCGGGCCCGCTCGAGGGGGGAATGGTCGATGACTTCATCGATCGCAAGCACGGACGTAAGCCGGTCGACTACCTGCACCCATGGTTGGCGGAGATCCTGAAGGAGACCTACGGCGTGATCGTCTACCAGGAGCAGGTGATGCAGATCGCCTCACGCCTGGCCGGCTACACGCTCGGACAGGCCGATCTGCTGCGGCGCGCGATGGGGAAGAAGAAGCCCGAGGAGATGGCCGAGCAGCGCAAGATCTTCCTCGCCGGCGCGTCGGCGCGCGGCGTCGGCGATCGGCTGGCAGAGCAGATCTTCGACCTGATGGATAAGTTCGCGGGCTACGGCTTCAACAAGTCACATAGCGTGGCCTACGCATTTCTTTCGTATCAGACGGCCTGGCTCAAGTGCCACTACCCGGTCGAGTTCATGGCGGCGATGTTGACCTGCGACAAGGACAACACCGACAACCTGACCAAGTACATCACCGAGGCCCGCAAGATGGGCATCGAGGTCGTGCGACCCGACGTCGACGAGTCGGAGTCCGACTTCTCGGTGATCGCCCGCGGCGGACCGAAGTTCATTCGCTTCGGCATGGGCGCGGTGCGCAACGTCGGCGAGGCGGCGGTGCAGGCTGTGCTCGAAGTGCGTCAGGAGCGGCCCTTCGGCGGCCTCTTTGATTTCTGTGAGCGCGTCGACGGGCGGCGCGTCAACAAGCGGGTGGTCGAGGCGCTGATCAAGGCCGGGGCCTTCGACGGCACGGCCGAGCGGCTGAAGCTGCATCGCGCGCAGCTCGTGGCGGCGCTCGATGAGGCCCAGGAGCAGGCGCTGACGGCGCAGCGCGATCGCGAATCGGGGCAAACGAGCCTCTTCGGCCTGCTCGACGGCGGCTCGACGGACCAGACGACGGCGACGCGCCAGGTCGTCGAGCGCTACCCGATCGTCGCCGAGTGGGCACCGCGCCAGCGCCTGGCCTTCGAGCGCGAGAGCCTCGGCTTTTACGTCAGTGGTCACCCGCTCGATCGTTACGCCGAGGACCTGCGGCGCCACGCCTCGGCGACGACCGTGACGCTCGCTGAGCTCGCGGACCGCGCCGAGGTGAGCGTCGGCGGTATTGTCGGCGACTATCGGGAGCGGCCGCTGAAGAGCGGCAAGGGTCGCATGGCGATTTTTGGGCTCGAGGATCTCGAGGGGCAGGTCGAGGTCGTGTGCTTCTCGCGCGCCTTCGAGGAGCACGAGGCCACCATCAAGTCCGGCGAACCGCTGTTGGTTACGGGGCGACTGCGCTTCGAGGGCGAGGGCGAAGGTGTACTGCCGCGGATCGACCTGCAGAAGGTGATGACGCTGGATCAGTTCCGCGTGCAGAAGACCAAGGAGGTGCACCTGACCTTATCCGGCGAGGGCTTGGCGGAGGCGCAGCTGGAGGCGCTGCAGCGGGTGCTGCGCGAGCATCAGGGCGACTGCCGGACCTATGTGCACCTGCGGCTGGCGGAGCGCTCGACCGCGCTGCTCGAGCTGGCGGAGCGCTGGGCGGTCAACCCGACCGACGACTTCTTGTTGCAGGTTGAGCAACTCTTCGGCGAGCGCACGGCCCTCCTGCGCTAGCCGCCTAGACCATCAGCGATAGCGATAGGCGCTGTTGGAGTAGTCGCCGAGGGTGCGCGGGCCGAGGCGAGCGCCGAGGTCCCTGGGGAGGGCGGGGCGGCGCTGACGTAACGCTGACTCGAGGGGTGCAGGATGTCGGGCTCGTAGAGCCGGTCGAGACCCGCGCCTTCCCGGTACCAGCTCGAGCGCGCCAACACGTTGAGGAGAAAGCGGTCGCCCTGGAGGCGGATCAGGCCGCTCCGCCGCAAGCGGCCGGCGTGCCGTGCGCGCCAGAAGCCGAGGCGACTGACCGCGCGCCCACCGACGCCGCCAGCGTTATAGGCCGTGATGCCGCCGTCGCGGCCGTAGCGGTTGATCAGGTGGGCGAGCAGCTCGGCAGCCGCTGGAATCGCCTCCTCGGAGATCCGGGCCCGATCGAGGTCGAAGAACAACACCCGCGCACCGCGCCGCCGCCGCCGCGCGCGCAGCCGATTGACGCCGCGAACACCGGCGGCCGTGAACTGGGCGATGCCCAAGGCGCCACCGCTGACCAGCAGCCGCCGCCCGCCATGGGTGGCATAGCTGCGCTTGCTCATGCGGCTCGGATCGAGCTCCGATTCGTTGTCGAGCAAGCCCTTGAGCAGGAAGGGGTCCAGCTTCCAGCGCAGCGCGGCGGCGAGGATCAGGTCGTCGAAGGGTCCGTGCTGCGTCTCGAGGAAGATGGCCGCCTGGCGCTTGCGGGCGCTGAAGACCTGTCGAGTGCTGGCGCGCTGCTCCGGCGGCAGCGGCGCTGCTTGCGCAGGGGAGGGGCGGGCGGCCCGCGCCGACCGGGCCAGTCGCGAGGGCGCGGCGCCCGAGGCGGGGCCAGCCTGCTGCTGGTGCACGATCGCGCGCCAGCGCAGACCCACCGCGCCGACCCCGAGCGTGGCCAGGCCGAGGAGCGCAGCGAGTAGAAAGAACGAAAGTCGCATGACGAGTAAATGCCAAAAGGAACGGAGCATACGCGCTGCGCCCGAGCGCGGCAACCGGCTGATCAGCGGCCTGTAGCGGGCCCGTTGTAAGGGCGTTGACACGTTGTAAGGGCGGACCTTGCTGCACCGCGGCCGGTGTCGCATGCTCGGCGCCGATGGAGCGAGTTCTGCAATGGGCCTACTTTGGTCGCGTCGACTACGGGCGGGCGCTCGCGCTGCAAGAGGCGCTGCGGGCGGCCGTGCGTGGCGCGACCGCGCCGGACACGCTGATCCTCCTCGAACACCCCCCGGTGATTACCCTCGGGCGCAGCGCGGACCTGGTCGATGTGCGGGTCAGCCCGGCTGAGCTCGAGCGCCGCGGGGTGGCCTGCGCCCGCATCGGGCGCGGAGGGCAGGTCACCTACCATGGGCCAGGGCAGCTTGTGGGCTATCCGATCCGCGCGATCGGCCGCGCGATCCGGCCGCATGTCGACGGGATGGCCCGCGCGCTGGTGGCCTACCTCGGCGAGCTCGGCGTGGCAGCGCGCTGGGAGGCTGGTGAGCCGGGGGTCTGGACCGACGCTGGGAAGATCGCCGCCGTGGGGGTCGACGCCCGGGGCGGCGTGACGATGCACGGCTTTGCGCTCAACCTGGAGCCGGCGCTCGACGACTTCGCGATGATCGTGCCCTGCGGGAGTCCGCGGCCGGTGGCCTCGGTTCGCTCGATTGTCGGGCGCGCGCCGAGCCTGCCGAGGCCGCGCACGCGCTGGCGCAGCGGCTGGCCATCGAGTACGAGAGCAGGGCGATCGCGCTGAGCGCGGCCGAGGCGGAGGCGCTGCTCTCCGCGGCTTCGCCCCGAAGCGAAGCCTCCCGATGAGCGCCGCAAAGCGTCCTCAGCACGTCGTCGTCGCAGCGGTCCTGATTTGCGGCGCGCTGGCGTGTCGGCGCTCGGCGGTGTCGCGCGCGCGCGCGGCCGTCGAGGTGGCGGCGATCGAGGTCAAGGCGCAGGGGTGGAGGACCGCCGGCGCGGCGCCCTCGCCAGGCGAGCTGCGGGCCTGGATCGCGGCGGCCCTGCCGCGCGAGGGGGTGCTGGCGGAGGGGGCCGGCCGGGCAGCCGAGGCGCTGGTCTATCAGCTCAGGGTCGAGGTGGGGTTGGTCGCCCTGAGCGCGGAGGAGGACGCGGGTGCGGATGATCCGCCGGCGCTCGGGCTGGGGGTGCGTGCGCGGGCCACGCCACGCGCGGCGGGGCGCGGCCCGATCCTGCAGAGCAACCTGGCGGTGCGCCTGCCGGCGGGCCACGGTGGCGGTGCGCGGGCCTTGCGTGAGGTCACCCGCCGCGCCGTAGAGGGGTCGGTGCAAGAGCTGAGACTCCGCGCCGAGCTGCTCGTGGGGAGCGAGCAGCGACTCCTCGCCGCGCTCAAAGAGCAGCGCTCTGATCGCCTGACGGACGCGATCGATACCGCTGCCTGGCGCCGCAGCCGCGCCGCGGTGCCGCGCCTGATTGCGCTGCTGCGGCACGACCATGAGGCGATCGCCGATCGCGCCATCGGCGCTCTGGCGGCCATCGGCGATCGCAGCGCGGTGCCGGCGCTTACCCGTCTCGCGCGCTTCGAGGACACGGCCCGCCTCGCCAAGCTGCTCGATGCGGTCGGCGCCCTTGGCGGCGACGAGGCTCGCCGCTACCTCGCGTTCGTCGCGCGTGGCCATCCGGACCCTGATCTCGCGACGATGGCGCGCGAGGCCCTCGCGCGCATGCGGTAGTCGCGATCGCGTGCGGGCCGTGCCACAGCCGTTGACGGACGTTGACGGTCGTTGACGGTCGAGGCGCGCGGGTGGGAGCGGCGCCGTGGCTGGGAGACAACGCTAACCTACTGCGAATACAGCGCTGCTTGTCAGCAATCCACGGGCTGCGTATGGTTGGCACCTGCATTGCGTGGGGCTGGGTCGTTGTCAGTCGCCAGGCGCCACTGCTGCGGCGGGATCCGACAACAGGAGGAAACCTCGATGCGTATTTGCAAGACCGCTTCCGTCATCGTGCTCGCCGTCGCCATGGTGGCGCTGTCCTCCGCCGGCTCACCGGCTGCCGCCCAATACGCCCAGTACTACGGCCCCGGCCCCGCGCCGACCTATCAGCCGCAGCGCCCGCGGCGGCTGGCCTTTCGCCATCGCGTCCACGCCTACCTCGGCGGTCAGCTCTCCGGCGTCGCCGTACTGGCGCAAACGACGGACTACACCGATGGCTACCTCGGCAGCGGTGGCGGAGCCGGGCTCTTCGGCGGTGTGCGGCTGGGCCCCTTCTTCTCGGTTGAGGGCAACTGGAACACCAGCTTCCACGACCATCGCAGCGTTCAGGGCGACACGCTCTTCATCGACCTCGACGCGCTCTACATGATGACCTTCAGCGTCGACGGCAAGCTGCACCTGCCGACCTACGGGCCGATCGAACCCTATGCGCAGGCGGGGGTCGGGTTTGGCTATCTGGGCGCCACCTATGGCAGCAACACCCAGGGCAACTCGGTCTTCGCCAGCGGGCCGATTTTCAATCTTGGCGCCGGCCTCGACGGCTGGCTCAGTCCGTGGCTGACGCTGGGGGGGCGTGTGCTCTACCGCGGGCTCGCGTTCGGCGATGTGAACACCCGAACGGGCTCCGGGCACTCGAATTACGTCAGCGGGCTGTCCTTTGACGTCAACCTCGCCCTGCACTTCTAGCGCTCTCAGCGCTCTCAGCGGTCTTGTGCGAGCGCGTCCCGCTCAGCGCGAAACGACGACCTGGCGCGGCAGGAAGAAGGTCGCGTTGAGCCCAAGGAAGAAGTGGTGCTCGATCGACTTGTCGTCGCCATCGACGGAGGGAACCCCGTTGCGCTGCTTCTCGGCGGCCGAGAGACCGCGCGTCGTATCGCCGCCCGAGGGATTGTCGGCGAAGATCAGGTCCTTCAGCTCGATCCCGATCGCGACGTAGTTGTTGGCGAAGATCCGCGCGCCCAGGCCCCAGGCCGCTCCCGGCTGAAAGCCCTCGTTCGCCGCATCAACGCCCGGGTCGTCGCTGCCGTTGCTCAGGATTCCCATGCCGAAGCCGGCGAAGAGATAGCAGTCGTAGTGCAGGAAGAGCGCCGAGAAGAGCGAGAGCTTGCCGCTGATCGGCGTGAAGATGGCCCGCAGGTCTGCCGCGAGCTGGACGTCGGAGAGGCGGCTGTGCGCCGCGCGCCAGGCGGCAGGCTCAGCAGCATAGCTGGCCTTGAGCTCGTCGGTGAGTCCGGTGTCGAAGCCCACGCCATAGGCGACCTCGCCGCCGAGCGCGAAGGCATCGGTGAGGTGGTAGGCGAGCTTGGCGCCGAGCAGCACGGAATGCCGATAGCTGCGATTGAGGCCGAAGGCGATCGAGGGTCCGATCTCGAACCGGTCGTCGCGCAGCTCACGCCGTAGGCGCACCGCCGGCTGGCCAGCGAGCGGGCCACCTTTGGCTGCGGCCGCGAGACCGTCCTGGGCGCCGAGCAGCTGCGCGCCGAGCGGGGGCGCCAAGATCAGCGCGACCACCAACGCGGCCTGGAGCAAGAAGCGAACACCACGAGCATGCATGGCGGATTCTCCGGTGGTGGTCAGCGCGGGCTCGTGTAGCTGAAGCCAGTCGGCAGGAAGAAGCTGAAGCCGACCGTGGCGAAGACGTTATGAATGAACTGCGTATCGCTCTGCTGGGCCTTGGCCTCGGCCGCATCGGGCAGGGTGCGTCCTGCCTGTTCCAGCCGGTCGAGCATCATGTTGTCGCGCAAGGCCACCTGAAGCGCCATCCAGCGGTTGAGGTAGAGGCGCGCGCCGATCGCCACCGGGAAGGTCAGCGAGTAGTTGGAGAACGCTTCGTTGACGAAGTCGCGCGGGATGACCTCTGTCCGGGTCACACCGACGCCGCCGCTGAGCCACAGGTCCCAGTGGAAGATCGGGCGATTGAGCAGCGTGAGCTTGCCCCAGATCGGGATGTACGAGAAGTTGCCGGTCGCTTCCCAGTTGTACTTGTTCAGGCTGGGCACGCGGCCGAAGTGATAGCGGACGTAGAACTCCTCGTCCGCGACGTTGTGCAGGTAGTAGGCGCCCCGCAGCCCGACCGCGAGGATGTCGCTGATGAAGTAGTTCAACTCACCGCCGAGCGCCGTGTGCTGAATCAGCGTGTCGTTGATCGTGCTGCCGACGAAGGGAACGACCTCGAGGCGATGGCGGCGGAGGAAGGCCTTGCGCTGGACGACGACGATGTCGCGCAGCATCGAGGCGCGGGCGCGCAAGCGGGCTTCAGCCGTCGTCGTGGCCGTCGCGGCGCTAACGTCCTCGCTGCTCGCGGCGGCCGCACCGACGGCATCCTTGCCTGACAGGTCGGCATCCGTGGGTGGCGGGGGCTCCTCGGGCAGCTCGGGGATCTCCGGCTCCGCTGCCGGCTGCTCCGCGGGGCTAGCGACGGCCGCTGCCGAGGCTGCCGTCGCCGGCGGCGCCTGACGTGCCCGCCTGGCGTGCCCAAGGCCGGGAGCCAGGCCGAGGGCGCCCACGAGCAGCAGGGCGGTGATGATCTTTGCGCTCTCGCAGTGCGGAGGATGCCTCATGCCAACCTCGGACGTCTTTCGCAGCCTCGGGGGTTTACGCCTGCTAGCGGCGGATATCTCTGCGATTGAAAGCAATTACCCCGCGCAGCCAGGCCCGGACCTTAGCACGGGCGCTTATGGCCAAGCAATTAATACCAGGGGGCTATTCGTTCTCTCGAGGTGCGGCGGCAGCCTTGCGGTCCGGGCTGAAGAGCGCCTCGGCGAAGAGGGCGGCGTCGAAGGGCCGCAGGTCGTCGACTTGCTCCCCGATCCCGATGAAGCGTACCGGCAGCTTGAGCTCGTTGGCGATCCCCAGGACCACCCCGCCCTTGGCTGTGCCGTCGAGCTTGGTGAGGACGATCGCGCTGACCGCGGTGGACGCCTGGAAGAGCTTGGCCTGGACAATGGCGTTCTGGCCCGTGGTGGCGTCGAGCACGAGGAGGGTCTCGTGCGGCGCCCCCGGCGCCTGCTTGGCGATGGAACGGTGGACCTTCTCCAGCTCCTCCATCAACTCGACCTTGGTGTGCAGGCGCCCGGCGGTGTCGGCGATGACGACGTCGAAGCCCTCAGCCTTGGCCCGCTGCAGCGCCTCGACGATGACCGAGGTCGGATCCGCGCCCTCCTTGCCGCGGACGATCGCGGCGCCGGCCCGCTCGGCCCAGATGGCGAGTTGTTCGGCGGCCGCGGCGCGGTAGGTATCGCCGGCCGCCAGCAGCACGCGCCGGCCCTCGCGCTGCAGTCGGGCGGCGAGCTTGCCGATGGTGGTGGTCTTCCCCGTGCCGTTGACGCCGACGACGAGCAGCACCGTCGGCGGCGTCGCGGCAAAGCGAATCGGAGGTCCCTGGTCCAGGCCCTCGAGCATCGCCCGTGCGGCGCGTTGTAGCTCTTCCCAGGCGCGCTCGGGCGTGCGGTCGGCGCGATCGAGCTCACGCCGCAGCCCGTCGATAAGCTGTTGCGAGGTGCGCACGCCGATGTCGGCAGTGAAGAGCACCTCCTCGACCTGCGCCAGCAGCGCCTCGTCGAGGACCGCACCGCCGCGGAAGAGCTGGCCCAGCCGCGCGACGAAGCCGCCGCGGGTGCGGGCCAGGCCGCGGTCGATGCGCGCGCGGTCGTCGGCACGATCGGCCGCGCGGTCGGGGGCCCGCTCGGCTGCGCGATCGGCCGTGGTCGGGGGTCTGGCCGGCGCTGGGGCAGCGGGGCGTCTGCCGCTCCTCCGGCCCGCTTGGCTGCTGCCGTCTTGCTGCCGCCGCGGTGGCCGCGCTCGTCGCTCGCGTCGCCGGCGTCGCCCTCATTGGAGCGCCCTCGCGCCAGGCGCCGAATCGCCCGCGCGACGACGAAGAAAAACGCGATCCCGAAGAGCAGCAAGATGATCGCGCCCCAGTCGATGCCGTGGGCGGAGCTCGGGGCGAGGATCGGCAGGCCAATCATGGTGGCGCGGACTATAGCCGAGGGGCGATGGGGCGTCACGTCGAATGGCGCGCGCCTGCGAGCGATGGCACCAGCAATGGGTTGTTGACGAATTGCTGGCACAAGATGTGGTGTCCGCGCCCACTTTACAGGCCGGCAGATCCTCTGCTATGGCTGCTGCCCTATCCCTCCCAAACCGTGGACGCGGGCTCTGCCCTCAGCAGGAGCAGTATGCGCATCAAGCGAATTGATCTGAGCGGCTTCAAGTCCTTCTGTGATCCCGCCTCGCTGGACTTGCGGCAGCCGGTCTCTGCGGTCGTCGGGCCAAACGGCTGCGGCAAGTCGAATGTCGTCGACGCGCTGCGCTGGGCGATGGGCGAGCAGAGCGCGCGGCACCTGCGCGGCAAGACGATGGAAGACGTCATCTTCAACGGGTCGGACTCGCGGGGCCCGTCGGGGATGGCCGAGGTGTCGATCACCTTCGAGGTCGATCCGCGAAGCCCGGTCGCCGTGCTCGACTACAGCGAGGTTACGATCACGCGCCGGCTGCACCGGGACGGCAGCAGTGAGTATCTGATCAACAAGATCCCCGTGCGCTTGCGCGACATTACCAACCTCTTCCTCGGCACCGGGGTCGGGACCAAGGCCTACTCGATCATCGAGCAGGGGCGCGTCGGGCTGATCGTCAGCGCCAAGCCGGAGGAGCGCCGTCACTTCATCGAGGAGGCGGCGGGAATTACGAAGTACCAGCGGCGGCGGCAGCTCGCCGAGCGCAAGATCGAGGGGACGCGCCAGAACCTCCTGCGGATCACCGACGTGCTCGGCGAGCTCAGTGGCAGACTCGGCTCGCTGCGCCGGCAGGCGCAGAAGGCCGAGCGCTACCGGCAGTACAAGTCGGAGATGCGCGATATCGAGCTCTGGACCGCCTCGCATCAGCTGCTCGAGCTGACGGCCGAGCAGAAGTGCGTCAACGCCGAGCTGGTCGCGGTGACGCAGCAGCGTGAGGCGGCCGCCTTCGCGTTGGAGCGCTGCGAGCTGGCGCTGGAGCAGGAGCGCATCGCGGTCGTCGAGCAGGAGCGGGCGCTCAATCAGCTCCAGGAGCAGCTCTATCAGCTCGACAATCGGATCCGCCTCGGAGAGAGCCAGATCGAGTTTCAGTCGCGCGAGGCCGAGGAGCTGCAACGCAACGCCGGGCATGCGCGCGGCGAGGTGGAGGAGCTGCAGCGGCAGCTCGTCGACGACGAGGCGCGGCTGCAAGAGACGCGTGGGCGCGCCGCCGCGCTGCAGCAGGAGCGCGCGGAGCACGCGGGCTCGCTCGCGGGGCGGCAGCAGGGCCTCGACAGGTTGCGGGGAGCCCTCGGCGAGGTGCAGGCCGCGATCGACGGCGAGCGTCAGGCGCTGACGACGGCCGAGCGGGAGGCCGCGCGGGCCGAGGCGGATCAGCGCGCCGCGCGCCAGCGGCGTGACGATCTGACGCAGCGGGCGGCCCAGGGGGCGCAGGACCTGGACCAGCTACGGGCGCGCGGCGAGCAGCTGCGGGCGACGGCCGAGGAGCTGCGGGCTCAGCTCGAGGAGCTGGGCGGCGTCTGCGAGCAGCTCGAGGAGCGCCGGCGCAGCGCGACCACTCGGCTGGACGAGCTGCGGCAACAGGTCGGGCGCGGCGAGGCCGAGCTGGAGGTGCTGCGGACGGAGCTGCATCGTCGGCGCAGCCGACTGGCCTCGTTGCAAGAGATCCAGGCCCGCTACGAGGGCCTGGGTAAGGGCACGCGCGCGGTCATGCAGCGCCACAATGGATCGTCGCGTGAGCGTGGTGTGCTCGGTGTCGTCGCCGACGCGATCGAGGCGCCGGCAGGCTTCGAGTTGGCGGTCGAGGCTGTCTTGGGCCATCGGCTCGGCGCCGTGATCGTGGAGAGCGATGAGGTCGGCATCGACGCGATTCGCTATCTCAAGGAGAGCGCCCAGGGCCGCACCAGCTTCATCTCCCGCGCGGCTGAGCGCGGTGAGTCCTACCGCCGCGCGCTCCTGACCGACGCGCCGATTGGCTTCGTCTGGACCTCGAAGCCGGATGATCCCGGCAGTGAGCAGCCGCGCTGCGCAGAGGACCACCAGGCGGCGGCGCCGCCGCTGCTGGCGCCCGCGGCACTCGCCTACCGCGCGCCTGGGGTGCACGGACCGCTGCTCGGGCTCCTGAGTTGCCAGGACCAGTATCGCCCGGTGGCTGAAGCGCTGCTCGGGGACGTCATCGTCGTCGATAGGATCGAGACCGGTGTCGGGATCTGGGACCAGGTCGGGCGTCATACCGTCGTCACCCTCGAGGGCGACATCCTCGATCCCGACGGCACCGTGACCGGCGGCTCGCAGGATGCAGAGAACTCGGGTGTGTTGCACCAGAAGCGCGAGATCAAAGAGCTGAAGGCGATCATCGGCGAGCTGCAGGATCAGTACGATGCGGCGCTGGAGCGGCATGTCTCGGTCAAGACCGAGATCGCGACCCTCGAGCAGGTGCTGCGCGAGACCACGCAGCAGGCCCATCAGAGCGAGAAGGAGACGCTCACGCGCGAGAAGGATCTCGGGCGGGCGCAGTCGGAGCTGAGCGAGGTGATGGTGCGGCATCAGCGCCTGAGCCAGGAGCTCGAGCGCGCCGCGCTCGGGTTGGCGGAGCTCGACCGCCAGGATCGCCTGCTCGCGGAGACGCTGGTCGTGGCCTGCGATCGTCGCTGGGCGGCGGGTGATACGCTGGCGCTGCTCGGACGCGAGCACCGGCGCCTGGCCATCTTGGCGGATGACGACGCGGGCAGCGTGACAGATTTTAAGGTGGCGCTGGCGCAGGTCAACGCCACCTGCGCGGCGACCGAAGAGGCGCTGCGTCAGCTCGAGCGAGTGCGGGCGGAGCGCCAACGTCGGGTCGAGCGCCTGCAGCAGGGGATGACCACGGGCCTGGCGCGCGCGGAGGGGCTGAAGCAGGGCGTGGTCGGCGCGCGGACCGAGATCGACGACCTCGTCGGTCAGCGCGCGCAGCTCCAGGACTCCCTGTCGGGCGGTCGCACGGGCTACGAAGCGCGTGCACAGGCGCTGGGGGCGAGCGAGTCCGCCGTCAAGACGGCGCGCGAGGAGGCGGGCAGCCTCGGCGGAAGCCTGGGGCGGCTGCAGCTGCGTGGCAGCGAGCTGGCGCTGCGGCGCCGGCACCTCGACGAGCAGATTTGGGAGCGCTATCGCGAGGAGCTACCGCGCGTGGCCGGCGACTATCACCTGCGCCCGCCGGTCGGTGAGCCCGAGCGCGAGCGCATCGACCAGCTCCGCGAGCTGATTCATCGGATGGGCGAGATCAACCTGACGGCGATCGACGAGTACAACGAGCTCAGCCAGCGCCACGATCAGCTCGATCGGCATCGCCTCGACCTCGAGCAGGCGCTGGGGCAGCTCCAGCGGGCGATTCAGAAGATCAATCGCACCTGCCGCGAGCGCTTCCTCGAGACCTTCAATCGCGTCAACGAACAGTTTCAGCAGGTCTTTCCGCGCCTCTTCCACGGCGGCAAGGCGCGGCTGCTGCTGACGGAGGCCGAGGACGTGCTGCAGGGCGGTGTCGAGATCGTGGCTCAGCCTCCCGGCAAGAAGCTGGTCTCGATCGACATGATGTCGGGTGGCGAGAAGGCGTTGACGGCCACGAGCCTGATTTTCGCGATGTTCCTCGTCAAGCCCACGCCCTTCTGCCTGCTCGATGAGGTCGACGCGCCGCTCGACGATGCCAACGTCTTGCGCCTGCGCGAGCTGGTGAAGGAGCTGTCGACCGGCTCGCAGTTCATCATCATCACGCATAACCATACGACGATGGAGATCGCTGACCGGCTCTTCGGCGTGACGATGGAGGAGCCCGGCGTTTCGAAGCTGGTCTCGGTCAACCTGAGCGAGGCTCAGCTCGTCGCCGCCTGAGCCTCTCCTCTCTCTCCCTCTCCCGCGCAGAGCCCCGCGGGGCGCGCGCTCAGAGCTCCTTCAAGAGCCGTTCGCGCGTCTGGCGCAGCGCCCGCAGCGTGCGCCAGAGCGGGCTGTTCGCCGCGGTGGCGATGACGAGATAGTAGCCCTCGACGACGCGTCCGATCACGACGCGGCGCTCGGCGAAGCGCAGCACCAGGTTGGTGGGGGTGCCGAGCTCGAGCTGCTCGCACGCGCGCCGCATCAAGTTGTAGGCGATGCCCCAGTGGGCGCCGACCAGGCGGATGTTGGTCGCGCCGAGGTCGCCGGCCGAGTGGTCGACGGACTCGCCTTCCCAATCGATGAAGATCGCGCCGAGCGCCTCGGGAAGCTCGCGCAGCAGCTCGTCGAGGATCTCTGAGAAGACCGAAGCCACGTGCTCTCGTGCTCTCCCTTTCGGCGCGCGCGGGCTGCTCAGCCGCCCTTGGGCGCCAGGGCGCGCTCGACCGCGGCTTCGTCGACGACGACCGGGCCGCGCTGGCGCAGCTCGCTCAGGCGCTCGTCGAGCACGACGCGGCGCGCGTCGGCGAGGATACGCTTGCGCACCTCCCCCTCGACCTCGGCGAGCGCGGCGTTGCGGGGCGGCGTGATCGCCTTGAGGTAGATGACGTGATAGCCGAAGTCGGTGCGGACGACGCCGCTGTGCTGGCCCGGTCGAGCCAGCGCGAAGGCGGCCGCGGAGAAGGGCGCGATCGTCTCGCCGGGCGCGGTGGTGAACTCCTCGACGCGCAGCTTGATCGGCGCGCTCGTCGCCTTGAGGCGCTCGCCGAGCGCCTTGAACTCGGCAGCGCTCAACGCGGCGCGTGCGCCCGCCAGCGCCAGCGCCTTACGCGCCACCGCCCGGGCCTGGCGGTGGTGCTCAGCGTCGTCTCCCTTGGGGTCGGCGACGGCGAGGATATGCACCAGCTCGCGCAGCTCGGGATGGACGTAGCGCGTGCGGTTGAGCGCGTAGGCGCGCTCGACCAGGCGCCGTGGGATCGCGCTCGGCGGCAAGCGCTCGATGAAGTCACGCGTGATCAGGCGGCGCGCCAGCGCACGACGTTGCTCGCGGGCGATGCTTGGATCGCGCGCGAAGCCGCGTCGCACGGCCTCTTGGGCCAAGAGCTCCTCGTCGATCGCCCGCTCCAGCGCGCGCTGCGCATTCGCCGCGCCGCCGAGCTGGAGCGCTACGTCCTCGCGCAGCAGCGGGGCGCCATTGACGCGCGCGACCACCTGCTTGGGGTCCGTTACGCTGGCCCTCGTGGTGACGGTCGTGGCGGCGGGATGGGCGGTCGGCGCCGGTCGGCAGGCGGGCAGGGCGAAGAGGATCCCCAGCGCCAGCGCGCCCCGTGGCGCGACCCAAGGCCGGTGCCGGCGCGACGCCCGCCGCTCCGCCCGCCGTGTATAGGGTCTGCTCGCGACGTCGAGATCGGGGCGCAAGGCGCGTGCGGTGCAAGTCCTGGGCGCGGTGCCGGTCGCTGTGGCGATTGAGCGTGGAAGGGTGCGCGTCAAGGTCGTTCCTCTGGGCGACAGGGGCCGCGAGTATAACGGGCCCGCGCGCCGGGCGACAGCGCGGAGCGGCGAGAGTGTAGCGGAGCGGCGCGAGCCCAGCGCGGCGCGAGCAGGTGCCCCTCGGGTCGCCCCACCGCGACCGCTGGGCCACGCGCAGGCAGGCAGCTCAGGGCCGGCAGAGGCGCCGGCGCAGCTGCTCGAGGTCGTCAGCGAGCGGCGCCGCGAACGAGAGCGCGCTGCCGTCCAGCGGATGACGCAGCCCCAGGTGGGCTGCGTGCAGGGCCAGGCGGGGGGCCAGCTGCTCGCTGCCCCGCGGGCCGTAGAGCGGATCGCCGAGGACGGGAAAGCCTCGCTCGGATAGGTGTATCCGCACCTGATGCGTGCGGCCCGTCTCGAGCTTGGCGGCCACGAGCGACGCGCGAGGACCGAGGCGCTCGACCAGGCTGAAGCGCGACACGGCCTCCTTGGCCTGGCCCTGATCGGAATCGTCGCGACTGCCCCGCAGTCCATCGCCGCGGTCACGCACGAGCTTGGTCCTGACGCGGACCGGCGCCGCCGGGAAGTGGCCGCGCACGATCGCCAGGTACTCCCGCTCCACCTCGTGGCGGAACAAGAGCGCCTTGATCTGCGCCTGGCAGGCCTCCGTCAGCGCGACCATCATCAGCCCCGAGGTCGGCTCGTCGAGGCGGTGGACGGCGAAGGCGGAGCCGAGCAGGTGGCGGACGGCCTCGATCACGCTGGTCTCTTGCCGGCGCCCGGGTGCGTCTACCGCCAGCATCCCCGGTGGCTTGAGCACCACGGCGAGGTGGCGATCATGGAAGAGCACCACGAGGTCGCGATTGGGGCGGTGGCGGGCTGCATTGAGCGAAAGCACCACGCGCGCGGGGTCCACCTGGCGCCCCTCGTCGGCGGTAGGCGCGCCCCCGTAGGAGACCTTGCCGCTCGCGAGCAGCGCACGCGCAGCGCGGTTGGTGTAGCCCAGCGCGCGCAGATGATCGATCAGTCGCGGGCCTGGCGGCGCGCTCGATGCTGGCCCCCGGCTCAAGATGGCTCCCTTAAGGGTGAGTCCCCTCCGCGTCGCGGTGCGATCCACCCCGGCGCTGCGCGGCGGGTAGGGAGCGCCGTATCGGTCAACGACAAGGCGACCGTTCGTCGGCGCATCTCCTGCAGCGTCTCCTCGCGACCAGCAGCGTCGCCTTCGTTGGCATGTCCATCCGGGTCTCGGTCGGCGTGAGCAAGCCGCGCGCCGCGTAGCGGTGGCCGTGGTTGTACCAGCCGAAGAAGCGGCGGCGATAGGCGGTTGCGATGGCGATGGCGATTGGACGCTGTCCCACGCTGTCCCCGACCCGGGTTAAGGACGCTGTCCCCGACCCGCGACGCTGTCCCCGACCCGGGTACGACGCTGTCCCCGACCCGGGTTAATATGACGCGTGCAACATAGGTATGCTGGGCAGCGCAATGCGCTCGCTCTCTAAGGGCAACGGTGCGTTTTCGGGTTTGGAACGGGGCTGCTTGACTGGGGAAGAGCGCGGGTCGGGAACAGCGGGCACAGCCAGACGGCGCGCGCGACGGGCCGACGAGCCGTGGCTATTCGTACTCGATGGCCTCGATGGTTACCTCGATGACGCCCTTGGGGCGGTTGATACGCACGGTGTCACCCTCGGCCTTTCCCAGCAGCGCGCGTGCCATCGGTGCGTCGATACTGACGCGGTGCTGTTTCGGATCGTACTCGTCAGGCCCGACGATCTGAAAGCGTGAGGTCTCGCCGGTTTCGTCCTCGACAGTGACCCAGGCGCCGAAGAACACTCGTCCCTGCTGCGCCTCAGAGGGTCGCACCACCTCGAGCTCGTCGATGCGTTTGCTGAGGAAGCGCAGTCGCCTGTCGATCTCCCGCAGGCGCTTCTTGCCGTAGATGTACTCGGCGTTCTCCGAACGGTCCCCCAGCGCGGCCGCCTCGGCGACCTCCTGGGTCACGCGGGGACGCTCCACCTTCCACAGCTGGTGGATCTCATCGGTCAGCAAGCGGTAACCGCGGGCGGTGATGTAGCGCGTGATGCTGCCGGAGGCCGACTTCGTCGGCCCGGTGGGCAGCCTGGGTTTCATCGAGAAGCGCGACATGGGAGTGTTTCGTCGTCTTTCGGCGGTAGAGGGGCTCAGGCGGCCGGGGTTAATATCACGCCTGCAACGTACGCGCTGTGCCCGCTGTACGCGCTGTGCCCGCTGCACCAGTACCCCGAGCTATCTATTCCCTACGCGTCAGCCTAACCCCGCGTCACACTAACCCGGGCCGGGAACAGCGCCGTGATTCAGTACGGCAGGGACGTGGGCTTGGTGAGCGGGCAGCTGATCTTTGAGCTGGGCTATCGGCCGGCCACCGATGCCGTCCATCTACGCCTGACCGGGGAGGGGTTGGTGTGTGAGCATGCTGGGGTTCTTGCTGGCTTTGGCGGCGTGGTCGGCGAGCGGGACCCCGCTGCCGAGTTCCTGATCGGGCTCGTGGCCTATTTGCCGCTGCCGCTGGACCAGCGCTCGGCGGTCAAGCTGGAAGTGACCTTCGGTGGCTTTATGCGCATCGAAGCGGCGCCCCCGCGGGACGGCTTCTTCGTCGGTGGCCGGCTGCTCTTTCGGCACCTCTTCGGCGACGTCTGAAGGCGTCCTCTCGGGTGGCGCTGTCCCCCTGAGGTCGACGGTGCGTCTTCAGGTTTGAAGCGGGGCTGCTCGACGCGGGGTCGGGGCCGCGCTTGGACCGGACGCGAGACCTCGTGGACTCAGATTGCCATCGTTGGAACAGCTCGCCTCATACTGACCCGGGTCGGGAACTGCAGGGGACGGCCGGGCGATCGCTGGGTCAGTCGTGCTCGAAATCCAGGGCCAACACGCCCTCGCTGATCGGCTCGACGTAGCGCTCGACGACAGTCCGATGGGCCGGGTGCGGGTGGTAAGCCTCGAGCGCCGCGCGATCGACAAAGCGGGCAACGAAACCGTGCGTGTAGCCGGCGGCGCGGCCCGAGTAGTCGGCGCCAGCGCTGGCCTCGATGATGCCGGGAATGCGCTCCTTGAGCGCTACCAGCTCGGCCATCAGGCGCTGCTTGTCGGCCTCGGGGGCCTGAGCTCGCAACTTGAACCAGACGATGTGCTCGACCATGGGGTGGAGCCTACCTTCTGGCGTCCCACGGACGGAAGCGAAAAGGGGCATTGGATCCGGCCCTCGATCTGTGCGGCTCGACACCGCGCGCCTGGGCGCCAGGGTAGGCCAAAACGCCGGCTAGCGGCCGAAGAACGTCCCTAGAGCTGGCCGCAGGCGAGACCCGGGACTGGAGAGCAGATGCGACAGCCGGTGACGGCCGTCCTCACGGCGACGCTCGGCGGTCCGTGCAGTTCGGCTTCGACTCGGGCTGTGGACCCGACAGGAACCCGCTGCTCCGCACACGGAGCACGGCATCGCGACCACGAACATGTGCGGCCGCATGGTGACCACGGCGTCGGCGGAGCCCACCACGCATTCGCCGACGCGGCCGCGTTGGCCCAGGTGCTTGATGATCCGGCGCGCCACGAGTGGCAGTGTCCCGGCGATGTACTGCGCGCGATCCAGGCCACGCCGACTGCCTCGGGCCTGGCCCCGAGTAGCGTCGACCGTATCCTCGTGGTGCACGTGTGGCACCACCTCGGTGATCGCGGCGAGTACGCGCGCGGCCTCGCGGCTGCGCTCCGACCGCACGGAAGCCTGTTCGTCGTGGACTCAGCTCCAGCGC
Source organism: Pseudomonadota bacterium (assembly GCA_016711215.1). Classification (NCBI taxonomy): domain Bacteria; kingdom Pseudomonadati; phylum Pseudomonadota; species Pseudomonadota bacterium. The sequence continues at coordinate 87,257 of JADJTL010000005.1, read as the reverse complement.
CCTCCGTGGCCCGCCGGCGAGCATGCGCGTCGTGCCCGAGGCGGTCCTCGTGGCACTCGAGGGCGCCGGCCTTTCAGCCAGGGTGTCGCCGATTGCGCTGCCCGAGCAGTACATCGTGGAGGGGTGTCGGCAACCTTCAGGGCTCCACGCCCTTCACCAGAAGCAGGAGCCGCGCGTGACTGAATTCTGGGAGACCGCGTTCACGGATATGCAACTGAATATGCAACTGGCGTGGCGAGCGGAGCCGACCGGGTCTGCTGCGCTTGCGCGCCTGCTGGAGCGCCGCTGCCGGGTCGGGGTTGCGCGCGGTCGCTCACTGCAAGAACTCCTGCAGGTTCGTCTTGCCAAAGCGGCTTCCGGTAGCTCTCTCGTGAAGCTGCTTGGCGATGAGCCCCATCAGGCGCTTCACGCCGACGGTCTTCTCGGGATCGGTCGCCGGGAGCAGCCGCACGGTGATCTGTCGGTCCTTCTGCGAGAGCTGCACGAAGAAGGGCTGCGACCGCCCCTCCTCGACCACCACGCAGTCCACGAGCGCGGTGTGCCCCGACCGGTTCAGGTAGACATCGACGACCTTCAGGATCTCACTCCCGTTTCGGACCGCCGTGAGCTGGATACTCGGGCAGGCGACTGGGAGATCGATGGCCTCTTCAAGCACGACGTGAGGCATTGGGTGCTCCTTTCTTCAGCTGATGTCCAGTGGCAGCCAGAGCAGGACGAGTGCGTTCCACAACAGGTGAGCCACCAAGGGTGGTACGAGACTCGCTGTCGTGGCGCGCAGGGTGCCCCACGCCAGTCCGCAGAAGAACGCGGCCGCCACCAGCACGGGCGAGCCGAGAGGCGTGTGCACCAGCGCGTACACGACAGCCGCCAGCGCGACGCCCCTCCAAGCTCCCAGGCGCTGGACGAGCGCAGCCTGAACGACGCCGCGCCAGACCAGCTCCTCTCCGAGGATGACGGGGACGAGCGCAACCGACGCGACGACGAGCGACGGCCTCCGAAACGCCGCGTACAGCTGCATGGTGTCGCTCGCGATGAACGGCAAGCTGCGCGCGAGCAGTGGATAGAGCAGGTAGGTGGCGCCGGCCATCAGGCCCCCCGCTGTGGCACCGAGCAGCATGAGCCTGGGGCTCGGCTGCAGCAGCGCTAGCGGTGCGGGGCGTTCGAACAGCAGGACGGCGAGGCCGAGCGCAACCGCCGCACCACCGATGGCCGGCCAGATGCCGAGTGGCCCCGTGACCGCGGCAGCAGCAAGCCACGCCGCGATCGAGGCGAACGCGAGCGTGGTGCTTCGCGACCTCGCGGTGACAACGCTGGTGACCGGGCGATTCATGCCGAGCTCTTCGAGAGGCCCCTCGCGCGCTCGATGGCGCCCCAGGCTCCTTGGACACGGTGGTCGCCGCGCTCGGCGTCGAGGGCCGACCTTGCCGCCTCGGCGAAGGACGAGCGATGTGGATGGCAGATGAGCACCCAGAAGCGGTCGTCTCGTGCCAGCAGATCCTCGGTTAGGCCGACCACCACTTCGCGTGCCACGGACCACTGTGCGCGCGTGACGAAGCGAACCCAGAGCGACGACAAGCGAGGCGATAGGAGAGGCACTTCGATCATGCGTGGGTGCCGAAGGCCCATGACCCGCGCGGTCTCCTCGAGGATCTCCTTTCCGGAGAGCGTGACCGGTCCCGCGATATCATACCAGACGCTCGCCGCCAGGGGCAGCTCGAGCGCCCGCACCAGCGCCACGACGACATCGTCGATCGCGACCGGCTGCGTGCGCGACTTCAGCCACCGCGGCAGGACCATGAAGGGCAAGCGGGCCGCCAGGTCGCGGACGATGAGCCAGCTCAGGCTGCCGTGCCCGACGATCATGCTTGCGCGCAGCTCGATCGTCTGCACCGAACCGGCGCGCAGCGCCTCGCCCACGTCGAGCCGGCTGCGCAGGTGATCGGAGCCCGTGCCGATCGGCGCGACGCCGCCGAGGTACACGATGCGTTCGACGCCCGCTGCGGCCGCCGCCTTCGAGAAGGTCGCTGCGGCCATCACCTCGTGCCGGTGGTAGTCCCCGCCCTCGCCGATCCCGTGCACGAGGTAGAGCGCTGCCTGGCATCCGTCGAGCGCGCGAGCACACGAGTCCGGATCCGCCACGTCGCCCTGCACCCAGTCGAGGGCGGGCTCGCGCTGCTGGGCCCGCGCGGCATCCCGAGTCAGGCACCGCACGCGCCAGCCCTCGCGCGCGAGGGCCGGTCTCACCGCGCCACCGACGAATCCCGTGGCGCCGGTCAGGAGCAGCAAGCGCTCTGGCTGGAGCCCCGTCATCAGCTTCTTTCCCGCGATCGAGAGTCGCCCGCAGGGGGCGGTCCCGCGACCTGTAGCGTTCGTACGATCCGGGAGGTCTGGTAGCCCTGGGCCTGGAGGCGCGTGATGAGGCCCCGGTAGCTCGCCTCCGCCATCGTCGGAGTGCGGGCGAGGATCCAGAGGTAGTCGCGACCGGGGTGACCGACGACGGCGGACGAGTAGTCGTTGACACGTTCCGTCGCCGCCACGCTCGCCCCATAGCTCGTCGCCCACCGACGGAACAGCGCCTCGAACGCGCGAGGGTCCATGGCCGCCAACATGCGCAGGAAGGTATCTTGCGAGGGGATGCCATGTTGCAGAGCACAACGGCGTCGGAACCACTCTTCGTTCTCGATACCGAAGATCTCGATGGCATCAGCGCCGTCAGCCACGGCGAGAGCTCCGACGAGCGCGACGAATAGAACTTCCCAGATCGGATGTCGCAGCCCCCGGCGTTCCCGTGGGTCTGGCATGGCACGCGTGATCGTGAGCAGCTTGTCGAATCGTGAGACGGTCATCGCAGAGGCTCCAGTGCTGGACGTAACTCCGCCCGGCACCTACCTTGGATCACGGTCGCGATCGGCGGTCAATCACGATCGCTCTGCTTGAGCCTCAAACCACCCAGCCATCGCGCCGTGCCGGTCCCCGCTAGGTTCCTCCCCCCAATGGGTTCCCGTCGACCGTCGGGACTTTGCGATCGCCCTGGGGTCGTCAGGGCCGCGGGTCGGGGTCATCAGGGCCGGGGGCGTCTAACGGATCAACTCGGGTCGGGGTTGCGGGTCGGGGTTGCGCGGGTCGGGGTTGCGCGGGCCGCGCGGCCCTTTGCCCGGCGATGCTACGCTGGCTGCCGGCATCAGCGGCGACCGTGGCTGGCCCCCGAGGCCTGGCGGGGGGGCCGCGTCAAGGGTCAAGGATGGACACTCTTCGACAAAAGATGGCGCGTGCGCTTGTTAGCAGGCGGTGGCCGCCAGTGGTCTTGGCGCTGGTATTTGTCGGCGGCGTTGCCTGCTGGTTCGTCAGCGGCCTCCCGCTGGCGCTGCGCGCGATCCTGCTCGCCGCCGCTTTCCTGGCTCCCTTGCTGAGCAACCGCCTACGCCGCGCCGCGCTCGCAACGCGCAGGCTGCGCGTCGAGGTCGATGGCGTCGGGCTCCGGCGACTGCGGGGCGACGAGGTCCTCGAAGACGTCCGCTGGGATGAGCTGGTCGCGGTGTCGATCGTGACGAGCGACGAGGGGCCAGACGCCGACGACTTCTTCCTCTTGCTCCGCGGCGCCGAAGGCGGCCGCTGCGTCATTGCGCTCGACTGCGCGTGCGAGCTCGACCTTCTCGCCAGGCTGCAGCAGCTCCCTCGCTTCGATAACGAGGCCCTGGCGTCGTCGGCCGGCAGCGCGCGCTGGCGTGAGTTCGTCTGCTGGGAGGGCGCGCCGGGCGAGGGACTCGCCGCGTCCGAGGCCGCGCCGCAGGCAGGGTCTCAGGCGCAGCAGGGGAGCGCGCAGGGCTGAGCGAGGTGGCCCAGCGGCGGCGACGGCCTGAGGTCGGCGCCCGCACGAGCGACGGGCGACCACCGCGGGCTTCCGAGCAAGCGCGGCGCTGGCGGGTGCTACCTGATCAACAACGCCTTGCCCTCGAAGGCTGCCAGCCTCAGCATCAGGCGACCGCCGATCAGTCGGTCGTCGTGGTTCGCTGGTTCGAGGAGGTTGGCGAGCGAAGACTTCCCGGCGACCGCGCTTAGCCTTAGCGACTCGCTGACGGGACCGCGGCCGAAGTTGACGGCGGTGACCTCGATGCCGCCCCCCGCAGGCAGCTGATGCACCAGCACCAGCAGACCCGGGTTTCGCACTTCCGGCACCTCGAGCTGCTTGGCCTGATTGATCCGATAGCGCTCGCGGACGGCGAGCAGCCGCTTGAGCTGAGAGGCGAAGGAGTCGGGCTGGGCGAGCTGCAGCGGCACGGGACCGTAGAGCGTCGCGGTGCGGGGTATGCCCGAGGTCGAGGTCGTCGCCTTCGGATTGTCGCCCAGGAGATCGTAGGCGCCGCGGTTGATCCAGCGCGTGTCGCCGTCGGCCATCAGCGTGCTGACGGCGGGCGCGGGCAGCGGCAGCGCGCCGACGAGATCCCAGCCCGAGAGCGCAAAGACGCCCGGCTGGAAGGCGTTGTAGAAGGCCAGGAGCAGGTGCAGCTTGCGGACCTGCGCCTGCTGGTCCTTGCTCAGCGAGCGCAGGTCCTTCAACCCCAGCGCAGCGCCGATCACCGAGGCGGTGGTGCAGGCGACGCCGTTAGAGGCCTTGAGGTTGTAGGGCACGGCGAGGAGCTTCTGCAGTAGCTCGTCGCGGATGATGGTCCGCAGCGCGGATCCCTTGAGTCGCTTGCCGCGGAAGGAGAAGACATCGTCCTTGTGCTTATTCCAGAAATGCACCAGCTCGAGCGTCAGCTCATCGTGGTTCTGCAGCGCGTGAATGAGCGTCGCAGGATCGATGCCGTGCTCGCGCGCCAGGTTGAGCATCAGGCGCAAGAAGCGCGCATCGCCGGTCACGAGCGCATGGTGGTAAGCCGGGCGGGTGACGAAGTCGTAGGAGAGATCCGCGCCGCCGCTCTGCATCAGGCGCAGGTCGTCGAGCGAGAGGTTGAGCTCCTGAAAGGTGAAGGCGCCGAGCCTGCGCGCGGTGCCGGCGATCAGCTGATTTCCGGTCACCGAGAGCGGATGGCCCTCTGAGAAGGCCGGCGCGCCGCTCGGATCGACCTCGATACCGAGGAAGCCGTTGGCATCGAGGCGCAGCATGCCGATGCCGAGCTCGCCCACGGCGTGGAGGAGGTCGCCGATGACGAGCCTGGCGGCGGCGAAGGTCGGATCGATCCAGTTGAGCGTCGGTTGGCCAGCCTTGAAATAGTGCAGGTAGACCCAGCGACGGCGCTTGCCGTCGGCGCCCTCGACCACGTCGGTCGCGCTCCAATTGGTCTCCTTGACCTTTGGCTCGAAGAAGATCACGCGGTAGAGCCGGCCGACGAGGTAGCCCTTGGCCTTGAGCTGGTCGACGACCGCGGGCTTGAGGTTGGCGCTATCCTCGCCGGGTTGGACGGGTGGCAGCAGCCCCCAATCCTTCTCGTCGATCTCGACGATGTGATAGATGCCCGGGTAGTCTTGGTAGCCGCGCTCGGCCAAGCGCCAGTCGGGGCCCTTGCCGGTATGGCCGGGGATGACGTCGGCGATCACAATCGCGCCGTTGCTGCGCGCGTGGGCCACCAGCGCGCGATACTCAGCCTCGTCGCCGAAGCCGGGGTCGATGCGCATGCTGATGCGGTCGAAGTTACCGTCGATCGTCGGGGTGAAGCGCCGCTCCGTGACGCCGCCCGAGCGCTTCATCGGCCCAGTGTGCATCGCCTTGATGCCGATCGACGCGAAGGCCCGCCACAGACGCTCGTCACCGAGCGTCTTGAGCACGCTCGCGCCCTCGCGCGTGATGGTGGCGCCCGGATAGGCGGTGAACCAGGTCGACGCCAGCGCGGACGCGGCCCGGGGCCGAATCGCGGCGTAGGGGTGCCGCCACAGCAAGCCCTTGCCGGAGTAGCGCTGCGCCAGCGCCTCCGCTTGCTTCAGCATCGAGTGCCGTTCGAGCCATTGCAGGTAGGCTGCCTGCCGGCTCGGCCGAGCGTCCGGTCTAGCCTCGGCGCTCAGCTGCCCGAGGCCCTTCTGTCGACCGAGCGGCGTCTTGGGGCTGTGGCAGCACGCGCTCAGTCCCAGCGCGCTCAGTCCCAGCGCGAGGGTCAAGGCCAGCGCGCGCGCTGGCGCTTTGCACCGGGCAGAGGGGCGGCGCGGCGCGAGCTCTGTCGCGGGTTCGTGGAGTCTTCGCATCAGGTCCCCTTTCTTCGCCGTACGCGCTGCGACGGCGGCGCCGAGCTGCACGGTTGTCGGCCAAACGAGGCAGCGAGACGATGCAGGCAGACGGAGGCGAACGCAATCCGGCGCGTTGCGGCCGGCCGCGGAGCGCACGAGCGCCGACGGCGTCGCGCGGCGCCCTCGCGGGTCTGGGGCGAATCGGCTGAACGTCGACCCAAGAGGCGCGGCGCTTGCGGAGGCGACGCTCGGGCCCGTATCGTCGGGCTTTTCGGCAGGGAGGTGCGTCGCAGCCGGGGCAGCCGGAGGCGGCCGCATGCCGTTGCCGATGCGGCGAGGTGTAGCGGTGGAACGAAACGCGGGGCCTGAAGGGGTGTTCTTGGTGGTTGCGATCGACGGGCCGGCCGGCGCTGGCAAGTCAACCGTGGCGCGCCGGGTGGCGCAGCGGCTTGGCGCCTTGCTGCTCGACTCGGGGGCGATCTATCGCGCCCTGGCCGTGGTGGCTCAGCGTCGGGCGGTGCACTGGCAGGACGAGCAGGGCTTGGCGGCGATCGCCCGTGAGTTACGGCTCGAGTTCCGTGCCGAGGGCGGCGAGCAACGGGTGTTCTTGGTCGACGGCGCGGGCGCGGAGGACGTCAGCGCGGCGCTGCGCACGCCAGAGATTGCCGCCGGGGCGTCCGCCGTCAGCCGCTGGCCGGCCGTCAGGGAGGCGTTGCTCGTGCCACAGCGCGCCTTCGCCGAAGCGGGCGCGGTCGTCGCCGAGGGGCGCGACACGGGCACCGTGGTCTTCCCGCGGGCGGCGGTGAAGATATTTCTCGTCGCCGATCCGGTCGTGCGCGCCGAGCGGCGCAGCCGTGAGCTCTGCGAGGCTGGTCATGCGGCCACTGTGGCAGAGGTCTTGAGCGATCAGCAGCGGCGCGATGACGCCGACACTTCGCGCGCGATCGCCCCATTGCGCGCCGCGCACGATGCCGTCAGGATCGATACCAGCCGACTGACGATCGACGAGGTCGTGCAACAGATCGTGGCGCTCTGCGCGTCGGCCGAGGGCGGCGCGCCGGCGCCAAGCGCTTCGAGCGAGGTGGCCCCAAAGTGACCAACGCGCAATCGCAGCAGCAATACACCTGTGAGTATCCGGCGGGGACGGTGCTCTTTCGCCAAGGCGAGCGAGGCGAGCAGATGTACGTCGTGCGCTCGGGCAAGCTCGAGCTCACGCGCAACGTGGGTGGCCGCGAGGCGCGCCTCGGCGTGCTCGAGGCCGGCGAGTTCTGCGGGGAGCTCTCGGTATTGGCGAAGGCCCCTCGCTCCGCCACGGCGCGCGTAATCGAGCGTGCGCGCCTGCTGGTCATCGAGGCCAGCACCTTCGAGACCATGATCGAGCACAGCACCGAGGTCGCCGTTCGGCTGATCCAGCAGTTGGCGACCCGCCTGGTGGACTCGAGCCGTCAGGTGGAGCTGTTGCTGCTGCGGCATCCTCATGCGCGCGTCGCGAAGTACCTGCGCCAAGAGGCGGAGGTCCGCGGTCAGCCCGACCCCGAGGGGCTGGCGGTCGAGCTCACGAGCGCGGGGATGGCGACGCACCTGGGCCTGACGCGCGATGAGGTCAATGCCGGACTGCAGCGCCTGGAGCGCGCGCGGCTCCTGCGCCAGCGCGCGGATGGCGTGTTGGTGGTCGCCGATGGTCAGCGCACGCAGGATTTCATCGATTTCCTCGAAATGAAGCAGCTCCAGGGCGGCAGCCCGACCGGCGCCGCCACCGCGCTGCCCTCGTCCTGACGGGCGCGTCGTGACCCACGGATGGCCGCGATGGGGCCGCGTGGTGCTTGACGTCTTCCTGCCCCGGGTGCGATGCTCTTGTTCTAATTTGTGTTACCGGGCACTGAATAATGCTGCGAAAGAGCGGCATCTGCGAGGTAGCAGGTAATGCGCGAGAGGTCTCACGCTCTTCGTTGGGGGGCGCTGGTGGCGACGATCGCCTGGCTGCTCGGGTCCTCGCCGCCGCTCGCTGCGGCGCCAGTCGAGGACCGTTTCGCTGGCGAGATTGTGGTTTTGCGCAAGCGCCCGCCGCCGCGCTTTCGCAGTCAGGCGGCCTTTGCGGAGTTTTTGCGGCAGCACCGCAGCACACGCCTGGCTGCCGACCGCAACAACGCGAAGCGTTGGACGCTCGAGTTGATGGCCTTCTTCAGGCGGCCGGTCGACGACTTCGAGGTCAAGGTGAAGTTCTTCGACATCACCAAGGGCCGCGTCTTCGTGGCCGGCGACAGCATCCTCACCTCGGCGAGGGGCCAGCGCATCCTGGCGACGAGCCTGGCACTCGACGGCCCCACCTTCGCCCCCAAGCGGCGCTACAAGATGTACCTGCTCGATGCCCGTGGCGTGGCGCTCGCCAGCACGCAGTTTGAGCTCGAGGGGGAGACCGAGCGCTACTCCGGCCATGTCGAGTTCAGCGACGCCGACACCACCGAGTGACGCGCTGGCGGGGCTGCGGTCGGGCAGGGCGCTTGACGGGGGCGCGGCCATCTCGTTTAGTGGTCGCTCGCGTTTCACCAATGGGACCTCGCCTGCGGCCAGGAGCTGGTGATGGGTGCGTCGATCTTCCGGGTGGCAAAGGCCCTTACGCTGGCGGCGCTGCTGAGCACCGCGTCGACGGTGCGCGCCGCGGTGCGCGAGCTGCCGACCGCCCTGGTCGATGCGCTGCATGGAGCGGACCTCAACCGCGCAGTGAGCGCAGCCGAACAGCTCGGTGTGTTGGCCACGCCGCCCGCCCGGGCCGCCCTGGTGCGCGTGCTCGGGCTCGGCGCGCCGCCGCCACTGCTGCTCGCGGCCCTTGGCGCGCTGGGGCAACCCGGCGCCGCCGACGCGGTACCGATCTTGCGCCATTACGCGACCTATCGTGCGCCCGCGGTGCGGGTGGCGGCGCTGCGGGCGCTGGCCCGCGTCGGCGGGCCTGAGGCCGACGAGACGATGATCGCGGCGCTCGGCGACGGTGACGCGGCGGTTCGCGAGGCGGCCGCCGGGCTCGCGGCAGAGCTCGGCCTGCGCACGGCCGAGGGCGCCCTGCTGATGCTCGTGCAGCGCGGCGAGGTGACCCTCCTTCCAGCCCTCGCGCGGGTGGGCGGTGCGCGCACGGTGGCGGCGATGACGACCGACGCCTCCCTGCAGGCAGCCGGGCCGGCGTCGCGCTCGATCCGCGCTCAGCTCCTGGGTGCCCTGCTGGTGCGCGAGGATTTCGGCCCCGATCCCCTGCGCGTGCGGGTCGTCCAAACGCTCGCCGCGTCGGGCGATAGCGAGGCCGCTGCCGCCTTGGCTCGCTACCTGGCTGCGGTGCCCGCGGAGCAACAGCGACCGTCACGTGCGGCCGCGGCCCGGGCGCTGCAGCGCAGGCGCCGATGACCGCGCGCGATCCCGAGGCGATGCTCGACCACTGGCGCCGCGCTGCAGGCGCCGTGCTCGTCGCCGCGCTGATGATTACGGGGCTCGAGGGCTGCGCGGGGCCGCGCGGGCTGCGGGAGTTGGCGCCGGTTCCCGATTCAACGCAGCTCGCACGGGCCCTGGCGCCCTTTGGCTCGGGCCTCAGGGCGTCGCCGCTTGCCGCCAAGGCGCCGACGGTCTGGTTGGTGGCGCAAGCGCCGCTGCGCCTCGCGGCCTACGATCTGCGTCGGCGCAGCTTCCGATTCATCGTTCGCGCCGACGTCGCCTCGCGGGTTGTCGTTGGCGGGGCCTTTGGCGCCTGCGCGCTGGACGAGGGGCGATCGCTCGCGGCCTTCGATAGCGAACACGGGCGCCTGCTCTGGCGTACGCCGGCGCCCCAGTCCGGATGGCGCGTGCTCGGTTTGGCGGCGAGCGGCAGTCTGGTGTTCGCGGTCTGGGGGCGGCGCGCCGCGCACCGTGCCCCGCGCAGCAGCGCGGCGGCGACGCCCCAGGCCGCCCTTGTGGCCTACGACGGGCGTAGCGGCGAGCGCCGCTGGGCCGTGCCGTCGTGGGTGCCGATCGGCGCGCCCCGTGCTTGGGGCGACTACCTCGTCCTTCCAACCCAGCGCCAGGGGTTGGCGCTGCTGGAGGGGCGAAGCGGCGACGTCCTTGTCCAGCTCCCCTGGCGTGGCGAGGCGATTTCCTGGATCGAGGCCAATCGAGATGGCGTGTATTTTGGCGGGCGCGCCAGCGTCAAGCGCCTCGCTCCGGGGATCGGCGCTGGGGCCGACGGCGCTGCAGGCGCGGCGCCTGTTGTGCCGCCGGTGATCACCGGGATCGCCCCGAGTTGGGGTCGCGATAGCTACGACGGTGCACCCTGGGACTACGGGGCCGGCGACCGGCAACGCTGGTTATGGCGGCGGCCCACCGGGTCTCGCCCGGCGGCGAGCGGTTGGGCGGACGATCGACTGCTGCTGCTGCACTACCGTTTTCTTCTCGGCTTCGCCGTCGAGGGGGCGCGTCCGCAGCGGCCGCAGTTGGCGTGGGTGCGGCGCGCCACACGTGGGGACTTTGTAGCGGCGACGCATACCGGCCGAGCCGTGATGCTGGTCGGCGCTGGTGGTGAGCTGCTGGTGGTCGATCCGCGCACGGGGGCGGAGCGCGAGCGCTCCGAGCTCGGCCTGCGCGTCTGGGGCGCCACCTTCGACGCGGAGGGCTTTGGCGACGTCCAGCCCGCGGCGCCGCCCGCGGCCGCGGCCGCGCTGCGCGATGCGCTGATGGGGGCCTTGCTCGAGCCCGATCGGCGCTTTCCTGGGCTCGCCAGGTTCTTCGTCTCGAGCCTCGCCGCGAGCGCGGGCCCGCCCCCAACGGCGGCCTTATTGCGGCTCGCGCGCGAGCCGCTGGTGACGCAGGAGGTGCGCGATCAGGCGCTCGACTACCTCAACGAGCACCCTGACGAGCGCGCCAGCGAGCTGTACCTGTCGCTCCTCGCCGAGCGCAACGACCAGGTCCTGGGCACGCACGCAGCCTCGCTTGAGCCGGCGGCGCGGGCGGCCGCCGCCCTGCGACTGCCCGAGGCCGTGCGGCCGCTGCTGCTCCAGCTCGCCGACCCGCAAACCCCGTTGCCGGCGCTCGCCGCGGTGGTCGACGCGCTCTGGGCGATCGGCGACCGACGGGCAATGGAGCCGCTGCGGGAGCTGCTGCTGACCTACCGCTGTGAGCCTGAGTTAGGTTGGGCGCCCCGGATTCTCGCCGCGGCGGCTGCGGCGGTGATGGAGTGGGGCGGTCGGACTGAACGCGAGCTGGTCGACTTCGTGGCCCACGATCCACACACCCTACCCGCCTTGCGCCAGCGGCTGGATCGCCTGTTGGAAGCGGCGGAGGAGAGCGAAAGACGGCCTTGAATCGGCGCAGCGGATCGACCGCCCTACGGCCGTCTTGGGCATCGCAGGGGTTATTGAGAACGTGGACCCGCGCCCCCCGAACCGCCAAAGGATTGCGTCGCGCGCCCGGCGTATGGATAATCACCCGCGCGCTGCTGCGCACCTGCCCAGCGCGGGCGATCGGCGTCGGGGATCGAACGACGCAGCGTAAGGCTAAGGCGAAGGCTGAGGCGAAGGCTGAAGATGAGGTTTGAAATGAACGCAGAATGCGGGGTTTTCGACGCGTGCCGTTGGCTGGTGCGCCGGTGTCGCGTGGTGGCTGCGGCGAGCGGCTTGGCGCTGGTCCTCGGCGCTGGCGGCGGCTGCAACAGCGAGCCGCAGGCGGGTCAGCAGCAGCTCGACCGGTCGCTCGAGGCGCTGCGCAAGTGCGAATCGGAGCGTGACCGGCTGCAGGAGGACCTCAACGCGCTCAAGGTCAAGCTGGCGCAGGCGCTGGCCAACCCGGGGACGATCAAGGTCGATCCGGCGCTGCTGACCATCGAGGGCAAGTCGCTGATGGCCCCGGCGCGCGAGGGCACGCTGACCCAGGAGCAGGTCTTCGCGGTGATCGGCCGCAGCAAGGGCTCGTTGGAGGCGTGTTACACGCGCGCGCTCAAGCGAAACTCGGCCCTCCATCATGGATCGATTACGCTCAACGTTTCGTTCAGCGTGCGCAGCACCGGTCGTCCGACACGGATCGACATTCAGCCGAATCGCGACGGACCGATGATCGCCTGCATGGTCAAGGCCATTGAGCGCTGGCCCTTCCCGGAGTTCGAGGGCCAGCCGGTCGACGTCGAGGCCCCCGTCACGTTGCTCCCCAAGCGCTAGTCGCGCTCGAAGCGGCCCTCCTAGCCCTGTCGCCGGGCCTTCGCCGCGACAGGTGGCGGCGGCGGGCTACCGGACACGCCCGACCCGCGCTGCGCGCGCGTCGTGACGCGTGCCCTTCTCATTGCTCGATCGCCAGGGGCTCGACGTCGGCGCGGTAGGGCGCGGGCGGAGGGTCTGGTGCAGGCCCCGCCATCCCAGGCGCAGGCGGCGGGCCGGTGCCGACCCGGATGATTTGCTGCGTCACGGCATAGCGCAGCGAGCGCGTTTCGACGCGGCGCGGCTGGTCGGAGCCCGCGGCAAAGAAGAGGCGTTGTCGCTCGACCAGGAAGCCAGGGACACCGCGCTGAGTGACGATCCGCTGGCCGCGCGGCAGCGTGGCATCCGGACGCTCGATCTCGCCGAAGGGATCGCGTTGCTTGACCTCACGGCGGAAGACCACGCGCTGCCATGGGCGGCGCCGACCGAGGATCGCCACGCGCACGCGTCCCTCGCTGACCCGCACCTGCAGCGCGACCGGGAAGGGATAGGGATTGCCGAGCCGCAGGTCGGTCTCAGGGTAGGCCACAGCGGCGTCGAGTCCAAGGCGGATGTACGAGCTGGGCATCGTATGCGGGCGTGAGCTGAGCAGGTCGAGGCCCGCGAAGAACGCGGCGGCGAAGAGCGTACTGGAGATCTGACACGCGCCGCCGGCCATCCCATCGATTAGCTCGCCCTGCTGAATCACCGCTGCGGTGCGGTAGCCCTGCTCCTCCGTCCGTGCCCCCACCGTGGCGTTGAAGGAGAAGCGCGCGCCCGGGGCGAGGAGCTGCCCGTCGATCCGTCCGGCGATCAACCTCAGGTTATGCGCCCTGTGGCGATCAACGTCGGCCTGGCTGTACACGGTCATGAAGTGGCCGAGCACCTGACTGACGTCGATCCCGGCCAGTGCCGGAGCCCTGGCGGCCCGCAGCCGCACCAAGGGGAGCTGCACCTCGGCGCTGCCGGCGCGCAGCGCTGCCTCGGTCGCCGCCAATGCGCGCAACGGGTCGAGCCGCAGCCCCTGGCGGCCGGGCCGGACACGGCGTCGCTCGAGGTCGAGCCGCGGCGCCGCCGGCTCACGGTCGATCGCGCCCGACAGGTCGTTGAAAAACTGCAGCGCGCGGGCCTCGTCGAGCTGGAATTGCCAGGGCACGTCGAGGCGCCCGCGGCGTGCCTTCCAGCGCAGCAGCAGCCTGGGCAGCCAGGATCCCGCGTGGCCGATGCTGAGCAGCGCCATGGCGGTCTCTGATGGGTCGGCGGTGACGCCAAGCCGCGCGAGGGCGACGCGGCGTGATCCCGTCGCCCAACGCAGCAAGATGGTGTGCGCAGCAGCCGCAGGGGCCAGTCGCGCCAAGGCGCGTTGCAGCTCGGAGGCATCGCGCCCGCCAACCTCGGCGCCGGCGAGTCGCAAGCCCGCGATCGTGAGGTGCTGCTCGACGGCGCCGTGCTGGCAGTGCGGTGCGAGCAGCCCGCCGCTGACGACAAGGACGAAGGCGGCTGCCGCCAGCAGCAGCAGCGGCAGCGCGACGCGGCGGCGGCGAGACATGCTGGGCCGGTTGCTTCTGGTTACTTGAGGTGGAACTCGACGCGGCGGTTGGCCTCGCGGTTCTGCGCCGAGAGGTTGGGCTGCGTCGGCCGCTCGGCGCCATAGCCGCGTGCCGTGAGGCGCTCGGCGGCGACCCCGCGCTGAATCAGGTGCTCGCGGATCGCGTCGGCGCGCGCCTGGCTGAGACGCTGGTTGGCGGCGGCGGGGCCGTTGCTATCGGTGTGCCCCTGGATCTCGACGTGGGTGAGCTGTGGATTGGCGAGCAGGACGTCCGCCACGACGTCGAGCATGCGCAGGGCGTCGCCGCGCGGGCTGGCCTTGCCGCTGGAGAAGTGAATCTTGCGCCGCAGCAGGAGCGCGTTGGCGGTGAGCTGGACCAGATCGCGGCTCGCGGCTGCCACGGGCTTGAGGACGGCGCCGCGCTCAAGGGCGAGGATCAGCTGCTGGGGAGCTCCGGGGTTCAGGCGAAGGGCGCGCTGCACGCGGACGTAGCCTGGCGCCGTGACGCTCAGCGTGTAGTCGCCGGGCTGCAGCTCAGTGGCGACCGCTCCAGCGGCGTCGCAGGGGAGGGCGATCGGGGTCGCTGATTCCTTGAGTCCCTTGAGCTCGACGAAGGCGGCGAGCGGCTTACCGTCGGGGTCGGTGATGCGCGCGGCGAAGGCGACCGGCTGCGGCAGCGCCGGCTGCAGCATCACATGGAGCTTGGCGGTCGCGCCGGCGGCAACCGTGACGCGTGTCTGCGTCGCCACGTAGGCGTGGTGGCGGAAGAGCACGGGCGCGATGCCCGGAGGAAGCGCTGGTGACAAGAAGCTGCCATCGGCGCCGGTCGAGAGGTTGGTCAGATCGCGTCCCGGGAAGCCGACGACCACGCCCTCGATCGGTCGCAGCGTATCGGCGTGGACGACCTTGCCCTGGATGCGGCCCAGCGCGGGGTCGGTTGCCCGGGCCGCGGCCACCGGGATGCTGGTCGGCGTACAGGGCCCCTGGGAGCGCTGGCGCAGCGGCAGCAGCGGGTCGTAGGCGAAGCCGAGGCCAGCGATCAGGTTCCAAACCGGAACGGGTGGGCCGTAGCCAAAGCCGGGGCTCGTGATTCCGAGGTCGCTCGCGACCGTAAGGCTGAGCCCGCGGAGCGGACGCACGCGCGCGCCGACCGTCAACCACGACGCCACGCGACCGCCGAACTCGCCGGCGGGGACCCGACCGGCGAAGCTGCCGTCGGCCGAGCCGGTGCCGAGATCGAGTCCCCACTCGAGCAGGGGTCGAAGGTCGATGCGCGTCCAGCGCCCGAGCAGCCCCTCGGCGCCGAGCTTGAGCTGAAGGCGGCTGCGGTTGATGCCGAGCGCGAACTTCTCGACCTGCAGGCTGGCCAGATCGTAGTTCGGCGCGAAGCTGCGCAGGTTATCCGACCGGTCGAGACGGAAACCGAGGTTGGCGTGGAGGCGCGCCGGTATCGCGTAGCGCAGCGCGTCGAGGTGGAGCGAGGTGAGCGTGCCGAGGTAGAAGCCGGTGGCCGCGCCCTTATAGAAGACGCCACCGACGGCGTTGAGCAGGTTGAGCTCGAGCTGGCCACCCACGGCGAAATAGGGCTGCAGCGGCAGCTCGACCTTGCCACCGAGCGTCAGGTCGCCGAGCGCGAAGATCACCGCCGGATCGCGTCGGTCGCCGCTGTCGGCGCGCTGGTTGTGGTTGGCCTGGCTGCGCAGATTCGCGAAGAGCTCGAGGTGGCGCCAGGGGGTGTAGGCCAGTGAGAGCGTGCCGACCAGCCGAACGTGGCGATCACCCGCCACGAGGAAGCCCGAGCGTTGCAAGAGCTCCGTATGCAGTCCGAGGCGAAAGGTGTGGGTCATGCCAAGCCCGGCGCTGACCACGCGCACGAGCCCGCTCAGACCGCCGATCGTCGAGGCCCGATCGGCGGGATCACGTTCGCCGGGGACCCCCTCGTCGGGAGCGGCCTCGCGGGTGGGGGCGGCGGGCTGGGCGGCGGCGTCTGGCTGGGCTGCGGCGGCGCGGGGCGGCGGCGCGGGCTCGGCGGCCCGCGCTGAGCGGCCCGGGAGCGAGAGCAGCGCCGTCAACAGGCCGATGGCCAGGAGCAGGGGCAAAGGCAGCGGACGGGCCGGCACCCCCGGGGCGGACGCGGGGCCTAAGGGGGGTGCACTGTGCATCGTATCGACCTCCGGCAGCCGCGACCGCCTCGAGCGGCAGCGCGGGGGTTGGCTGAAGGCCAGATTAGCCGGGGCCCTGTCCGAGCGCAAAGTCCCAGCGCAAAAGAGTGCGCGCGCGCCGGCCGCCGGCCGCGTCGTAATACGCGTCGTAACGCAGCTTGATTCTCCTCGCTGAGCGCGCCTATGCTGCGCGGCCACTGTGGGTATGGGGACGAAGGTGGAAGCAGTCAGCGAGCGCGAAGACGGGACTGTAGGGGCGGGCGCGGGGCCTGAGGCGGGCACAAAGCGCAGCCCGGAGGGGCCGTCGCCGGCGGCGCGTGGCGAGGAGGCCGCGGCCTGGCGGCAGGCGCTCGAGGCCGAGGCCGTCGCCGCGCTGAGCGGACTCGAGGACCTGGCGCTGGTGCAGCTCTCACGCCTACCGGCGAGCTATCTGGCGGTCGGGCGGCAGCGCGGGGCCGAGGACGGCGCCCGGCGATCGGTGGCCGCGCGGCAGGTCGTCGACTTCTTTCGCCAGCGTCGGCTGACGGTTTATCCGGCGCTCTACGCGCCGACGTCGTGGGCGGCCCTCGACACCGTGCTGCCACGGGGAAGCTGGGCGGAGCGGCTCTCGCCCGCCTGGGGCGTGTCGCGGCAGCTCGACTTCCAGCGCGACGCGGCGCCACAACCGCGACAGACGCGCCAGTGGTTGCTCGCCCTGCTCAAGGGCCATCGCACAGTGATCGATGCGCTGCGCGGCGGCGACCTGCCCGGGCATATCGTGCTTGGGATCTGTGCCGGGATCGCGCGTGACGTGCTGGAGCTGCTCTTCGCCACCCGTGGCGAGGCCTTCGCGGACGATTACAGCAGCCTGGCCGCGTTTGCCGCGTTCACGACGGACGGGCACTTCGCCGCCGAGGACGGCTACAGCTACTTCGAGCTGCGGGCGCTGGCCGAGCAAGCGGCGCGTCACCAGCGCTTCTTGCCGCGCGACGCCGAGGTGGAGAGCTTCGAGACTGGCAGCGCGGTGGACACCACCGAGCGCCTGATCGCGGGCCTCGAGGGGTACGCCAAGGCGCTCTATACCAGCGCAGAGGAGCGGCAGCGCCAGCGGCGTTGGCGCTTGGCCGCGCTCGCGGTCTGCGGCGCAGTGGTGCTGGTAGCGCTGGGCTTGGCGGTGCGGAGCGTCTGGCCACTGGCGCCGATCGCGAATCAGGCGCTGATCACCGCGCCGGGCGGCATCACGGGTACGTACTACCGCGGCGTGGCCTTCGAAAAGCAGGCCTTCTCGCGGGTCGACGAGCGGATCGACTTCGACAGCACCGGCGCTTTCGATCCGCGCCTCGAGGCCGACCGCTTCAGCATTCGCTGGCGTGGCTACCTCCGCTTCCCGGAGGGTGGCGCGCAGCAGCTTTGTATCAAGAGCGATGATGGCGGGCGCGTGCGCCTCGGCGGCGCGCTGATCGCCCAGGACTGGGGTGACCATCCCGAGCGCCTGGCCTGCGGCAAGGTGCGGGTACGGGCGGGGTGGTACCCGCTAGAGGTCGAGTACTACGACGCGAGCAGTCGCGGCGTCGTGCGCTTGCAGACCGGGCCCGACCTGCAGCATTTGGCCACCGTGCCGGCGGCCGAGCTGTGTTGCCGCTAGTGAGTCCGAGCGCAGTCATGATCGACTCGCACCCGTCCGCGGCGCCGCCCGCCGTCGGCGGGCTCCAGCTCTCGATCATCATCCCCGCCTTCAACGAGGCCGAGAGCCTGGTGCCGCTCTGCCAGGAGCTGGGCGAGGTCATCGAGCAGCGGCAGTATCGCGCCGAGGTGATCATCGTCGACGACGGCAGCCGCGACGGTTCTCACGCGCTCTATCCGCAGCTATGTGGGCAGCATCCTTGGTTGCGCGTGCTGCTCCTGCGGCGGAATTTTGGCCAGACCGCGGCGATGATGGCCGGGATTCGCGCGGCCCGTGGTGCCGTGCTGGTGCCGATGGACGCCGACCTGCAAAACGATCCGCACGACATTCCGCGCCTCCTCGACAAGATCGGTGAGGGCTATCAGGTGGTCAGTGGCTGGCGCCGGGAGCGACAGGATCGCCTCTTCAGCCGGCGCCTGCCCTCATTCGTCGCCAACAAGCTGATCGCCTGGATCTCCGGCGTGCCGCTGCACGATCTCGGCTGCACGCTGAAGGCCTATCGCAGCGAGACGCTCGAGGACGTCGTGCTCTACGGGGAGATGCACCGCTTCATCCCGATTTACGCCAGCTGGGAAGGCGGACGGGTGGCCGAGCTGGCCGTGCACCATCGCGCGCGGCGCTTCGGTCGCTCCAAGTACGGGTTGAATCGCACGCTCAAGGTCGTGCTCGACCTGGTGACCGTGAAGTTCCTCGGTGGCTACGCGCAGAAGCCGATCCACTTCTTCGGCATTCCCGGGATCATGATGGGCCTGGTCGGCTTCGCCCTCGCCAGCTACCTCTCGCTGCGCAAGCTCTTCTTCGGGATGGAGTTGTCGCGCAGCCCGATGCTCTTGCTGGCCATCTTGCTGCTGCTCCTCGGCTTCATGAACGTGATGCTGGGCGTGCTGGCCGAGGTGATGGTGCGCACCTATCACGAGTCGCAGGGGAAGTTCACCTACCGCGTCGCCGAGGAGCTTGGGGCCGGCGTGGACGATCCTTCGGCCCCGCGCGGGGAGCCGGTGGCGCCGTCGCCGTCGCCAAGCGCTACGAGCGCGCCCGAAGCGGCCGCCGCAATCGCGTCGCGGACGCCCCCCCCGGCCTAACGCAGCCAGCCCCTTGTCGATAGCTCGCAACGCGCGGCGGGGCGCTGCCCGGGTTGATGCACTCTCCAGCGCTCTGCCGCTGCGGCGCGCACGCCTGCAGGGCGGCGGGCTCGCGGCGTGGTGCCGAGGGACGCTCTGGCTGCTCTGGCTGCTCCTGACGGTCGTCGCCTGCGGCTATCGGCCGGTGCACGGTCCGCGCAGCCTGTTGGGGCCACGGGCGCTCTGCCTCGAGCCTGTGCGCGCGACGCGGGTCGATGAACCGCAGCTCGCTGGCGTGCTCGGATCCGCGCTGAGCGCGCGCCTCGCGGCGCAGGGCTGGCGCTGCACCGAAGCCCGCGCCCTGCGGCTGCGCGTGCAGCTCGTACGCTTGGCCACCGTCGCTACCGCGCTGCAGGCCGGTGAGCTCGCCGCCGAGCGCCGCGAGTTGATCGTCACGGCGTGGTTGCGCGACCACCTTGGTCGCACGATCTGGCGCAGCGGCCTCGTGCGTGTGCGCCGCGGCCATGCCCTCGACCGCGCAGGCGGCATCGCGCTCAGCGAGCAGCTCCGGGCGAGCGCTGGGGCTAGCTTGGCCGTGGCCGCCGCGAGCGAGCTCGCCGCCCTGCTGCAGGTCGCCGCCGAGCGCAGCCCCTAAGATCCTGCGAATCGCTGCCAACGCTGGTCAAGCCCGCGGTCGGGGCGGCTGCTTCCTCGTGGCGCTCGCAGCGCGGCCGTCGCCGTTCCGCTCAGCGCGCGCCAGGGCGGTCGCGCCAGTACTGCATCAGCACCCAGTCGACGCGGTTGGCGTCTGCGGCATCGGGTGCCAGCTCGAGGTAGAGCTGGTAGGCGCCGGCGGCCCGCGCCAGATCCTCTTCGCGCGCGCGGGCGATGCCGAGCCCGCGGTGAGCACGGGCGTTGGACGGCAGGGCCTCGATGGCACCCTCGAAGAGCTGGACCGCTTGCCCGAGGCGGCCGGCCAACAGCTGCTGGTAGCCGGAGGCGCTAAGCTTGGCGCTGTCGCGGGCGGCCGTGGGAGAGGGGGAGAGCTGCGCCGGGAGGTGCATCCCCGCCGCGCTGAGACGATCGAGCACCGGGCGTAGGGGGGTCTTCAGCGGAGCAGCCCGCAGCTGGGCCTCGAAGATGGTCTTCCAGAGCTGGACCAGCGCATAGGGTTGGTCGGGGTGCTCGACCAGCACCTGCGTCAGCGCGCCCAGCGCGGCGTCGTAGCGTCCGATGCGGCGATAGAGCAGGGCGAGGACGAGCTGAAGGCGACCACGCGCGACCTTCAGGCGGCCCGCCGCGCGAAGCTGCGCATAGGCGCGGGTCGGGTCGCCCGCGCGGGCGTAGAGCGCGCCGAGCGCCAGGTGCTGTTCCCCGATCGTCTGGGCCTGGTTGTGCATCTGCGACAGCAGCAGTCGCGCCGTTGCCGCCGTGCCCGAGCTACGCCGCTGTGCCGCGGCCTCGGTCTGCGGTGCCACCCACGACACCAGCGCAAGCCCGACGAGCGCGCCCGTCCCGCCAAGCGCCCACCGCGCGCGCCGTGATTGATCCGCCTTCAACACGCGCGCGACTCTAACGCGGCTCGCGGCCCCAGGCAGCAGAAGATCCAGACGCCGAGCGAAACCGGCCAGCTGGCAGGGTCGGCCCCCGACCCTGCGAAGGCTAGATTGGGACAGGGACCGTCGGTCGCAGCACAGCTCGCCCGTCCACGAGCCCGGACGACGGCATACGCGTCGCGCAAGCGCGCCAGACCCACTCCTGACCCTGCCAAGGCCAGAAGACCGCACCTCCGCCGCGGATCATGTGATCGTCAGCAGCTTGCGTGGGCGCTGCCACGTCGTAGCTGGTCCGAAATTGGTCGGCACACCACTCGCCGAAGAAGATCGCGCCAAGTCCGAAGGCCTTCGACGGCAATGCATTGGGCTTGGTCAGGGCAGTGACTGGCCGTAGATCTCGTCGAGGAAAAAGGTGGCTGGTGTTGTCGCCAACGAGAGGAATCCGATCCAGGTCAGGTGTGAGAAGGTCGCCGCGCCGCAGCGTAGCTGGCCGAAGACCTGTCGTTCACCATCCTCTGGTTGGACCACGAGCTCGAACGTTCCGTCGGCCGCAGCCCCCAGTGGCGCCGTGATCTCGTAGCTGACCCACCTGTCGGTCGGAACGCTCGCCAGCGAGCGACCGGCGACGACGAGGGTCCCGTCAGACCTGATGGTGAGCACGGGGCCGATGGTGTAGGGATCGGTCCGCCAGTCGCGCAGCTCGATACGTGCCGTGGAACCGGCCTGGCGGAGGAGGGCGAAGGTCAGCCGGTAGGTGCCTGCTCCATGATCGGTCCTCAGCTGGTAGTACGGTTTGTAGCTCTGCTCGATGTCCGCTGCATCTTGGAATAGCAAGCTCTGCTTCGTGCCCATCGCGCCCGCCTTGTCGCTGACACGAAGTGAGCCCGACCCAGCGCCCGCATCCGAGATGCCGCGGGTGGGGACGGCTCCGGCCAGCATATCTTCGAAGTCGACGTGCAGCGGCGCCACAGTAATGGCGGCGGGAAACGCGGCGGGCGCTTCCGGCAAGTCAGTGCTTCGGGGCCGCGAGAGCCTTCCGCTGCGTGACAGATCGACCTGCCGAATGCCAAGCAGGGCTGCGGGCGATTCGGGAGAAAAGGAAAACTCACGTGCGGCGAAATCGACGAACGCGGGATCTGCAACCAGCGAGTGCAGATCCGCCCCTTCGGCCTGCCACTGCGCGAAGCTTCGGCCACCGAAGTCGAGCGGCGAACTGCCGTAGGTCCAGTAGAGGTTGCGGTCGAAGGTGTAATTGCCGTCGGCCCAGCTGCCTTGCTGAACCGCCGCACCCGTCGACACCAGCACGTTGCGCTCGACTGTCAGGGCGTGTCGCGCCTCGGCTTTGCCCCGTCGCAGCGGGGCAGGTCCCTCGGCAACGAGAACGTTATTGAGAAGGGTGTTGTCTTCGCCGTAATGGATGATGAAGGGGGCATCCTGTGTGGCGTAGACGACATTGGAGTCGGCGACAATCCCCGAGCTGGCCTGATCGAAGTAGATGCCAAAGGCGCCGTAGTCACTGCGCGTGATCTGGTGCAGGAGGTTGTGGTGAAGGCGCGTGCCAGGCGAAATGCCAAGGGTGTAGATGCCCGCCAGATCGCTGAGGACCTGTTGACCGAGCTGGTGAGCGTGGTTGTAAGCGATCGAGTTGTGATGCGCGTTGCTGGGTGTGTAGCCCCAGTTCCAACCGACTGAGATGCCGGAATAGTAGAAATCCCGGATGTCGTTGTGCTCGACGGTGGTGTGCGACGCGTTGGTGACCAGGACACCCACCCCGGCCGGGTGCATGCGGCCTCCCGTGCTGATCAGGTTATCTCTGACAGTGTTGTCACGCGGGACCTCGGTCTCCTCGACGAGATGGGATGGGTGACCGATCCATACGCCGCCGGCACCGAGGTCCTGGAGGACTGAGCTCTCGAGCAGATTGTCGTGGCTGCCGATTCCGACGATGATCCCATGGGCGCCCGTGTGCTGGATTGTGCAGCGGCGGATCGCACAACTCCGGGTCCTCCGGAACTCGACCGCCGCGGAAAGCAACAGGCCCTCGGCTTGGCGCGATGAATAGCCCTCCGGCGGCGTTGCCCAGTGAGTGTGAGCAGGCCCGGGCCGCGCCGCGCCCCCCGCGGGGGGGGCCCCCCCCGGGGGCGGGGGGGCCCCGCCGCCCCCCCCCCCCCCCCCGGCCGGGCCCCCCCCCCCCCCCGGGCCGGGCCGGCCCGGCCGCCCGGCCCCTCCCGCGGCCCGCCCCCCGGCCCTCCGGGGCCGGGGGGGGAGGGAAGCCGAGGTCTTCGAACGAGACGTGTTGAGCGGACGGCCTGGCCTGCGGGGTCGTCGAGGGTCAAGAGGTGCTCGAGCCGCGGCGCGATCACGACCGTGGTGGCCGGTGTTTCTCCGAGGATAGGAAGATAGGTCAGCTCGCCGTTACTGGCGTCCAAGTACCACTGGCCGGGCTCGACCAGCGCCTCTCGCACGTTCTCGACGAGGTAGCGCGCGCCCTCAAGGAGCTGGCACTGGGACTGAGCACAGCGCGTTGACCCGGTGAAGGCGACAACGTGGCGGGCCGCGTCGATGGCGTGGATGCGCAGGCGGGAGATGGTCCACTTGTGCCAGGCGAGCACCTCCACGTCTCGCAGGTTGTGCCAGTCCGCACGCAGCTCGTCACGGAAGCCGAAGCGGTCATCACTGCCATCAGTGCCGGCGCTGGGCGGTACCCGCCGATCGATGAAGTGGTAGTCCTTGGTTGGCAAGCGCGGGCGGTAGCGACGTTGACCGTTGACCCACAGCTGCGTGAAGACCCAGCCGTCCTTGACGACCTGCGGCAGGGTCAGCTTCCAGCGACCCTGACTGTCGACGATCCAGCCGTCCAGGCGACGTCCTCCGCTAATCACCGGTGCCTCAGTGGCGAAGGCGCGGAAGATGGTTGGTGACAGCGCGGCGCCCGAGTCCGCGGCCGTCAGGCGGAGGGTGTCGTCCAAGAAGTAGGTCCCGCCGCGCAATCGCACCACCACCGGGTTTGTGCGGGAGGGCTCGGCGGCGCGTAACGCGCGTACCGCCGCCAGCGCCTGCTGCACGGCCGAAAACGGGCGGTCTCGTCCGCCATCACCGTCGGCGCTGCCGTGCAGGGGATCGAGGTAGAAATCAGCCTGCGAGGCCGCACAGCCCTCGCAGCTGCCCCCGCAGTCGACGTCGTCTTCGCCGCAGTCAGTGTGGCCATTTCGGCAGTGCTCGCGGCAAGCGGCGCGCCCGTCCTCCTCGGCCAGGTCTCGGTGGGCGTCGCGGGCCGTGGCGTCGGGCGCGACGCTGCCGTCTGGGCGAAGCCGGTGTGCCGACTCGCACCCGAGCAGTACGACGGTGGCCGCGACAAAGAGATACGAAGGTGTCCCCCTCTGCGGCCTCCCAGCACGGTCTGCGGGCGGGAGAAGCGCTGCACGGCGCGGACGTCGCCGCTGGTCAGGTCGAGCGCCTGCGAACCCGGTCGGTCGCCGAACCCCTCCGGATATCCTCTCCGCCAAAGCAGTCATCACGCACGTACGAAACCGTCTTTCGAAGTGTGCGAGCCTGGCGTAGCGGGTGTAGTCTTTCACGATGGGCTTCACGTGGCCGCCGGGTAAGCAGAAAGTCGTCGGGGTTCGCTGCCCCAGTCGCGGTGGCTTGCGCGAAGCCGGCCGCCTACTGACCGCCGTGATATCTCTACGAAAAAATCGCAAATTCATCCCACGCGGCGTCTATCGCTTTCGCTCGTTCGAGGAGGCCACCGAGTGGTCGATCAAGATGATGGCGCGCCGGTAGATAAGTCACAATCCCGTCCTCCCACAGTGGATGACCTGCTGCGGGTCTGTGATGCCCTCAATCGCGCTGAGGCTCGATACGTGGTCGTGGGCGGAATGGCGGTCATTCAGCTCGGCTTTGTCCGTGCCACGGAGGACATCGACCTGCTCGTTGAGAGCTCTAACGAGAATCTCGACCGCCTGAAGCAGGCCCTGTCGGTGTTGCCCGACAAGGCGGTGCGAGAGATCAACCCCGGTGACCTCGACGAGTACGTCGTCATACGTGTCGCTGATGAGGTCGTAGTCGATCTAATGAAATATGCCTGTGGAATCGACTACGAAGCTGCTTCGCGCGAGGTCGAGGTCGTGGATATCGAGGGGGTGGCGATTCCCTTTGCCAACGCCCGCCTGATGTGGCGGCTGAAGCAGACCGTACGCGTCAAGGACGAGTTGGACCGAACCTTCTTGCGGCACGTGCTGGCCGAGCAGGGGGCTGAACCTCCGCCAGCCGCGGTCGGCACCCGTGGTGGAGCGGCGTCGCCTGTCCGCAGGGCAGCCTTCGGTGTGGTGCTGGCGGTGCTGATACCGGCTGCGCTGTTGATGGTCTACCTCTGGTGGCACCGCAGTCCCCCTTGAGGCGCGGCACATGCGGCGGAATGGCTCCCCGCACCATGGCTCCCGCTGGGGGGATGCCCCAGAGCGTGTTGAAGGGGTGAGGTAGCGGCGGCTCCTTGGAGGCCCGAGAATCGGGTCGACCAAGACAACCGGTCCACAGGACCCAGGAGCCGCCATGAAGAGGAAAGCCGCAGAGACGGGCAGAAGGCAAGAGGTCTGTCCGCAGGAGCTGTCGTTCGCGATGCAGCAGCTTGCGCTGCCGATGGTGCTGGCGTCGGAGGCGATCAAGAAGGGGCTGTTCGCGTTCGTGCAGCAGATGGGCATGCTGGCGTTCACGGAGCTGCTGCAGGCCGAGGCCGAGGCGATCGTGGGTGCGAAGGGGCGCCACCTGAAGGGTCGTACGCACCACCACTGGGGCGCGGCGAGCACGCCCCTGCCCTTCGGAGGGCGCCAGGCGGTGGTTGATCCCATGTTGATCGCATGAGCGACGCACACTGCATTTCTGCGGCAGCGCGGCGATTCCTGGAAGCCGTTGATCGGTTCAAGATCTGGGCATCGGGCACTCCAGAGAACGAACGGCACGGGGAGTGGGAGTGCGACTACGCAGACTGGTCGGAGATCTACGCCTCGTGGAAGAACCTCATAGCGGACACTCCCATCCAGCAGTGGAACCAGGCGCTAATGGACCTCGCTCTTTACGCGATCGCTCGGGACAACGAATGCCAGGTCCTCGCCAACCAAGTGCCCCGGGAATCACTGCGCGCTGTCGCGGAAGCGGCGTGCACCTGCTCGGAGCCCGACGCTAGGTGGCAATTGGCTGTGGAGCTAGGCGAGCCGCCTGGCGACGGCGAAGACCTACTCTTGAAGTTGGCCAATGACGAGAATGAATACGTGCGCAGAAGGGCCTTGCAGAGTCTAGCTCGGCTCGGGTCGCCGGCGGCCACCGAGCTCGCCGTTTGCGAGTGGGAGCAAGCGGGCGACGACTTCCCGTGGTCGCGGATGAACGCGCTGTGGGTGCTGCATCGTGTCTCGGACCCGTCCCTCGAGGCCTACCTGGCAAGGGCCCAGGAATCGCCGAACTCCCTGCTCCGGGAGTACGTGGACAAAGTCCGGCGCGGCGACATCGAGGCGTGACCGGGCGGCCGCGGCCGCAGTAGCTGTCCCCCGCCCAGCCCCTCGGCGCTTTGCCCCTGTGGAGACCCTTCTCCCGCGGGCAGCGCATGGCAGACCGTCTCGACTACTACTTCCGCCATAAGGTTACCGGTAACCGTTCAGCAGGTGCAGCTGGTCCAGACGCAGCATCAGCGCCAGCTCGTCGACGCTGTCGGCCTCCGGCTCGTAGTACAGGCCCGAACGGCTCAGGCGCAGCAACTCGCACTGACGGCGGACCGAGGGCTGAGCCTCACGGTCCACCATCGTGCGACGCTGCGCTAGCGGAGCCGCGCGAGCCCGTGTGCCAAAAGATCGCGCTCCACCGTCAGCTCGCCAATCTTCTGCAGCAGCTCCCGCTCGCGCTCGCCGCCGTGGCTCGGCTCGGCCTCGCGCTCGAAGGCCTGGGCTGCCTGCTCGACGAGCTGCCGCTTCCATTTGTAGATTTGGTTCGGATGCACGCTGTACCTTCGCCTTGAACGCTGCCGTGTGTCGGGTCCGGGTGCCTTTCATCGCTGCTGCTCCTTCTTGCTGAACAGCAGGCCCCCTTTACCACCCTAGCTCCTGGTCCAAAATCCGGGGTCCACTTCAGTCTTCAGCGCAGGGTTGACCGTCTGGCGGTGGCCCGCTAATCATCGGGCCGCCGATCATTGAGCCGCCGGTGGGCGGCCCCGTTGGCGCGCTTACGAGGTGCGGGCTTTGTGCCCGCGGACATACGATCGGTCCTCATGCTTCGCTTTCACGACCGGATCCAAGGACACGCCTGGCTCAGGGGGAGCGCGCTGCCGCGGCGGGGGCGTTACGCCGCCGGCTACCTCGCGGCGGTCGCCGTGCTCGGGTTGCTCTGCGCCTGGCTGCGGCAGCCGGCGCTGGAGCAGGACGTCTTCCGCAACGAGGACGTCGCCGGCATCACCTACAACGCGGACCTGCTGCGCCACGGCAAGCTGCCGCTGGTCGACAGCCTCGAGATCAAGGAGCCCGGCTCCTACTTCGTCACTGCCGGGCTCTGGCGGGTTTTTGGCCGCAGCCTGACGGTGTTGCAGACCTTCGGCGTGTTCTGGGCCTGGCTCGCCGCGGTCGGCGTGCTGGTCGCCGGGCAGCAGCTCTTTGGGCTGAGCACGGGCGTGCTCGCGGCGCTGCTCTACACCCTGCTGGCGCCGATCAGCGACAGCCTCGACGTCAACTACAACGCCTGGATGATGACGCCCTGCATCTGGGGCCTGGCGCTCTTCGCGCTCGGCCTTCGTCGTGGTCGGCTCGGCTGGTTTGTGGCGGCAGGGATCGCCGTCACCGTCAGCGCGGTGTTCAAGCGTCAGGCCGGCCTCGCCGCGCCCGCCTATGTGCTGGTGCTGTTGATCCTGCCGAGTCTGCGCGCCGCGCCCGCTCGGGCGGCTTTCTCCAGGCGTCGTGCGCTTGCCGCCTATATCGTCGGCGGCTTGGTTGGGCTGTTGCCGATCGCGACCTTCTACGCGCTGCACGGGCAGCTCGGCGCGCTGCTGCACCAGTTTTTCATGTCCGAGGGTGGGTGGGGCTATGTCAGGGGCGAGGTCGACTGGTCCGGGCGCTGGGAACGCCTCGAGGACGGCGTGCTCGGCCTCTGGGAGTATCTGTCGCTGCCGGGCCTGCTCGCTGCGTTGAGCCTCGCAGCGCTACCGCTGCGGCGGCGCAGCAACTTCAGCGCGGCCGAGATCCTCCTGGTCCTTCATCTGGCCTGCGACGCGCTGGCGGCGAGCGTTGGCTTCCGGTTCTACAAGAGCTACTACCAACAGCTCCTGCCGCCGCTGGTCTTGTTGGCTGCCCACCCCCAGGGCGTGCTGCTGCGCTGGTTTTCGGGGGCGGCGCGGCGCGCGTGCTGGCCCGAGCTGGCGCGCCGCCTGGCGTTGGTGGGCCTGCTGGTCGTCCTCGGCGTGCCCGCGGCGCTGCGCAGCCTGGCCGAGGTCAGGCATTCCCTGCGCACCCGCAACGAGTTCTCCACGCCGCACTATGAAGCGCGGCAGATCGCGAGCTTCATCGCCCGCCACACGCAGCCGACGGAGCGGATTTGGATCTGGGGTCGCTGGGGCTGGCCGATCTACTACCACGCCGATCGACTGGCGCCGACGCGCTTCTACAAGGTGCTGGGGGTGGTCACGACCAACCTGACCAACACCTGGCGCCGGCCGACCGAGATGACGCGCTTCGTCCCGCGGGGGCCCTGGCGCGAGCTGGCGGCGGAGCTGAAGCAGACACTGCCGCCCTTCATCGTCACGGCGAATAACGAGAGCTACGCCGGCTTCACCCCCTTTGAGAGCCTGCTGCGGCAATCCTACCGGCCGCTGAGCGGGGCCGGTCTGTCGGGCTTCGTGGTTTGGGTCCGCAGCGATCGGCAGGTCCGCTGGCCGTGAGCGCCCGAAGGGTGGCGCAGTCAGGGGCGGCGGAGGGGCGGGTTGGGCTGAATCATTGGGCTGATTCGTCGGGCTGGCGCGATTGCGCTAGGCTGCGCGGCTCAACACCGACGCTCGGGGGTTGCTATGTTCCGCATCCGCCTGCTCTCCCACGACGACATCCCCAGCAGCCGTGCGGCGATCGCGCACGTGCAGGACATCCTGCGCGGCCAGTTTCCGGCGCTGCGTGAGACGGATGTCAAGAAGCTTCCCGACCAGCTCCGCGATCCGATCAAGTACCGTCTTCGCTCGCTGCTCTTCGTTGCGGAGGGGCCGCGGCGCGAGGTGCGGGGCTTTGCCCTGATCAACCACGCGCCCGATCTCGACTTCTGCTACCTCGACTACATCGCCAGCAAGAAGGGCATCACCGGCGCTGGCATCGGCGGCGCGCTCTATCAGCGGGTACGGCAGGAGGCCGCCAGCCTGCGCTCCGTCGGCCTCTTCTTCGAGTGCCTGCCGGATGATCCGGCGTTGAGCCGGGCGCCCGAGATCCTGAAGCAGAACGTCGCCCGCCTGCGCTTCTACGAGGGCTACGGGGCACGTCCGATCACTGGGACGCTCTACGAGACGCCGCTGCGCCCGGAGGACGACAATCCGCCCTACCTGGTCTTCGACCCGCTGGGCTCCGCCAAGCGGCTGCGCGCGGAGACGGCCCGCACCATCGTGCGGGCGATCCTCGAGCGCAAGTATGGGGCGCGCTGCCCGCCCGGCTATATCGATAAGGTGGTCGCTTCGATCAAGGACGATCCGGTGCGGATCCGCGCGCCGCGCTACGTGCGCAAGGAGCCCGAGCCGGTGCGCCGCGAGGTCGTGCCCGCCGATAAGAGAATCGTGCTGGTGGTCACCGACCAACACGCGATCCACCACGTCCACGATCGCGGCTACGTCCAGTCGCCGGTGCGCATCCGCAGTATCCTCAAGGAGCTCGAGCGCACCGATCTCTTCCGGCGGGTGGCGCCGCGGCACTTCTCGGAGCGCCACATCCGCGCGATCCACGACCCCGCCCTGATCGATTACCTGCGCAAGGCCTGCGCGAACCTCAAGCCGGGCGGGTCGATCTACCCCTACGTCTTCCCGATCCGCAACGCCACGCGGCCGCCGAAGGAGCTGCCTTACCGCGCGGGTTACTACTGCATCG
Organism: Pseudomonadota bacterium; assembly: GCA_016711215.1. NCBI lineage: Bacteria > Pseudomonadati > Pseudomonadota > Pseudomonadota bacterium. The sequence continues at coordinate 57,842 of JADJTL010000005.1, read as the reverse complement.
ACACCTTCACCCCGATCAACCAAAACGCCTTCGTCGCGGCCAAGCGCGCGGTCGACTGCGCGCTGACCGCCGCGAGCAGCATCGTCGACGGCGCACGCATCGCCTATGCGCTGGTGCGACCGCCCGGTCACCATGCGGAGCGGCGCTCGTTTGGCGGGTTCTGCTACTTCAACTCGGCGGCGATCGCCGCGCACCACCTCAGCGCGCTCGGCAAGGTGGCGATCTTGGACCTCGACTACCACCACGGCAACGGGCATCAGGACATCTTCTACGAGCGGAGCGACGTGCTCACGATCTCGATTCATGGCCATCCGCGCTTTGCCTACCCTTTCTTCTCGGGCTTCGAGGAGGAGCGCGGCACGGGCGCGGGCCTGGGCTCGAACATCAACTTCCCCTTGCCGGAGACGATCACGCCGAGCCGCTATCAAGAGGTGTTGGCGCAGGCGCTGCACCGCATCCGGCGGCATAAGCCGACGACCCTGGTGGTCGCGCTGGGCCTCGACACGGCGAAGAACGATCCAACCGGGACCTGGAGCCTGCTGGCGAAGGATTTCCTCGAGAACGGCGCGGCCGTCGGCAAGCTCGACCTGCCGACGCTGGTGGTGCAGGAGGGCGGCTACGACAATCGCGTGCTCGGGCGCAACGCGCGGCACTTCTTCGCCGGGCTGTGGAGCGCCGCCTATGGGCAGGACGCCGCTTCCTTCATCGCCGCGGGGCGCAGCAAGTAGCAGCCGGCCCCGCGACGGCGTGATCATGAAGCAGCGCGTTTCACCGACCGAGAGCGTGGTGGCCAGCGGGCAACGAGCTCACAGTTACACCCGCGGTGAGGAGCTCGCGGCGAGCCTCACCCATGGCATCGGTACCGCGCTGGCGATCGTCGGCCTGATCGTCGTCGTCGGTCGGGCGGCGCGCCACGGGGGTAGGCTGCAGGTCCTGAGCACGGCGGTCTACGGCCTGACGCTGGTGCTGCTCTACTTGGCCTCGACGCTCTATCACGCGATTGAGCGGCCCAGCGCGAAGCGCGTGCTCAAGCTCCTCGATCACATGGGGGTCTACCTCCTGATCGCCGGGACCTACACGCCCTTCACCCTGATTACGCTGCGCGGACGCTGGGGCTGGATCATTTTCGGCACGATCTGGGGCCTCGCAGCCCTGGGCATCGCGCTGGAGGCCTGTTGGGTGCTCCGACCGCGCTGGGTCTCTGCGGTGGTCTACGTCGCCATGGGGTGGATCATGCTGCTCGCCCTGCGGCCCTTGGTGGCGAACCTGGCCAGCAAGGGGCTTTGGCTGCTCTTCAGCGGCGGTGCTGCCTACACGCTGGGGACGATCTTCTACGTCTGGACTCGCGTCAGGTACATGCACGCGCTCTGGCATCTATGGGTGATCGCCGGCAGCGCCTTCCACTTCTTCGCCATTCTCGACTACGTCGTGGGCCCCGCGCCGGGCGGCGGCTGAAAGTGTTGCATCGCTTCCACGCTGGGGGTGAAGATGCGTGGCATCTATCGGCGAAGGCGTTGGTCTCGGAGGCAGCCCTGGAGGCCTCTGGAGCGCGCTTCGCGTAGGGAACCCGCAGCGCGCTATCAGGCGCGCTGCTCGCTGCAGCGAAGGAGGATCAGTTGACAACGAAAATATGGCTTCCGGTAATGGCTCTGGCGACGATCTTCGCAGGAGGGCTGCTCTTCTCCGCGGCGTGCAGTGACTCGGATGACGATGGCGACCGCTTGCCGCCGGATAGCGGCGTGCGGGTCAGCGACCGTGGGGTGGTGGGCAGTGACGCCACCACGATGGCTGACGCCGGAATCGACAATACCCAGGGCACCTGCACGCGCAATGACGGCAACGGGAAGTTCTGCATCGCCTACTACGGCATCCCCGCGAGCAACCTGACAGCAGTGAAGGGCGGCTGCGCCGAGAGCTGGGGTGGTAGCTGGGCAGCCGGCGAGCTCGAGTGTCCAGGCACCGGACTGATCGGGACCTGTACGCTGACCGGCAGCGCCAAGGGCGGCGCGGTCGGTGCGATCATGAAGGTCTTCACGCCGACGGATCCCGACACTGCCCGCAACAGCATCTGCGGCGATGATGGCACCTGGGAGCCGGCGGCCGGCTAGCGCTGGCAACTTGGGACGCGCCAGCGCAGGTTGGCGCGTCCGCGAGGCGTGGCCGCAGCGAGCGACGCCCATGGGGCGGGAGCGAATTCGCCCGCGTCGCGGGGGGCGGGCTGTGCTAGAAACGGGCGCGGTGTTCGTGGGCGCGGCGTGGGGCGGGGGAGGTCGGCGGGGCGGCCGGCGCGGCGCTGCGGAGACGACCGATGGCAGACGCGGCCCCGTTCGATTACCAGCTCAGCGCGCGTGAGCCCGCGGGCTTACCAGCAGCGGGCGCCGCGGTGCCTGCACTGACGCCACAAGAACAAGCAGACGACGACGACGGGCTTGACAGCCCGACGCTCGAGCTTCTCGGCGTCGAGGCCGACACGCCGAGCGAGCCGACGCCCTGGCGCTATGGCGTCGCTGCCGCGGCGAGCGGGGGCGGCGCCAGCGACCCAGAGAGCCTGCTGCAGTACGTGGAGCGCGAGCGTGCCGCCGCCAGCGGTGCGCCGGGACGACGCGCGCTGATCGACTACGAGCGCGGTGAGCGTCTGGCGCTCTTGGACTGGGATGCGAGCGGCGCGAGTGAGCGCGGGACGCGCGCAGCTCCCACGTCCGCGGCCGGTTTGTCGCCCGCGCCGACAGCGACGGCCGGGGAGTTGGCCTGGCGCAGTGCGCTGGATGCCGATCCGAGCCTTCGACCGCCCTTCTGGGCGCTTTGGCGCACGCTAACGGCGTCGCGCCGTTGGCCGGAGTTGCTCGTCTTGATCGACGAGCGGATCCGTTACGAGACCGACGGCCAGCAGCGCGCGGAGCTGTTCTTTCATAAGGGGTGGCTGCTCGCTGAGCAACTTGCCCAGCCGGCGGCGGCGGCAGGCGCGCTGCGCGCCGCCTGGACCGCGAGCGACCAGCGCTGGATCGCGCCGGCGCTGGCGCTCGAACAGCTGGGTGTGGCTCAGGGCGAGAGGTCCTGGATCGAGGAGGCGTGTCGGGCGGTGGCGAGCGCGGCGACCGACCGCGAGGCCCGGGCCGCGGCGCTGCGGCGGCTGGCGGCGCTGCGGCGCGAGGAGGGACCGGAAGGGGCCGGCGAGGCGCTCGTCCTGCTCGAGCGCGCGAGCAGCCTGCTGGAGCAGCGCTTGCCGCTGCTCTATGAGCGCGAGGCGATCGCCGCGCAGGCGGGGCTGCAGCACGAGCAGGTGCGCGCGCTGAGGGCGGTCGCCGCGGCCCTGCAGCAAGAGCCGCTGCCTGACGAAGGCAGCGATCGCGCGGCGGCCAGCGCAGAGGCAGCTTGCTGCCTGGTGCAAGCGGCGCAGCTCTGTGAGCTCACCCTCGCCGACACCGCCCAGGCGGGCGCACTCCTGGGGGAGGCGCGCTCACTGCTGCCCGGCGATCCCGTGGTCGCCGAGGCCTGCCTGGGCTTCGCGCGGCGACAGGGCGATTGGCGGCAGGTCGTTGAGCTGCTCGAGCAGCGCTTATCCTGCGGCGAGGGTGCCCTTGGCGAGGCGCGCTCGTTGGCTGCGAGCTGGCTCGAGCTGGCGCATGCGCAGCGGCGCGTGGGTGCGGGGGCCGCGGCGCAGTCCGCGTTGCAGCGCGCGCGGGAGCTCGAGCCGCTCGAGTTGAGCGTGCTGGTGGAGGCCGAGCGCGAGGCGATTGGCGCCGGACGCTGGTCGCAGTTGGTCGAGCTGGCGCTGGCCGAGGAGCGCGCGGCCGCGCTCGCGCGGCCCACCGATCGGATCACACGCGCCGCGATCCTGACGCGCGCCGCCCTCGTGGCCTATTTGCACGCGGCGAGCCCAGAGCAGGCCGTCGAGCTCTGTCATGCCGCGCTCGAGCTCGACCCCGGGGCGGAGGCGGCGCAGGACCTGCTCGCCGAGCTGCTCTTGGTCAGCGGACGCCACGTGCCGCTGGTCGAGCTTTGGGAGCAGCAACTCGCCGGCGCGAGCGCGGACCGCGTGGCCGCTGGGCTCGAGAAGATCGCCGACCTGGCGGCCGGGCCGCTGGCGGATCCGCGGCGTGCACTCGACGCGCTCGATCGGCTGGCGCCGCTGCGCCGTGGCGATCACGGCCTGACGGCGCGCAGGCTCGCGCTGAGCGAGCGCTGCGGCGAGTGGGAAGGGGCTGACGCGCTGCTCGTCGCGCTGGCGGCCGGCGCGAGCACGCCGCGCGAGCGTGAGGGGCACCTCTTGCACCGGGCGTGGCTCGCCGCGGGCCCACTCGCCGATGCGCGGCGCGCGGCCGATCGCTTTGGCGAGGTGTTGGACGCCGATCCGACGCAGCCCTACGCGTTGCTCGCTGCGGATGCCTTGCTGCGTGCCAGCGGGCAATACGCGGCACTGGCGCTCCGCTGGGAGCGCGCGGCCGAAGTTGCTGGCGACGCCGGGCAGCGCGCGATGGCCCGTGAGACGCTGGCCGCGCTCTACGCCGGACCCCTCGGCCAGCCCGCGCGCGCCGCCGCGCAGCTCGGTCAGTTGCTGCGCGAAGCGCCGCGGGACCGACACGCGCTGCGCGCGCTTCAGCGGGCGCAGCGCGCCGCTGGCCGCCACGAGCGTTGGGCCGAGAGCTTGGGCTGCGAGCTCTCACTGATCGGCGATCCGCAGGTCGCGGCGCGGCGCACCGTCCTGGCCGGCGAGGCCTGCGAGCAGGCCGGGGCCGCGGAAGCGGCAGAAGGGCATTTCCTACAGGCGGCGCGCTTGGCGCCCGGCGGCAGCGCGACCTGGCGCGCGGCGACGAGCGCGCTCGCGCGGCTCCGCCTGGCACGTGGGGCAGGAGCCGAGGCCGCCGCGGCGCTCAGCACGCTAGCCGAGACCGCCTCGACGGAGTCGGAGCGGGCGCTCTGGCGCGCTGAGGCCGCGTGGTGGGGTGCGGCGCCGGGGGCGGAGACGCTCGCAGGCTCGACGCCAGGCGCGCCGCCGCAGGAGCCACGGCCGGCGCCCGCGTTGCCGGAGGCGGGGGCGGCGTTGCCAGAGCTCTGGGGTGCGCTGCTTGCTGCGGGCCAGCGCCGCGATCCTGGCCGCCTCAGCGCCCTGCTTCACGCCCTGGGCGATCGCTGCGACGACCCGGTCCTGGCCAAGGCGCTGCGCAGGCGCGCGACCCGCTTGGGGCGAGCCATCGATCCCGGCGCTGCGGACAATGCGCCGGACAATGCGCCGGACAATGCGCCGGACAATGCGCCGGACAATGCGCCGGACAATGCGCCGGCTGAAGCGCCGGCCCGTGCGCCCGCCGAAGCGCAGGCCAATGCGGCCAGTGGCGAGACGACGGAGGACGAGGGTGCTGCCGGGCTGCTCGAGCGGCTGGGGGATCGACGTACCTCTGCCGCGCAGGGGGCTGCGTTGCTTGGGCAACTCGCCGCGCGGCTGCACGAGCGACATCGACCTCAGCTTCGGCTCAGTCTTAGTCTGGCCCACGAGCTCGCGGGTCAGCCGGTCGCGGCGCTCGAAGCGGCGTGCGCCTTGTTGCGCGAACAGCCCGATCACCTGCCCGCGCTGCTGACCGTGCAGCGCCTGTTGGCCAGCGCCGGGGAGCACGAGCCCGAAGCGCGGCTGTGGCTGCGTCTGGCGCGCCTGATGCGTCAGGCGCCCGCGCGGCAGGATGCGCTGCGTCGAGCCGGCGCCGGCTTTGAGCGCGCGGGTCTGATGTCCGCCGCGATCGCGACCTACCGCGCGCTACTCGCGGAGACGCCGACTGATGTGCCGCTGATCGAGCACCTCACGGGGCTCTGCAAGGCAGCCGGCGAGCTCGCGCAGCTCGACGACGCGCTGACGCTGCGGCTGGGCCTGACGCTCGCGCCCGCGCAGCGCCTCGCCCTCTTGCTCGAACGGGCCCGCCTGCGCGCGCAGCAGCTCTCTGACCCGCGAGGGGCCGCGCGCGATCTGCTGCGCGTCCTCGCGCTCGATGCCGAGCACGCGGAAGCCTGGCAGCGCCTCGCCGCGCTAGCAGACGAGGCTGGCGACCTGGCCCGCGCCGTCAGTTGCTATCAGCGCGTGCTCGAGTTGGACGGGGCAGGCGAGCAACGCCCAGCGGCGCTGCTGCGACTGATTGAGTTGCTGGTGCGCGCCGGCCGTGGCGCGGAGGCGGCGGTCCTCTGTCGCGAAGAACTGCAGCTCGACCCCGACAATGTCACCTTGCTCGAGCGCCTGGCGCGGCTTTACCGCGAGCAAGGGGAACCGCGGCAGGCCGCCGAGACGCTGGTGCGGCTGATCGACCACAGCGCCGCCGCGCCACGGGTTCAGGCCGAGGCCCTTGGGCGCCTGAGTCAGCTGCGTGCCCAGGCGTTGGGGGAGCCCGCGCGCGCGATCGAGGACCTCATGCGCGCCCTCGAACTCGACCCGACCAGCACCTCGCTGCTGGCCCAGGTGCATCACCTGCTGCCCGAGGCGCTCAATAGCGCTGCGCCGAATACGGATGCTCCCAGTTGGGTTTTCTTCGGCACCTGGGCCGCGACCTTCGCCGAGCGGCTGCGCGAGCTGATCCGCCACGATCCCGCGCGTCCCGAGGCGTACCGCGCGCTCTTCGAGCTGGCGCTGCGGCTGGAGGACCTCCCGCTGCAGCAGGCGGCCGCGGCCGCGCTCGAGGTCCTCGGCGCCGCCACCGAGGCGGAGCGCGCCTGCCTGGTTGGCTCGGAGCGGAGGGGCGGCGCTGCGCTGCTGATCGGTCGACTCGAGCCCGCAGATTGGTCGCAGCTGCAGCCGGCGGCAGGTCGCGGGGCCTATGGCGAGCTCTGGCGTTTGTTGGTACCGGCGCTGCCGGTACTCTTTCCGGAGCACCTGCCCCACGACGCGGCGCAGCTCGCCTGCGGCCGGTTGACTCCGCTGCACGCGGCGGACGCGCTGCCGCTGACGCGCTTTGTGGCGCAGGCCGCCGCGTCCCTCGGCGTCGAGGTCGGAGCGCTGCGGGTCAGCGCGCAGGCCGGCGATCGGGTCCTCGCGTTGCACGGCACGGCGCCGCTGCTGGTGCTCGGCGAGGCGCTGTTGGCCAACGACACGCCGCAGCAGCGCTGTCGCGTCGGCCGCTGGCTCGGGCTGCTCCGCGAGCAGGCGACTGCCTTTGCCAGCCTGACGCCTGAGGAGCTGCGCTTGGCGATGGCGGCGATCATCTATGGCGTCGAGGCCGGTACGGGCTTCGGCTTGGCGCGAGAACGCGTGGCCGCGGCCGCGCGGATTTTGCGCAAGCGACTCGGGCGGCGCACCCGACGTGCGCTGCCGCTGGCCGTGCAGCACGTGCTCCAGCGCGGCGGAAGCTTCGAGCACTGGCGACAGGCGGTAGAGACGACGGTCGATCGTTGCGGCCTCGTCCTCGGCGGCGAGCTTGGAGAGGCGCTGGTGCAGCTCGCGACGGAGCGGCCGAGCGCGGCCGGCGCTGGTCTCGGCACCCTGCCGGAGAGCGCCTCCGAGCACGATCGCTCGGAGCGAGCGCGGCGCCTCGGCTTGCTGACCTTCTCGGTGAGCAGCGAGCTGCTCGAGCTGAGGGCCAAGCTGCTCGGCGCTGGTCGCCTGTCGTGAAGGAGAGCGATCGTGAGCGTGAGGCGACGGGCAGCATGACGTATTTGCCGAGGCGAGCGAACGAGCTGTGGTGAGGGAACGATGAGCAGCGCAGCCGGCGGCCATGCGGAGGGGAGCGCAGGCGCGGGATCCGTGACCTCGGGTGCGTCCACCGTGCTCTTCAGCCCGGAGGAAATCCAGCTCGAGGAGCGCATGGGAGCGGCCCTGGGGGTCTTGCTGGGAAGCGGCGCTTCCGACGCTGGCGCGGGCGCGCCGGCGCGCGCTGCCGCGCTGGCGGCGCGGGAGGCCTGGAGCGGCCCAAGCGGCGAATCATGGAGATCGGATCGCGAGCCGGCCGCGCTGACGGCGCTGGCGGTGCTGGCGGCGCGCGACCATGGCGCCATGTCCGGGGGGCTTGCTGACGCGACGTCACCGCGGCCTACGGACACGCCCTTGGCGCAGGCCGCGGATGCGCCCTCGGATCCGCCCCAGGCCGGGGCGATGGGCTCATCCTGGTCCAACGCCGAGCTGCTGGAGCTGGGGCCGCTGACGATGGTGTCGACGGGAGAGGTGCTGCCCGAGGCCGTGCAGTTCGCGCCGGAGTTCGCGGGTGCGCTCGCGGGCGTCGAGGACGAGCTCGAGGTGCCCGAGGGCTGGCGGGTCGAGCCGACCCCGCTGGCCGACGAGCTGACGGTGGCCGAGATCGAGCGGCTGAGCCTTCCGTCGGGACGCGAGCCCTCTGCGCCGCCTTCGACCGCGGCGTGGAGTTGGCTGCTCGACGTGCTGCCGGGTGAGGCGCGCGTCGCCCCGACGCCCCAGCTCGCGGCGGATCTGCAGCTGCTTGCCGCCCACGCCGCGCGGCAACTCGGCGAGAGCAGCACCGCCGTCGAGCTCTTTCGCGAGGCCGGCGTGCAGCACGCGCGGGACGCGGGGGCGCTGGTGGGCCTCTGGTGCGAGTCCCTGCGTCAGCATGATCTGCCGGCCGCCGCGGAGGTGCTGAGCGCGCTGGCCCTGACCACTCGGGTGCGAGATCGCGCCGCGGTGGCGCTATTGCGGGCCGAGCTGCTGCTCGCGGCCGGGGCGCCGCTGGCCGAGCTCGCCCAGGCGCTGCCTGACGGCGGCGACGGCTGGGATCAGCGCTTGCTGGCGCTCGACGTGGCCGCCGCCGGGGGCGCGTTGCAGCCGCTGATCGAGGCCTTGAAGGCGGTCTTGCTGGGGACGCGGGCGGAGAGCGAGGTGCGAGCCTCCCTCGCCTTGATCGTCGGCCGCCTGCACGAGGCCAGCGGCGATCTTGGGGCCGCGGCGCTCGCCTACGACCAAGCGGCGCGCGGAGTGACGGCGGCGGCGGCGGCGCTCGGCGCCTTGCGCGTGGCCCTGCGCGGCGGGCAGCAGGCGCGGGCGGATGCGCTGCGGGAGCGGGTCGCCGGGCTGACGGGAAGCGCGCCCCTCGGGGCCTCCGGCGAGGCTGCGGCGGTGCGTGGCCCGCGCGCTGAGGGGGACGATGCCCTGACGCTCGAGCGCGCGATCGAGCTCGCTTGGGCAGCGGGCGGCGGCGCTGGCGTCAGGGAGCTGACGCTGCAGCAGGCACGGCGGACGAGGGCGTTCGGCGAGCGCGCTCAGCTCTTTGCCGATGCAGCGTGGGCGGCCGAGACCCTCGAAGGCGACGGGGCGACCGCCGCGGCGCTCTATGACGAGGCGCTGCAGAGCGATTCGTCGCACGCCGGTGCGCGGCGTGGACTTCAACGCCTGGCGGCCCAACATCCGACGGCGACGCGGGCGGCCGCGGCGCTCGATGGCTTCGCCGCCACCGAGACGGGCGCGCGCGCGGCAGCGCTCCACCTGCACGCCGCAGGCCTGCTGGAGACCCTTCCAGGGCAGGGGATCGCCGCGACGCAGCGCCTCGCGGCGGCCATCGTGGGTGATCCGGGCTGCCGGATGGCGGCGAGCTGGCTGCGGCGGCATGGGCAGTCCGGTGGTCAGCATGAGCGCATCGCCACCGCGCTGGAGACCGCGGCCGAGTCGGCGCCGGAGCGCGAGGATGCGGCCCGCCTCTGGCTGGCGACCGCCGAGGTCTACGACGGCCCGCTCGCGCTGCCGGCGCAGGCCTTGCGCTGCTATCAGCGAGCGGCGAGGGATCGTGGCGAGGAGCGCGCGACGGGCGCGGCGGCGGTCCGCCTCCTGCGCGTCGGCGTCGCTCCGTCCTCGCTCGCGCAGCCCGCTCCAACGGTGAGCGAGCGCGTCGCCTCTTGGGAGGCGTCGGCCGCGCCCTCGCTTGCCGTTGGCGGATGGGCGGGCCTACCGCGGGCGTTGGTCGAGGCCAGCCACGGCGACTGGTCCCATTTCGCGAGCTACCTCCGTCGGGTCAGCGCGGCACGCGATGGTGCGTGCGGCTGGGACGCGCAGGCTCAGACGCTGCGCCTGGCGGCGCTGCTCGAGCGCTCCTTCGACGACCTTGGCGCTGCTGCGTCGGTCTATGCGCGCCTGGCGGAGGACCCAGCGCTCGGCCGGGCGGGGCTGGCTGGTTGGTGGCGCTGCTGCGCGGCGGCCGCCGGCCCGGCCGTCCTGCCGCCGAGCACCCTAGGGCGCCTGCTCGCGCAGCTCGGCGTCGATGCGGCTCCGGGGCTGGTGCTCCTGGCCTTCGACCCCCGCCTCGCCGCGGTACCAGAGGCTCGAGCGGCGCTCGCCTCGCGGCTGCTCCAGGCGGGCCCCTGGGCCGCGGTTTGGTGCGAGCGGGGTCGCAGCGCGTTGGACGGCGTCGGGGACAGCGCGGCGGACACTAGTGCGGGTTTACGGGCCGCCGAGAGGGTCGCCCTCGCCGCGCCTGAGGCGGCGCGATCCGCTGTCGGTAAGCGCGATCACGACCGTCTGCGCGCGCTCGGGCGAGAGGCCCAGCGCGTCGCGGGTGAGGACGCCGCCGCCTATTGGTTGGTCTTTGGCGGCATGCTCGCGCGCGATCGCCGCGCGAGCAGGGATCGCTCCGCGCGCGTCGCGGGTGATGGGGTCGGCAAGGAGGGCGGGCTGGTCGCGCTGCCCACCGCGCAGAGCGCCTTCGGGCGCGTGATCGCGGTCAGCGGGAGCTGGGGGATGCAGAACGCGCTGCTGCAGCTCCTTGCCGCGGCGTGGAGCGCGCGCGATCGCCAGCGTGTCGCCGCGCTCTGCCAGGAGTGGTCGCGCCTCAGCGCGGATCCTCGCGAGCTCGCCGCTGGCGCGCTGCTCGCCGATCTCGTGCGCGCGCCTGCCGAGGGCGCTGGTGGCCCGCCGCAGCCCAGCGAGCGGGCGCTCTTCCTCGGCCATGTCTATCAACAGCGCCAGGCTGCGCTGAATGCAGGCCGCTGGGCGGAGGCCTTCGAGGCGGTGCAGGCCGAGCTGCGGCTGGCGCGCGTCCCCGAGCACCGACACGCTGCGCATTGGCTGGCCGCCGAGCTCGCCGCTTGCCAGCTCGCGCGCCCAGCCGAGGCGGTGGCGCACCTCTCGCGGCTGACGGATCTCGAGCCGGACGATCCGGCGGCGAAGGACTGCTTGACGCAGGTCTTGGTCGCGGCCGGCCAGTGGGCCGAACTGGTCCAGGCGGTCGAGTCCTGGATCGCGCGCGAGCCGAGCGCCGACCGCCGCCTCGCCTGGCATCGCCTGGTCTTTCGCGTCGCGCGTGAGCAGCTCCGGGACCTGCCGCGCGCCGAGCGGCACGCACGTTTCGCCCTCGAACTCTGCCCACATGACGGGGACGCCTTGTGGGCGCTCGCCGACCTCTGTGAGCAGCAGCAGCGCTGGCCCGAGGCGGCGGCTGCGGTCGCTACCGCCGCCGAGCTCGAACGTAGCCGTGGCGGCCGCATCGCGTTGCTGGTGCGTCTCGGCGAGCTGACCCTCCAGCGCCTCGGCAACCCGCAGCGCGCCGCCCTAGCGTACGAGGAGGCTGTCAGGCTCGATCCCACGCATCGCGAAGCGATCCGCGGTCTCGCCCAGTGCGCCCGTCAGCGCGGGCAGCTCGAAGCCGCCCTGGACCTGACGGCGCAGCTCGTCGACAGCGAGGCGGACCTGCGCCAGGGGCTGCGGGAACTGCTGCAGATGGCCCGCCATTGCGAAGAGAACGGGGCTGAGGTGACGCGCGCGGGTAAGCTCTTGCAGCGGGCGGTGGGCCTCGCCCCGGCCGATCTCGAGGCGCTCGAGGCGTTGGTGTCCTTTGGTCGGCGTTGGCCCCAGCAGGCCGATCCCTCATTGTATCTCGATCGCGCGCTGAAGCTGATGCGCTCGCGGCTTGCGGTCGATGCGGCTGAGCCCTTCGCGCTGCATGCGATCTTTCGCATCTGCGCCTGGCTCGAGCTGCCGGACGGCTGCTGGTGCGCCGCGCAGGCGCTGAGCGCGCTCGGGCAGGCTGACCGCGACGAAGGGGCGTTCCTGCGCGAGCATCCAGGCGAGGGCGGGGCGCCGACCAGCCGCGCGATCTTCGAGGACGAGGCCCAGACGCTGCTCTTGCCGACCGGGTTGCCGCGCGCGCTCCTCGAGGTGCTCGCCGCCCTGCGTCAGCCGATCAGCCGTCTGGTCGCGAGCGGCGTGGCCGAGCATGGGCTGAGCCTGCGGGACCGGCTGACGGATGTCCGTCACCCCTGGCGGGTGGCGGCGGATCGTCTGGCGCGCGAATGGGGCGTCGAGACCTTTGAGCTCTATGTCGTCGGCCACCGACCGCGGTTGCTCGCGCTGGACCCGGGCGACCCTCCAGCCGTGCTGGTCGGCTCGGCCTGGCTGCAAGACGCCACCCCAGCGGAGATGGCGTTCATCGTCGGGCGCGCTCTTTGGGGTCTGCGCCACGCCCTAACGCCGCTCGACAAGCTCTCCGACCTCAAGCTGCGACAGCTGCTGCTCGCGATCCTGCAGCTCCATGGCGTCAACGGCGCGGCGATCGGTCCGATCGACCGGGAGGTCGAGCGCTGGTCGGCGCGGCTCGGCCGCTGGGTTTCGCGCCGCTTGCGCGAGCGACTGCTCCCGCAGGTGCTGGAGTGCGCGGGCGGCGGTCTCGACGTGCTCGCGCTGCGGGATCTCGCGGAGGCCGGCGCGAATCGCGCGGGTCTGCTGGCCTGCCGCTCGCTCGTTGCCGCGGTCTCGGTCTTACGGCGCTTGGACGGTGATCCCATCGCGTCCCCTGCGGCGAGCGCAGCCCGTAGCGAAGGGCGCGCGGAGATCTTCGCGGATCTCCTGCGCTTCGCCCAATCAGAAGAGCATCTCTTGCTCAGGCGGCGCCTTGGCCTCGCGCTCCGTGGCGGGGACGATGGACCCTCCGGCTTGCGCGACGGCCGCCGATAATCATCGACGTAAGCTGAAGTCGGAGAGGTGGGAGGGTTGCCGTGGCCAGCGCCGGCGCGGCGCGCTCGCCCCCCATTGCCGCCGGCGCCTCGCGAGGCAGCGTCGCGCCCTGGCTCGGCTGATGAAGATCGCCAAAGAATGCCAGGTGCTTAGGCCAAAGGGCGAGGGCCTAGGCGGGCAGGCCATCCTCGGGCCGGCCCGAGGCCGAGCGCGCTCCTGTGACCTCGTCGATGGGGCGATCGGCCTCGGCATAGCCGTTGCATTAGAAAGGCGATACCTGGCTGCCGCGGCGGCCACTGCTCGGGTCCGGGGCGGCGTGGTAGGGACGGGGTCGGTGGCCTCTCTGGTGTCGAGGGTGGTTGGTTCGGGGCGGCGTGGCCGGAGGGGTCGGAACGAGCGTGTGGGGGGGCAGGGTCCCCGCCGCAGCCGGGTGGCTCTCCCCTGGTGCCTTCGGGAGCCAGGCGAGGAGGGTCTGGGGGGAGTGGAGAATAGGCCGTAGGGAATAAAGGGAATAAAGCGTCGACCGGGCTTCGCATAGACGACACCCACCCGACGCTGCCATGATAAGCCGGCCTCACGAAGAGGCCGGCTTTTTTAATGTCCTCTGCAGGCCTTGGTTCGACGTCGACGACACCGTTGATGACAGCGTAGGCAGCGCGGCCGGGCAGCGCGACCGCGAGCTTCGATGATGACTCCAACACCTCACGCGAGCCCTCTGGCGGCCGACGAGCGCGGGCCGCAGCGATCCATCTTGGATTTGATCCACGCCGGCGGGCACCTGCTGCTGGCTGCGGCCTACGTCGTCCTGGTCTTCGTGCTCTTGCCAGCGCGCTCGCCTTGGATTCAGGGCGGAGCCGTGGGCGCCGCAGCCGTGGCGCTGCTGACGGCGGTCGGGCTGCTCCGCGGGGGAAGGGCAGGGCGGCGTTGGGCTCAGGTCGGCGCGCTCATCGAGCTTGGGATTTGCGCGCTCGTGATCGCCCTGCTCATTGCCTCCGCCGCCTATCTGCATGGCATCTACGGCGGTCTGGGGGCGGCGGGTGTCGCCATCGCGCTGGTCGCCGCGGCCCTCGTTGCCGAGCTCTTCGGCCTGCTGCCGGCGCTGACGCTGGCGCATTTGCGGCGCCGCGCGCGCGAAGCCGGCGCGCCGCTCAACGCGCGGGGCGGAAGTCGAGATTGACGCCGCTGGGGTCGCGCGCGCCGAGCCAGATGCCAGCGGTGGCGCCGCCCGCGCCCGCGGCCACGAGTGCCCAAAACCACCAGCGGCGATAGAAGGGCCGAGCGCCGGCGTGGCTCCGCCGCTGCGCCGGCAGCTGTTGGCCGCTGGCGAGCGCGTAGAGCTCCGGCCCGAGGCAGGCGGCCAGCGCCGTGGCGTTGGCGCCGCTGCACGCGCGGATGGCGGGTGCAGCCTCGGGGGTGCCGGTCCACAGCAGCCGCGCGTTCAGCGCGGGCGCTGAGCCTGTGCGCGTGATCACGGCGCGCGCTGGGCCGAGGACGCTGGCCAGCAGGGCAGGGTCGGCGCTTGGATCGTCCGCGCTGCGATCCCGGCGCGCGTCCAGCTCGGCGAGCAGCGCCCTGGCCGCGTCGGCCGGTGCGAGCGGCGCCAGGATCAGCGCGCGCTGCTGCGCCTCGCCGGCGGCGGCGGGCCGCACTGTCCACCACGCGGTCTTGGGGTAGAAGCCGTGGTGCTCGGCGCGCACGAGATGCGGCCCCGGAAGCAGCTCCAGCTTGAGCGGCGTCGGACCCAGTCGCTTGCCGTCGATCGCGATCACCGCACCGGCGGGACGCGTGGTCGCGCGCAGTCGGCGTGGCTTGCCGCGGGCCAGCGCCTGCCGCACCTCGTCGATCACTGCCTCGACCTCGGGCGAGTATTCGCCGGCCGTGGCCTGCTCGAAGCCGAGGTGGATCGCCTTGGCGATCGACGCTCGCGCTGCCTCGGCGCGCGAGAGCGCCAATTCGCAGAGCGCGCCGCGGAGCAACAACGCCGCGAGCAAGCGATGATCGTCGGGCGCCACGGCGAGGGTGGGGAGCAGGGCGAGTGGCCCCGCGAGCGTTTCCAGCGCCTGGTGAAAGCGGAGCTTGCGGTACTCGTCGCGCGCGCGCTGCAGCGCCGTGAGCGCCTGGGCGCGGGCCTCCGAGGCGGGGGTCTGGCGCGTCGTCTCGGTGAGCGCCTGCGCGCGCAGGGCGACCCCTGCCTCCTGGGTCTGCAGGCGGAGGTAGGCATGCCGCGCGAGCGCCTGGGCCGTGGAGCGGGCGCGGGGATAGGTCACCACGCGCACCAGGACGCTTCGATCCTTGGATGGCGCGGCGGGTGTCGCGCAGGCGCTCAGGGTGAGGCCAAGCGCGGCCAGCGTGAGGGCTCCCAGCGTTGCCCTGCGCCGACCGCGTGGGGCCCCGACCGCGGGGCCGGCGCGCCGGTCGCCCTCTGGCGCGTCGGTGCTGTGGTGACGCGCGCTCATGAGTCGGGGCTGAAGCGCTCCGCCGCGGCGCCGAGCAGGCTGCCGACCAGCAGCACCGTGCCATCGGGGAGGAGCGTGGCCGTATGTCCGAAACGCGCACCGCGCAGGGTGATGAGCTTGATCGCGTCGCTGGCGATCGTGCCGCAGGCGCAGTCCACCGGCACGAGCTCGGCCGTGCTCGGCGTGTCGGGGAGCTCTCCGCCGCCACCTGCCACGAAGAGCCGCGGTCCCGCTGGCCCCGCGACGAGCGTGGCGCTGTGGCCGGAACGGCGGCGATGAAGCTCGCCGACGCGCGCGAGGCGCTCGGGGCCCTTCGTGTCCAGGCAGTAGATGTCGTTGTACATCGTATCGACCTTGGTCTCGGGATCCTCCCTGCCGCCCCCCACCAGGTAGATTGCGCCGCCCTTGCCGCCGGCGCAGGGGACGCGCACACCGGGGGCGCCGAAACGGCTCTGACCGGCGCCGAAGCCGGCGAGGGCGCGCGCGCAGGGTGGATCGCCGCAGTCGCATGGCGCGGCGAAGCAGAAGACCTGGCCGGTGATGTCGCGATCCTCCGGGCCGGCGCCGCCGGCGACCAGCACGTGGCGGCCGTCGCCGAAGTCGACCACCGTCGGCAGCAGCGCGGGCCAATCGAGCGATAGGGAGCTCGAGCTGTCGGCGCCCCGCGGGTCGAAGCGCTCGACGGAGAGCAAGGGGGCTCCCTCGCTGCCGATTCCGCCGAAGACGGCGACCTGGCCGGAAGGCAGCAGGAGCTGGCCGTGGGCGCCGCGCCCCTCGTGCAGGTCCGGAAGCGCTGCGATTCGCCCGTCGCGCAGGCGCTCGACCGTCTTGACGGCGACGAAGATGGTGGCGTCGCCGACCTGCGCCGGCGCGAAGCCGCCGCTCAGCAGGACGTCGCCACTGTCGAGCAGGGCGGCCTGCTGCAGGAAGCGCGCGCTGCTGAGCTCGACCTGCAGGGGGGTGAATTGACCAGAGACGGGGTCGAAGGACTCGATCGTCCTCAGGGCCTTGGTCTCCCCGGGGGTTTCGAGCTCGAGGGCGGTGAGGGAGGGCGTGACGCCGCCAACGAGCAGCACGCGGCCCTGCAGCCCGCCCTCGGGGACCCAGGTTGCCGTGTGGTAGACGCGCAGCTCGGGGTTGCCACCCGCCCGCGTGCCGTCGGCACAGCCGAGATAGACCTCCACGGCCTGGAGGTCGGCGGTGTAGACGAAGCTGGGGCTGAGCCCGAGGGCGCGGCGATGGAGCTCGGGTTGCTCGCTGGTGCAGCTCGCCTCGGCGAAGTGGACGTCGACGCGCAGGCGGTAGCTGTGCCCGTCGACCAGGCTGAGGCCCTCGAAGAGGCGCCGCTGGTCGGAGAGCGCGTGGGTCGGCAGCGTCGCTTCGCCGAGGAGGCGCCCCGTCGCCAGCTCGATCACGCCGAGGGTGAGTTGGCCATCGACGGCCGCGGGATCGATGCCCGAGGGCGCGAGCTCCAGCAGCAGCGTCGGCCGCTCCCTGCAGGCCCCGACGAGAGTCGCTGCCAGCAGGCCGAGCATGAGGAGGGGCGTAGTGGTGGGCGCAGCAGTGGAGCGGTGGCCGGGAAGGAAATTCATCGCCGATCACGGTCGCCCATGGGCGGCGATCTTAGGCCTAATCGCGGTCAATCGCGAGCTGCTGGGTGCACGTCCGATTCAGCGCGCCGTCGTCTCGGCGAGGGCGGCCTCGAAGACGCAGCTCGCGGCCTCGCCCTCGACGGGCACCGCCTGCACGCTGTCCTGGTAGAAGACCCGAGCGAACGACGTATCCCAGCATTCGGTCGCCGAGACGGTCAGCTCCGGCGCCAGGTCGCCGCCGCTGAAGTGCGCGTCGCCGCGCCCCGCGCCCTGCGCATTCCAGGCCGAGCTGACGATCAAGTCCTCCTCGGCGGAACCGTTCTCCTCGAGATCAGTGCGGCCCTCGATGCGAAACTCGCCGGAGCCGTCGGCCCGCTCGAGATAGCGGTAGGCGCCGTCCTTGGCCGCTTCGTCCCCGTCGGAGAAGTCCTTCATCGTCATCACGATGCTGCGCTCGTCGCCGGTCGTATCGTAGGTCGCCACCATCGTGCCGAGGCCGGGGTGGAGCGCGGGCTCGAGCGCGTGGAGCTCGCTCAGGTAGAGCGTGTACGCGCCGCGGTAGCCGCTGAACGTGAGGCGCTCACCCTTGGTCGAACTTCCGGCGAGTACCGTGCGGAAGTCACCCGCGAGATCGTCCTTCCGGCGAGCGGAGAGGTCGTAGGCATAGGCCTCGCCGTCCCCGGTCTTCTTCACCTCGAGCTGCCAGGTCAGCGGCTCGAGCGCCGGCGTGAAGGGACCCCAGACGGCGCGTCCCGCCTCGAAGGTCGTCGGCGGAAAGGCGACGATAGCCTCGACGATCTGCAGGCCGGTCCGAACCCAGCCGTTGACCTCGCGGGAAATGGCATAGGTCAGGTTGTAGAGTTCGGCGCGCTCCGCCGTCAGGGCCTGGCTCGTTTGTCCGGAGGCGTCCTCGGTGCGGCCGCCGGGAAGGTCGACCGAGAGCGCCGCGGCGGTCGGGACGGCGTTGCGGTAGGCATCGGCGCCTTCGTCGATGGCGCCGCAGGCGACGGCGCCGGAGCCGATGGTGGCCAGCATGGCAAACAGACTCAGCGTGCGGTTCATGGCTTCTTCTCCTCCGTTGTGTGTTGCGTCGCGTGTAGCCGCGTGGCGCCGTGCCGCGCGTGCCCCGCTGAGCCCGACCTAATGCAGCGCCCGTGCCGAGGGCGACCGACGGTGGAACTCTTTGCAATGACGTGAATTCTTCGACGCGGCTGGGCGTGGCCAGCCGTTGATGAGGCGCGTTTGTCTCAGCACTGCCTGAGGGAAACGCGCCTCAGGGGGGTCCCCTGGCGCGGTGCGCGGGGAGCGCTCCTCAGCGGTATTTTGCGAGGAGGCGCTTGAAGCTCATCCGGTCGAGGCCGGCGGCGCGGGCGGCAGCCGAGACGTTTTGGTCATGCCGTGCGAGCTGGCCCAGCAGATAGGCGCGCTCGAAGCTGGCCACCTTTTCCGCCTTCAGCTCGGCGAAGGGGCGGTCCAGTGCCACGGCGTCCGTGGCCTCAGGCGCGTTCGGGAGGGCCGCCCGCCCCGGGGCCTCGCCAGCCAGCGGCCCGGGCCAGGCCGTGGCGCCGGTCGGTCCACCGCTGATGATCAGGGTGCGCTCGATGAAGTTGCGCAGCTCGCGCACGTTGCCGGGCCAGCGCAGCAGCTCGAGTTGGCGCCAATGCTCGTCCGAAATGCCTCGCAGCAGCTCATTGGCGCGCGCCGGCTCCTTCTCGAGCACGCGCTGGACGAAGCGGCGCACCAGCAGGGGGAGATCGCCCTGGCGCTCGCGCAGGGGGGGGAGCTTGAGCTGCACCACCGCCAGCCGGTAGTAGAGATCCTCGCGGAAGTTACCCCGGTTGACCTCGCGCGCGAGGTCGCGGTTGGTCGCGGCCACGAGCCGCAGATCGACGGGGTAGGTGGTGTTCGACCCGAGTGGTCGCACCTGCCGCGTCTCCAGCACGCGCAGCAGCTTGGGCTGCAGCTCGCGCGGCAGCTCGCCGATCTCGTCGAGAAAGAGCGTCCCTCCGTCGGCCTCGCGGACCTGCCCCTGGTAGCGGGTGGCCGCACCGGTGAAGGCCCCGCGCTCGTGGCCGAAGAGCTCGCTCTCGACCAGCGGCGCCGGCATCGCGGCGCAGTCGAAGACCACCAGCGGACCGGTGGCGCGCCGGCTGGCGCGGTGGATCGCCGAGGTCACCAGCTCCTTGCCCGTGCCGCTCTCGCCCTCGAGCAGGATCGTGGCGTCGGTCGGCGCGACGCGCGCCAGCACCGCGAAGAGCTCGCGCATCGCCGGCGAGCGACCGATCACGCCATGGAACTCCTCCTGGTCGCTGCCGGCCAAGGTGGACTTCTCGCCGGTGAGCGTGAAGTGCAGCGTGGATTGTCCGAAGCGCAGCAGCGCGCGTGGCGGCAGGTAGGCGCGCTGCACGCGGACGCCCTCGATCCAGCTGCCATTGGTGCTGTCGAGATCGCGCAGGGTGTAGCCGGCGGGCCCAGCCTCGATGGTCGCGTGGAGGCGGGAGACGCTCGCATCGGCGAGGATCAGGTCATTGCTCGGATGCGATCCGAGGCGCAGCGCCGGGGCGCTGATGCAGCGGTCGACCCCGGGGCCGACGAGGCGATACTGATCGACCTGGCGTCGCAAATGCCCGCCGCCATCGCTGATGATCAGCGTGCCGCCGCAGCCCTCCGCGCCGCCGGGCCCGCCAAGGGTCCGCTCTTTGCCGGTGTCGCTGGTGTCGCTGGTGTTGCTGGTGTCGCTGGTGTCGCTCATGGCGCCAGCTCGACGGCCAAGCGCGTCTCTTGGTCGCGATGAATCAGAACGCTGCGGGTGGCCGTCAGTCCGCGCGCGGGGTTCTCCAACCGCACGATGTGCGGCCCGACGGCGAGGCTGTGGCCGAGCAGGGGCGTGCTGCGCAGTCGCACGCCGTCGACGAAGACGATGGCCCAGGGCTCGCTGTTGACCGAGAGCGATCCGCTGGCCGTGGGTGGGGAGAGGGCTGTCGTGGCGCCGCGCAAACGCGCGACGCGCGGCGTCTGCGCGCGCGTCCGGATGGACCTATGAAGCGTGGGAGCTGCTGCCGCGTCGACAGCGCTCAGGCCAAGCTGTGCACCGGCGTCGCCGCGGCGCTGCCCGGCGGCGAGGGCGCGCGCGGGCGGCGTCGTCGTGGGGGCGCTGGCGCGCCGCAGCGGGTCAGGGCTCAGCGCTGCGGGTGCTTCGTGCGCGGGGGTGGTGGAGGCACCGAAGCCGGCGGCGAGGTAGGCCCCACCGACGAGCAGCGCGAGGCCGGCGGCGGTGATCAGCGCCCGTGAGCGTGGGCGGTGGGTCGGTGGTCGGTGCTCGGATATGGCGGTCGGCGCCGCCTTCAGCGCCGGGCCGCCGACGCTCACGGTTCCCGGGCGCGTGCTGGCAAAGGCCGCCGGCGCGCCGCCCAGGCCGCCGCCGACGCGCTGCAGCTCCGCGCCGAGCGCCAGGTCGAAGGGATGCGGCGCCGCGGGCCGGGCCGCCGCCGCGGCCGCTGCCTGCGTGACCAGCTCGGCGAGCTCATATTCCGAGACGCGGAGGCCACCCTCGCGCATGCAGCGGTCAATCCGCCGCCCCAGCTCACCGGCGCTGGCGAAGCGCGCGGCGGGATCGGTGTGCAAGCAGCCCTCGACGAGCTCGAGCACCGCGGGGGCGAGCTGGGGCGCGCGCTGCCCCAGCGGGCGAATCGCCACGCCGGCCAGGCGCGCGTGCACGTTGACGGTACCGCGCTCGCCGAAGGGGTGCTCGCCGCTCAGCATCTCGTAGAGGATCAGCCCCAGCGCGAAGATATCGGTGCGGGCGTCCGAGGGGCGCGAGGCGAGCTGCTCAGGGGCCATGTAGGCCGCCTTGCCCTTGATCTGTCCGACCTCGGTCTCGATCCTGCTGAGCACCGACTTGACCAACCCGAAGTCCGTCACCTTGACCTGTCCGTCGCGGGAGAGGAGCACGTTGCTCGGGCTGATGTCGCGGTGAACGATCTGCAAGGAACGCCCCTGCGCGTCGATGAAGGCATGCGCGTAGTCCAGGGCGCGCGCGACCTGCATCGCGAGGTAGAGCGCCAGGGCCGGCGGTAGCGGCTGGCGCCGCACGTCGCGAAAGAAGTCCAGCAAGGCCTCGAGGGTGAGGCCCTCGACCCACTCCATCACCAGGAAGTGGTGCTCGTCGATCGTGCCGAGCTCGTAGGTTTGGACGATGTTGGGGTGGGTCAGGAGGAAGGAGACCTTCGCCTCCTCGAGAAACATCGCGACCAGCTCGGGGCGCTGCCGATGCAGCGCGCGAATGGTCTTGATCGCGACCGCTTTCTCGACGCCGTCGGGACCGATGGCGCTGCCGAGATAGACCTCGCCCATGCCCCCCTGACCCTGCCGGGAGCGCACGCGGTAGCGCCCGAAGCTCAGCCCATCCAGCGACGCCATCGGGCTACCTTACACTGTCTGCCAGCGTCGGACCGGGCGCGTGTCGCCGGATCAGCGTGGCAGCCCCTTGCTTCACGGCGCCCGTCGCGAGCCCTGGGACGGGCCGAGCGGCAGCAGGCCGTGCGCGCCGAAGCGCTCACGGGCCAGGGCGGCGATGGTCTGCGCGATCACCGGGTCGTCGGGGCGGAGGGAGTTGCGCGCGAAGCGCTCGCGGGCCGCCTTGAGGAAGGCCTCGATCGGCTCGCGCACGGTCAGGTCATGCCCCACGAGCCGAAAGACGTCGCCGACGCGATGCTGCGGCGTGAAGCGGCGGTGCAGCTCGGCCTTGGCGGCGAAGTAGGCCTCGGCCTCTGTCGCACTGGGCCAAAGGCTGAAGGCGGCGACGCGTCGCTCCGCGGCGTAGAACGCTCCGGCGGGCAACGTGCGTGGTGATCGCATGCCGTACCAAGACAGGACCCGCCGCAGCGATGGGTTGTCGGTTAGGTCGTCCAGCGCGGGGAGGGCGGCCCCGGCTGGACCCAGCACCTCGGCCAGGAACTCGGTGCAGAAGTAGGCGTGGTGATCCTCCAGGTCCCAGGCCGCGTCGAAGGGCAGCTTCGCCCGCTCGATCGCGCGCAGGCGCTGCAACACGCGCGCGCGGTCGAGCGCCTGCCGTCCCGGCTGCAGCGGCGCCTCGACGATCTCGACGTAGAGGTGCGCGCGGACGTAGTCCCAGAGCGGCGTCTTGCGCAGGCCCCCGCGGATGCCGGCTGCTGGCGAGCGCGCGAAGACGGGTTTGTATTCGCCGGCGAAGTCGTAGACGAAGGCCTCGCCCTCGTCGACGACGAGCAGCGCGGAGTGGGTGAAGCGCCAGAAATGGCGCGTGCTTAGGCCGAAGAGCAGGCGATAGGGCCCAGGGGCCTCGGAGAGCACGATCTGACCGGTGCGCAGCGGGAGCCCGAGTTGGTTCGGGGCTGGCTGCGGCCCCCGCGCCGGCGCGACCGCGAGCACGTGCAGCGGCGCGCCGGCGGCCCCGCCGTGCGTGCAGCCCGTCGCCAGCGCCAAGGCGACGAGCGCCAGTGCCAATAGGCGCGGGGCCAATAGGCGCGGTGCCAATAGGCGCGGTGCCCAAAGCGGCGGCAGCCGCCGACCTGCGCCGTGCCTAGGCGCGAGGGCCATGGCTCGTCGGCCGCGGCGCCTGGGACGCGGCTGGAGGCGTGGCCCTGTCACTTGCGGGGTCGGGAGGGTTCGGGCTGCGCGGCGGCGCGGACCGCTGGCGCGCCGGGCTCGGCTCGAACTCGCGCCGGATCTGCGCGGGAATCGTGAAGCAGCCGCCGCTCGCGCCCCCGGCGCCGATCAGCAGCAGCCCACCGAGCAAGCAGCGCCAGCACCGCGGCGCCCGCGGCGCCCGCGGCGGCGCAGGACGCGGACGGGCCGCGCCGGCGGCGCGGGCGCTGCCGGCCGTGCTGGCCGCGCGCCTAATCGTATCGCGCGCGTGCCTCATCGCGGGTTGATCGTGACCGTCGAGCGGGGGCTCCACGCATGGACACCGAGCGCCGTGCCGAGCAGCGCACCGGCGAGCGTCACGACACCAAGACTCGACCATTTCCAGCCCGCGCCCTCGAGCACGTCGGTCTGCTGCAGCGCCAAGCCCGTGCCGCCGAGGACCGCGGTGACCACGCCCAGCGCGGTCAGCGCCGGAGGCCACGCCCGCCAGCTCGCGCTGACCAGCCGCGCGTCGATGGTCGCGTCTGCGCGCGGCACGGAGAACCACGCCGTGGGCTGCATGCCGTCGGCGGCGAGTCGGTAGGGCGTCGTGTCGCGAAGCGGCAGGCGGAGCACGCAGGGCGTGAAGCAGAGGAGCTGCGCGGCCACCCCTCCGGACGCGCGCGGGCCGCCGATGCGGCGCTGCAGGGTTGCAGGCGCGTTGGCCCGCACCGCGACCGTCGCGCGCGCGCCGGGGATGCTGGCCAACACGCGATCGGCAGGGTTGTCCGAGGGCGCGAGCGGCGGCGACACCTCGAGCGGCGGCGACACCTCGAGCGGCGGTGCGCCTGGGCCGGAGCCATTGGAGGCGCTTGCCGGGGCCGCGTGGGCGGTGCTGCGGGCAAGGCCGAGCAGCAACGCCGCCAGCAGCAGCGCCCGATGGGAGCGCCAGCGCTGGGCGCGCGAGCTGGAGCAGAGGGAAGTTCGGGCCATGAGTCGCGGGCGGGAGAAAGACTCGGCGCGCACGCTGCGGAGCCTTGGCCGCTCCATCACCCGCGCCCGCGCCGAGCGGCGACGACGCGCCTACTCGCCGAGGACGCGCGTGCAGTACTTCGAGTACACGCCGAGGATATTGCTGTGGTAGCCATCCACGACCGCGACCTTGGTGATGCCCGCCATCCGCGCCGCGGTGGCGACGGAGGCGTCACCCGTGGCGATGATCCCGAGAATCGCGGTGGCGCAGGACTCGCCCATCTTGGCGCCGATCATCGCGTTGGCATCGGTCCGGTCGTTGACCTGGATCTCGCTGTAGACCGAACCGGTGCCCATTGGCTTGCCCTTGATCGGCGTCGAGGCGCAGCCCACCGCCAGGGAGGCCGCCAGGCAGAGGCCCATCGCCGCGCCGAGGGTCTTGCCGAGGGTCTTGCCGAGGGTCTTGCCGAGGGTCTTGATCGTGTGCTTGCTCATCATCGCTCCTGTCGAAACAAAGTTGGGAACAGCTACAACCGTGACTGAGTGCGCTTTATCGCCGATCCATGCCGTCGCTGTCAAACAAGAGCGAGGCTCGTCGCTGGTCGGGAGCGGTCGCAAGAAACGGGGGCAGGGGCGAGGCGCAGGGGAGCAGAAGGGGCGGGATTTGGCCTGTGCGGGCGCGCGTGGGGGAACGGGGCGGCTCCGCGGCCCGCAGGCGCGAGGACGACGGCCTGCAGAGGCGGTGCGGCGCCTCGCGCTGCCAGGTAACCCAGGCCTGGCCATCCGCAGGCAAGCCCGCTCGCAACCGGGTCAGCGCGGCGCGCTTGGCTTGGCTTCGCTCTCGGGCTTGGGCTCGCTCTTGGGTTCCTCCTGTTGAGCGTGGACGCTGGCGAGCGCCGCCTGGTCGCGGTGCCGTGGCAGCTCGACGCGAAAGCAGGCGCCGCGCCCGGGGGCGCTGGTGCAGGTCAGCGTGCCGCCTTGGCGCTCGATGGCGTTGCGGCTCATGCGCAACCCGAGGCCCGTGCCATCCTTGCCCTTGGTGGTGAAGAAGGGCGTGAAAAGCTGCTTCAGGGCCTCGGGCGCGATCCCGCAGCCGTGATCCTCGATCTCGATCCAAGCCTTGTCGACGTCGGAGCCGGTTCGTAGCAGCAGCGGCTCCCGCGGCGGGCTGGCCTGGGCGGCGTTGCGCAGCAGGTTGAGCAGCACGTGGTAGATACGGTGGCGGTCGACGCGCACGGTCGCGCCGCAGCCGCAGTCGACCTCGAGCTCGCGCGAGCGCGCCAACACGTCGCGGCGAAAGACGGCGGCAGCGCGCTGCACCAGGTCGTCGACCAGCTCCTCGCGCAAACTGAGCGCGGGCGAGCGCTGCTCGGCGAGCGCGAGCATGTCCTGCAACAAGGCCTGCATCGCGTGCGTGCTCTCGGTGGCGTGGTCGACGATCTCGCCGAGCTGGGCCGCCTCGCGCAGCGGGCCTAGCGCCGCGATGAACGCCTCCATGCTGGAGAAGTGGTGCTGGACCCGCTCCATCAGCATCCCCGTCATCTGGCCGAGCGCGGCCAGCCGCTCGCCATGGACCAGCCGCGCCTGCGTCGCCCGCAGCTCGTCCAGCGCGCCGCTGAGGCGCGCGACCTCGCCGCGCAGCTCACCCACACAGCTGCTCAAGGCCAGCTCGACCGCCAGCGCCTCGTGGGCCTTGTAGATGGTATCCGCCAGCAGTGGGGCAGGGAGATCGAGCGGCACGACGCGGAAGGCGTGCCAGGTATTGATCGCGTCGAGCAGCGTCTCGCGGGTGCGCGCCTCGCCCTGAATGATCGGCCGCCCCGGGAGCGCCCGCTGCGTCCAACTGCGCAGGGTGTCGCGCTGCGGTCCGCGCAGCGCGTCCAACGCGAGCAGCAGCACCGCGGGTCCCTCTGGCGGCGCCGTATCGGCCGGCGCGGGAATCGTCAGAATCCGCGCGCGCGCATCGAGGGTGGGCAGGAGCGCGCGCTCGCACAGCGCGTGGAGCGAGGGTGAGACCCAGAGGCGCAGCGGCAGGGCGTGGCGATGGACATAGGAGAGCACCTGGGGCGTCGCGACGCCGGGGCTCGGCGCGGCGGCCGTCTGCGGGGCGTCGATCATCGCGCCTCCTCGGCCGGCGGCGAGGGCGCGGCGAGGGCTTCGGGCAAGGCCGCGCCCAGCACGAGCGTGGCGCGGGTGCCGCGATCGGGGCTGCTGTCGAGCTCGAAGCGCCCATCATGGGCCGCGGCGGCCAGTCGGGCGATCTCGAGCCCGAGCCCGATCCCCGGCGGATCGAAGCCGCTGAAGAAGGGGCGCTGCGCCCGCAAGAGGGTGGCGGCATCCATCCCACAGCCGCTGTCGATCACCTCGATGCGGGCCTCGCGGCGCGCGTGGTGGGGGCCGGGCCGGACGATCAGCCGCACCGTCTCGGGCGGCGCGCTGGCGCGACAGCCGTTGCGCAGCAGGGCCATCACGCTCTGCCGCACGCGCGCGCGGTCGAGGTCGAGCATCGCGGCCGCCGGGTCGATCTCGATCGCGATGTCGCGGCCTGCTGCGAGCGGCTCGTGGCAGAGCAAACGCAGCGCCCCGGTGATCAGGTTCTGCGTCTCCGTCGCCTCGCGTTTGGCGGCGGCGACGTTGGATTGCGCGTAGTCTCGGATCTGCTCCAGCAGCTCGAGCAGCGAGCCGAGGCTCGCCCACGCCGTCTCGGCGCGCTGCAGCACCTCCGGTGCGTCGGTGTGCTGGCGCACGAGGTCGACGAGGATCAGGACGATCGCCGCTGTATTGCGCAGGTCATGAGCGATGCCGGCGATCGAGCGCCCGACCGTCGTCAGGCGCTCCGCGGCCAGCGCCCGCTCCTGGCTGCTGTGGAGCTCGCGCAGGGTCCGGTCGAGGCGTGCGCGGTGATCGCTGAGCGCGTTGACCAGCTGGGTCAGCGCCCAGACGCTGGTGTGGAGGCGCAGGGCCTCGACGGCGATGCTTCGCAGCTCGTCCGGATCGGCCGGTTTGAGCAGAAAGCGGTAGGCGGCGCCCCGATTGATAGCCTCGAGCATCGGTTCGAGGTCGCCGAAGCCGGTGAGCACCACGCGGACCGTCGCCGGACAGGAGACAGCCACCCGCGTCAAGAGCTCGATGCCGGTCATCTCGGGCATGCGCTGGTCGGCGATCAGCAGATCCGGTGGGCCCGTGCGCTCGATCAGGGCCAGGGCCTCCGGCCCGCTGAAGCAGGTGTGGACCTCCCACTCGTCCTCGAGCAGCGCGGTCAGCACGTCGAGGTTTTCGGGCTCGTCGTCGACGAGCATGACGCGCCCGCGCGGGGCGGGGCTGATCCCCAGATTGCTGAGCGCGGCAAGCACTTCGGCGGTCAGCATGGCCATCCTCGGCGAGCGCGGCCACGCGCACTCCAGCCGGGCACCGCCCGGAGTTAGACCGAGGCCGTGCCGGAGACTGTTGGGCGCTGGAAGCGGACGATGAGGGGCGATGATACGGCATTCGCCGCCGTCGCAACAAAACAAATGCGAAGTGCTGCGGGCGAGGCGCGGTCCGAGCGGGGCGTTTCGCGCCGGCGCCTGCCCCGAGGGGTGCTAGCCGGCGGCCGCGGCGAGCAGGGCCTGCAGCGACTCGAGCCAGCCGCGCGCGTGGTTCAGACCCCCGGGGCGGCTGCGCGCCAGCCACAGCGGGCGTTGGCGCTCGAGCAGCGCAGCGAGCGCCTGGGCGAGCGGTAGGCGGATCGCGGGGTCGAGGCTCGAGGTAGGGTCGGCCGTCCCGGCCGCGCAGCGCGCGGCGCCGAGCGCGCAGGCGAGGTGGAGGAGCTCGCCAACCCAGCGCAGCTCCGCGCCGAGCAGCGCGTGATCGGCGCCGCGGAAGGCGGCAGCGGCCAGCCGGCCGAGGGCATCGTCGAGGCGCTCCGAGGCGCTTGCGAGCCCCGCAGCGCTGATCCCGCGGTAGCGTTTGTGGCTGAGCGGTGCCTCGGGAAAGCGCAGCAGGTAGAAGAGCGCGGTGCCGTTCTTCGGATCGGCGCCGCAGGCACGGTGGGCGTCGCCGAGGTCCAGCAGGGCCTGGCCGGCGCCGCCGCGGCTGTCCTGCAGCGCGTGATGATCGAGCCAGGCGGCGAGCTCCCTCGCGCTGAGCGCGTCGGCCGAGCCGGCGTTCCAGGCCAGCGCGGCACCGGCGACCAGACCGGGGTAGCTGATCGGCAAGGGCTGCAGGTGCCCGTGGTCGCCCCAATCTGTGATCAGATAGCCGAGCGCACCCGCGGCCTCGCCGGCGCGGGCGGCGGCCGCGAGGTTGCGCAGCGCATGGTCGGGCCGTCCGGCCAGGCTGTTCCAGCTCCCGGTCCCGGGACAGAGATAGAACTCGACGCCGCTGGCGCGCAGCGTCTGCGCCTGCTCGGCGAAGGGGTGGTCGGGCTCGTAGCCCCAGGCGAGCGCGATCGCGTCCGGCGGCAGCCCGACGGCGCTGGCCGGGCTCGCCAGCACCATGTCCGCCCAGAACTGCATTCGCCGGCCATGGCGCGCGACGCGCGCGTGGACGGCGCGCAAAAAGTCGCCGTAGACGCGCGAGGTATCGCCGTCGGCGGAGCAGGCCGCGCGCGAGCGACCCCGTCCCAGATCGAAGGTCTCGTCGAGGCCGACGTTGAACATCCGACTGCTGAAGCAGGGCAGGAGCTGGGCGTAAAGATCCTCGAGCAACGCCAGACTCCCCGGATCGACCGGGCAGAGGCTGAAGGGCTCGATGGCGTCGCTGAAGGGGTGCGCGAGCCCGGCGGGACACTCGGCCAGCGCTCGGTAGGGCTCGTGGATCAGCCAGCGGTGCAGGTGGCCGAGGCTGTTTTGATTGGGGACGAGCTCGATCCAGCGCGCGCGGCAGAGCTGGTCGAGGGTGCGGATCTCCTCGGGCGTCAGCGGGCTCGCCTCGCGCCAGACGCGCTCATGGCCGCGATAGGCGAAGGTGTGCTCGGTGTAGAGCTGAAGCTGGTTGATCTTCCAGCTCGCCAGCAGGTCGATGAGTGATGCGAGGGTCTCCATCGTCGGCACGCGGTCGCGGCTGACGTCGAGCATCACGCCCCGATGGGCGAAGCTCGGCCAGTCGCGGATGTGCAGGCAGCGCAAGCGCAAGGCGGTGCGCGCCGCCGCCGCGTCCGGCTCAGCGCCTTGGCGGTGCAGCGCGATCCACTGCGCCAGGGTGCAGCCGCCGCGGTAGACACCCGCCGGATCCACGCCCGTCAGCCTGATCTCGTGGGCACTGATGGTGAGGCGATAGCCCTCGCCCGCAGGCGCCGCGGCGGGGTCGAGCGCGAGGACGATCGGCAGGGCCGAGGTCGGCGGCGCGGGCGCTGCCGGGACCACGCGCGGCTCGAGCCCGACGGCGCGGAGCCGCGCGGCGAGCTGTGCGGCGACCGGCGCGAGCAGGCCGCGCTGATCTGGGAGGGCGTAGATGAGGGGATCGCGCTCCAGCGCGCAGGTGCCGGGTTCGAGTGTCAGCTCACGGGGGCGTGGCAGCAGCAGCTCCGGCGGCACCGAAAAATCTGCGCCGCCAGGCTCCGTGGCCGGCTCCGTCGCAGGCTCCGTGGCAGGGTCAGGGTTGCTGCGAGGGGTTCGGCTCAGCATGGCGATCTCAGCATGGCGATCCAGCATGGCAGGCTGAGCAGCGCCGTCCCGAGGCTGAGGGCGCTGGGAGGCAGGGGCTCCGGGCTGTCGCGCCGGATGGTGCAGCGGATGGTGCAGCGGATGGTGATCTTGAGGCCGCCCTCAGGCCCTCCGAGCTCGAGGCGGAGGGGCCCTGGAGTCGGTCCGGTGTCGACCCGAGAGCAAGGGTGCGTGCGGCTTGTGGGCGCAGCAGGATTTGAACCTGCGACTTCCACCGTGTGAGGATGGCACTCTTCCACTGAGTTATGCGCCCAGAGGCGAAGGCTCTTAGCATGCGCGGAGGTTGGCATGCAACCGTGTCACGTCGAAAAGCAGCCCCCGATCACGACGCGCATCCGGCCGTGGGTCGGCTCCCTGGCAGTTGCCCTGCTGGCGGCGGCCGCGCTCGCTAGGACCCATGCGTCGACGATCCAGGCGGCCGATAGCGGTGAGCTCGTCGCCGTGGCCTGTGGCCTCCGGGGTGGCGCATCCGCCCGGCTATCCGCTCTATACGCTGCTGGGTGATGCATTTGCGCGTTGCCCTGGTCCAGCGCGGCGGAGCGGCTCTCGCTGCTGAGCATCATCGCCATGGTCGCAGCCCTGGTCAGCGTCTTCGCCCTGGCGCGCCGCTTGAGCGGCTCGGCCGCGGCGGCTGCCGTCGCCGCGCTGGCGCTGGCCTTCGCCCCGCTGGCGTGGCGCTATGGCGGCCTGCCGGAGGTCTTTGCGCTGCACCTGGCGCTGACCCTGGCGAGCCTCGCCGCGGCGTTCGCGGCCCAGCAAGCGCCGACGCAGCCGCGGCGCAGCGTGGGTCTGGCGCTGGCGGCGCTGGGCTTCGGCCTCGCGCTGAGCAATCACCAAACCGCGCTCCTCGTGCTACCGGTCTTGATCGCTCTCGCGATCGCCACGCCAGGTTGGCGCGGCCGCTGCGGACTGCTGCGTGCCGGCGGCATCGTCGGCGGGCTGGTCGCGGGCCTCGCGCCCTACCTCTACCTGCTGGTGGCGCGGGGCGACGCCATTCCTCGCTGGGGCGAGACGCGGCAATGGGCCGGCTTTGTCCACCATGTGTTGCGACGCGACTACGGCACGCTGCAGCTCGCCCTCGGCGAGCACGCGGGCCCGAGCTCGACGATCCTGGCCTTTAGAGCGGCGCTGCCGGCCCAACTCGGCTGGCCCTTGCTCACCGCGGCCCTCTGCGGCAGCGGCCTGCTCTTGGCCGAGGGGCTGCGGCGCGCCGCGGGCGCAGCCTCGGGTTCGACGTCACGGTCGCGCCTCGTGCCGCTCTCCTTCGCGCTCGCGCCCCTGTGGGCCGGGCCGCTCTTCTTCCTGCTCTTCAATGTCGAGGCCGAGGGCGTCGGCCGTCAGATCGTCGAGCGCTTCTTCCTCTTGCCGCTGGCGCTGCTGACGCTGCCGCTGGCGGTCGCCGTGGCCTGGCTGATCCGGCGTTGCCTCGGCGGCGGCGCCGGCGTGTCGCTCGGTGCGGCGGCCGCGGCGCGGCGCTGGCGCGCGCCGGCCTTGGCGGGGGCGCTGGCCCTCCTGATCGGCCTGCGGGCCAGCGCGGGGCTTCCCGCGGCGGATCTGAGCGAGAGCCACGCGATCGAGGACTACGCGATCAACGTCCTTGGGGTCGTTGCGCGCGGCGCGTTGATCCTCGGCGAGGGCGACGACCGGCTCTTCGCGCTCCTGCACGCCCAGCAGGTGCTCAGGATGCGGCCTGATGTGCAGTACGTCGACGTGCGGATGCTGCTGTTCCCTTGGTACGTCGCCCAGCAGCGCCGGCTCTTTCCGCACTTCGACTACCGGCATCAGCCCGGCAAGGTCGATTCGCTCGGACTGCTTCGTCGTAGCTTGCAGGCGGGGCGGCCAGTCTATCTGGCCTCGATCTACAGCACCGCGGTGCGGGCGGCCTTCGGTAGCTACCCGGTCGGTCCGCTGCAGCGACTCTTGCCAGCCGGGCAGGCGCCGCCGACGCTCGCTGCGTTGCTGGCGAGGCAGCAACGGCTGGCGGGCGCCGCGCTGCGCCGGGGAAGGGATCCGGATCCCGAGCTCGATCCGTGGTCGGCGCGCCTGCGCGAGCCCTGGGCCTGGACCTGGCTTACGCTGGCGCGGGCGTTGAACGCCACCGACCAACCGGAGGCCGCGCGCCGCGCGCATGACGCGGCCCGGGCCTGGGCGCCATGGCTGCTGGCGCCGAGGCCCGGGCCGCGGCGGGGGCTCGGCACGGTTCCTGATGCGCGCCATCGCGATCGCCGTCCACCGGCCAGGCGTGTCGCCGCGGCGTCGCACGGCTTCCTTTGAGTATATTGACCCTGCTACTTGATCTTTTGGTCTAAACGCGGCCGATATCATGGGCGTTCAGCCGCGCAGGCGCGCTGCATCGCTGGCGCAAGCCCTGATGGGAGGATGAAGCGATGACGCGCAGCAAGGTCAGCACGGAGCGGGCGCCCGCCGCGATTGGTCCCTATGCTCAGGCGGTGCGGGCAGGCGAGTGGGTCTTTTGCTCGGGGCAGATCGCGCTCGACCCGTCGAGCCTGGAGCTGGTCGGTGGCGACGATGTGGCGCAGCAGGCGCGGCGTGCCCTGGAGAACCTCGCGGCGGTGCTCGGGGCGGCCGGGAGCAGCCTGGCGGACGTGGTCAAGACGACGGTCTACCTGGTCGAGATGCGGGACTTCGCCGCCGTCAACGAGGTCTACGGTGGCTTCTTCACCGCGGGATCCGAGCCCGCGCGAGCCACGGTGGCGGTGGCCGGGCTGCCCCGCGGCGCCCGCGTCGAGATCGACGCGATAGCCTGGCGCGGCGGTGGTGGGTGAGGGTTTCGCTGCTGCGCCACGCTCGCGGCCGTAGAGGATCCGCGGCGCTGCGATGGGCCGTGTTGGCCCTCGTCGTCGCGCCGAGCGCTTGCGACGGCTGCTGGCGGCGACGTGCAGCCCGGGGGCGCGTCGATGGCGGGGATTCGCAGGGACTGCGCCTGCGCGATGGTGCCGCCCCCGCCAGCGATGCCTGGCGTCGAGGCGCCGAGGGGGGAGCGGCGGGCGATGCCGCACCAGGCGAGCGTCGACGGCCCGCGCTCGTCGCCGCCGGCGAGCTCGGCGTGCTGCCCGGGCCGGTACCTCTGATTCCGCCACCGTCGGCGGCGCTCGGCGCCGAGGTGCCGGCGCCGCTCGGCGGCGAGGTGCCGATGGCAGACCTGGAGGCGTCGCCCGCCGAGCTGCCCCTCGTCGTCGTTCGCGGTGAGGTGCGGGACTGGCGCACGGGTGCGCCGGTCCCGCGCTTCAGCGTCGATGTGAGCGATGGCACGGCGGCGAAGCCCCCGCGGCGCCGTGATGGCAGCTTCGTCTTGCGCTTGGCGCCGGGCCGGCGTCGGCTGCTCGTGCGTGCCCCGGGCTACATGCCCACCACGGTGCAGATCGCTGTGGCGGGGCCGCGAGAGGGCGCGAACGCCGCCTTGCGCGTCGAGCTGCGACCGGCCGGCGCGCTGCGCGGTGAGCTGCAGAGCAGCCTCGGGGGCGCGATCGCTGAGGCGACGGTGAGGCTCGGCGGTGGCGCCGAGGCCACGACCGATGCCCAAGGGCGCTTCGCCCTCGAGGCGCTCCCCGAGGGGATCTATTTGCTGGAGGTCGTCCTTCGCGGCCGGACGCTGCTGCGCGAGCACGGGATCGCGATTCGAGCCGGCGAGACGACCGGGCCGCTGCGCCTG
This sequence comes from Pseudomonadota bacterium, assembly GCA_016711215.1. NCBI lineage: Bacteria > Pseudomonadati > Pseudomonadota > Pseudomonadota bacterium. The sequence continues at coordinate 25,041 of JADJTL010000005.1, read as the reverse complement.
CAGATCGCGCCGAGCGTCGAGCGCGGCGCCTCGCGAGCGGGTGGTGAGTAACGTGCGAGGCGCGATGCCGGCAGGTATCAGGTTGACCGCGGGCGTGCGCGAGAGCGAGGCCGAGCTGATCGCCACGCTGCGCGCGCTGCAGGGCGGCGGCCGCGCGGACGTGGCCCGCCTCGCGGGGGCGCCGGTGCGCATCATCGTTTCGTCGACGGCGCTGCGGGAGCAGCTCAGCGCGCGCCTCGTCGCGCAGCTCGGACCCGCGCTCGTCGGCGTCGTCGTGCAGACGCTGCCGATGCTCGCCGACATGCTGCTGCGCCGCGCCGGTATCGCCTTGCGCGGGGATCAAGGGCTCTTTGCCGCGCTGGTGCAGCGAGAGGTGGGCGCCGACCAGGCCTTGGCCCTGACGCTCGGCGCGCTGGAGCGCGGGCATTTGCTGGCGGCCGAGACGGTCAGCGATCTCCTGAGCGCTGGCTTGAGCGACGGGCTCGCGGCGTCGCTGCCTGCAGTGCTGGCCGGCGCCGAGCTCGACGACACCCGCCGTGTGATGGCGCTGGCGCGCGTCGCCACGCGGGTCGAGGCCGAGCTCGGCGGCCATGGCCTGGCTCGGCGCGAGACCGCGATCGCCCGCGCCTTCGAGGCGCTGCAAGCCGCCGGGCCCCGCCTGCTCGCGGCGCGGGCCGTGTTGATTCTCGGCTTCGCCGACGCGACGGGCCAGCGGGCGGCGCTGCTCCGCGCGCTGCTGGCCTGCGGCGCCGCGCTCTGGACCGAGCTGCCCGACGATCGACTGGTGCCCGCTCGTCGGGCTGCCGGCTGCGCGTTTGCCGAGCGTTTCGTGGCGCGGCTGGGCCTGCAGCCAGCGCCGCTCGCCGCGACCCGATCCGTGGCGCCGGCGTCGGCGTCGGCGTCGAGCCTCGGCTTCGTCGCCGCCAGCGGGGTCGAGTCGGAGGTCACGGAGGTGGCCTTCAGGCTGCAAGCCGCCTTGCGCGCCGGAGCGACGCCCGAGCGCGTGGGCGTGGTGCTCTACGACGTCGAGCGCTATTGCATCCCCTTGCGTCGTGCGCTCGAGCGAAGGGGCGTGCCCTATCGCGCGCTGCAGCTGCCTGCGGCGGTGGATCCGCAGCATCGGCGCTGGGGCGCGGCGCTCCAGCTCTGTCGGCGCGCTGCCGCCGCTCCGCTCGACGCTTGGTTGGACGCGCTCGCGAGCCATGCGCCGGGCGCCCCGGGGCCCGCGCCGGGGACGGGTGCCGCGCTGCTCTGGCCCTCGGTCGAGGCGATCGAGGACCTCCGTCTGGCGCTGCGCGCGGCGGGCGCCGTCGGGCTAGGCGACGTCGCCCGGCTCGAACCCGAGCTGCTGCTGGCGGGCCGGGGCGAGCTGCCGCTCTCCGTGCGCTCCGGGCTGCGACCGGCGGCGGCAGCGGGGCACGCGACGCCGCGCTGGTATGCGGCGCGCAGGCGTTTGGGCGGCGACCTGCTGCGCTGGGCAATCGACGCGGCGCGGGCGCTCGTGCGTGAGCTGGAGGCCTGGGCGCGAGCCCCCCTGGGGGCCCACCTGCGCCGGACGCGCGCGCTGCTCGGAGACCACCTCGGCTGGGCCCTCAGGGCGCCCCAGGGCGCAGCGGACACCGCCCTGTCTCAGCCCGCGGCGGTGGCGGTCCTCGCGCCGCTCGAGGACCTGCTCCCGGGTGGCCTCGAGCTCGAGACCGCCGTCTACCTGACCGTGCTCGAGCGCCAGGTAGCGGCCCAGTTGCTCCCCGCGGCCGCCAGCGGTGGCGGGGTTTGGGTGCTCGACGTCGCGCGCGCGCGCAGCCTGACCTTCGACGAGCTCTTCCTGCTCGGCGTCGATCGTGGCGCGTTGCCACGGGGCAGCGCCGAGGACCCGCTGCTCAGCGATGCCCTGCGGCAGCGCTTGCAGCGCGTGCTGGCCGAGCTGCCGCTCAAGCGCGCCGCGCAGGACGAGCAGCGCTATCTGTTTGCCCAGCTCCTGACCGCCGCGCCGCGCGTGACGCTCTGCTGGCAGGAGGTCGACGACGATGGCGGCGCGGGCGCTCCGTCGGCGCTGGTGCAGCGGCTGCGCGAGCAAACGCCAGCGGGCGGCGAGGCCGAGGGCTCGGCGCTGACCCAGGTGCCGGGATCGCTCGCGCGCCGGCTGCGCCCGCCCCATGCGGGCGGGATTCTGCGTCCGCGCACCGCCGATGAGCTGGCCCGAGTCGCCGCGCTTACCGGTGGCGGCGAGGGCCTCGCTTTCGTGCTGGGGCGGCGTTGGCTCGAGGCTCGGACGCCCTCGGCGCTCGCGGCCGCGCCGCGGCTCGAGGGCGGCGCCGCGGAGCGGCTTTCGCGGTCCCAGCTGGCGCTCTTGGCGGCCCGCGATCGGGTCTCGTGGACCGGACGGTCGGCTGAGGCGAGCGGGGCGCCTGGCGCGACCGCGGCTTTCGGTGGCCCCTATGCCGGTCTGATCGGTGCCCTGCGCGCGGGTGTCTCCGATCCGCGCGAGGGCCCGCTGGCGGTGACGCTGCTCGAGGACCTGGCGCGTTGCCCGTGGCAGGCGCTGCTGCGGCGGGTGCTGCACCTCGAGGCCGCTCGCGATCCGCAGGGCGAGCTTCCCGAACTCAGCGCGGCGATCCTCGGCTCGGCCGCTCATCGCGCGCTGGATCTACTCGTCGGCGCCGGCGAGGGCCCGAGGTGCGGCGCAGTTGCGGGCGCAGTTGCCAGCGCCGCGGGCCGCAGGGTGCCTTGGCCCAGCGCGAGGGCACGCCAGGCTGCCGTCGAGAGGGCGGTCGACGAGGTCGCTAGCGAAGGGGGCTTCGCGCTGCTGCCGGGGCTGAAGCGCGCCTTGGCGCGGCGCGTGCGCCCGCTGGTCGAGCGCGCCGTCGCCCTCGACTGGGGTGCTGCTGAGGGGGCCGCCGAAGCGGAGGCGCAGGGGCCGAGCGCCGTCCACGTCGTTGGCGCCGAGTACGCCGGCACGGTCCTGTTGCGCGATCAGCAGGGGCAGGAGCGTGTCGTCACCTTCCGCGCCGACCGCGTCGACCGGCGCGCGTCGGCGCTCGTGCTGACGGATTTCAAGACGGGGCGACCGCTCTCACCGGCGAAACGCGCCGAGACGCGGCTGGCGCATCTGCGTAGCGCCGTGCGCCGGGGTGAGCGGCTGCAGGCTGCCGTATATGCGCAGTTTCGCGGTGCGCCAGGCGGTGCCCCAGGCGGCAGCCCGATCGGTGAGCTGAGGACGATTGGACGCTACGTCTTTCTGGGGGACGACGATCCGGCGCAGCAGAGATGGAGCGCCGACGAGCCTGCGGCGGCCCTCTCCGCGGCCACGGCCTTCGCGCTGGCCGACGACGACCCAGCCGTCACCGACGACCTGCCGCGGGTGGCGCGAACCCTATTTGCGGCCTGGGACGCTGGTCTGTTCCTCCCGCGGCTCGCGCTTCCCGGCGAGAAGCCGCAGCGGCTCTGCAATCGCTGCGAGCTGCGCGCAGCCTGCGTGCAGGGCGACAGCGGGGCCCGCGAGCGACAGCGGCGCTGGCTTGCGGCGCTGGTTCGCGAGCGCGGCGGCCAGGCGCGCGGCGGCCAGGCGGGCGGCGGCCAGCCGGGGGGCGGCGAGAGCGTGTTGGCGCTCTGGAATCTGCCGGCCGCCGGCGGCGCCGCGGAGCCGTCGCGATGAGCCAAGGCCCTGCCGACCCTCGCGACCCCGCCTCGGAAGACGCTGCGCTGCGGGCGGAGGATGCGCGCGCCCGCGAGCTGGCGCGCAGCGAGCTCGTGCGCCCGGTGGTCCTCGAAGCGGGTGCTGGGACCGGAAAGACCGCCGTGCTCGTGGCGCGGGTGATCAGCTGGAGCGTCGGCGCCGGCTGGGATCGGGCCGCGCGCGCGCTGGAGGCTTCCGGCCGCGGCGGCGCGCCGAGGAGCGACGAGGCGGCCGTCGCCGCCCGGGTGCTCGAGCGCACGCTGGCGATCACCTTCACCGAGCGCGCCGCGGCCGAGATGGAGCTGCGCGTGACGGAGGGCCTCGCGGAGCTCGTGGGCGGGCGCGCCCCCTGTGGTCTCAGACGCGCCCTGCTGGTGGCGACCGCGGGGAGCGAGGCGGCGCTGGCGCGCCGCGCGGCGGCGCTCTTGGCGGCCAGCGACAGCCTGGCGGTCGGCACCTTTCACGCGCTCTGCCGCGCCCTGCTGGCCCGCTTCCCGCTGGCTGCCGGCGTGCATCCGGCCTTCGCGGTGGATGCTGATGGCCGGCGGACCGCTGCCGTGATCGAGGCCCTGCTGCAGGCCCGCATCCCCGAGGCCTATGGCGCGGCGGGCGACGAGCGTTGGACTGCGCTGGCCGCGCTCGGCCTCGGTCCCAGGCAGCTCGCCGCTGCCTTGAAGGTGCTGGTCGAGGGCGGCGTACCGGTCGTTGCGCTGCAGGGCGACGACCCCTACGGGCCGGCGCGCGTGGCCGAGTTCTGCGCGCAGCTGCTGCCGCCGCTCCAAGGCCTGCTCGCCGCCCTCCACGCGCATCCCGTTCCGGCCACCGCCCGGGTCCGGGGCGCGTTGCAGCTCGCCGAGGACTGCCTGCGACTGCGGGATCGGGTCGCCGCGGCGCCGACGCTCGAGGCCTTGAAAGAGAGCGCCGAGCCGCTGCTCAGCGACGCGCAGCGCGAGCGCCTGAGCCGCTGGGCGAGTGACGAGTTCAGCAAGAGCGAGCAGGCCTGGCTGGCCGCAGGGACGGTAGAGGTCAGCGCGGCCAGCGCCCGGCTCGGGCCGCTCCTCGATCAGCTCGGCCGCTGCGATCCGCAGCGCCTGCGGACCCTGATCGCCGTGCTCGGCGAGCTGCTGGGCGAGCTCCATCAGCGACTGCGCGCGGCGGGCGTCGTCGGCTTCGCGCAGCTCCTGCGCGACGCGCATGCCTTGCTCGTCGAGCAGCCGGCGGTGCTCGCGCAGATCCGCGCGGGGCTCGACCAGGTCCTGGTCGATGAGTTTCAGGATACGGATCCCTTGCAGGTCGCCATCGTCGAGCGCCTCGCGCTCAGCGCCTCGCCGGCCGAGCGTCCCGGACTGCTCGTTGTCGGCGACGCCAAACAGTCGATCTACGGCTGGCGCAATGCCGACCTCGCCGCCTATGAGGACTTCGTCGAGCGGGTGATCGCGCAGCGGGGCGTGCGTTGCCGACTCTCGCTCAACTTCCGCTCGCGCGCGGACATCCTCGCCGAGGTCGAGCGCGCGATCGCGCCGGTGATGCGCGCCGAGCGTGGGCTTCAGCCACGCTTCGAACGGCTGGTCTGTGCAGCGGAGGAGGCGCTGGCCCGAGCGCAGGGTGAGCAAGATCACCGCAGCGCGGGTGAGCCAGCGCCGGCGGTCGAGTACTGGGTTTCCTGGGAGCTGCCCGCGCCGTCGGTGGGCGAGGGCGAAGGCGAGGGCGAGGGCGCAGGCCAGGCGACGACGGCCGCGCGCGGCTACGAGCTCGAGGCCAACCTGCTGGTGCGCGATCTGCTCACGCAGCGCGCGCGCGCTGCGGCGCCGCAATGGGGATCGGTTGCCGTGCTCCTGCGCACGACGACGGCGCAGGAGGTCTATCTCGAGGCCTTGCGTCGAGCGGGCATCCCCTATGTCGTCGAGCGCGATCGCAATTTCTACCGCCGGCGCGAGGTTATCGACGCGGCGAGCCTGGTGCGGGTCGTGGCCGATCCGAACGACCATGTGGCGTTGGTGGCCTGGTTGCGCTCGCCGGCGGTCGGTGTGCCCGACGCGGCCCTCTTGCCCCTCTGGCAAGAGGGTTTGCCGGGGCGGGTGACGGCGCTGACGGCGCCCGATCAGGCCGCCCTCGAGGATCTGGACCAGGCCATCACCCGCGCCGAAGCCGCGCTGCCCTGCGGCGCGCCCGGGATCGGCGCGGTGGCCGGCCATTGGGCCACCGTGCTGCGGGAGGCCCTGCGCGGCCTCGCCGAGCTGCGTCGGGCGCTGCGCCTGGAGCCGGTCGATCGCTTCGTCGAGCGCCTGCGCCTGCTGCTCGGCGCCGAGCCGTTGGAGGCCGCGCGCTTCCTCGGGGAGCAGCGGTTGGCCAATCTCGAACGCTTCTTTCGCGAGCTGGAGGGGCAGCTGCTCGCGGGGGAGGGCGGACTGCAAGGGCTGCTGCGCGCGCTGCGCAGCGATGTGGGTGCGCGGCGCGAGGCGGCCGAGGCGCCGGCCAGCGAGGGCAGCGACGGGGCGCTGCGCGTGATGACGATTCACAAGGCGAAGGGGCTGACCTTCGATACCGTCTATCTGCTGGGCCTGCATGCGCGGCCGGGCGGGGGCGCCGGGGCCCAGCCCGACGAATGCGCCGCCCTCGGCCTGCGCTGGGAGTGGCGCTTCGCCGGCGCCGAGACCTTGGGCTTCGCGGGGATCCGCGCGCAGCGGGAGCGGGTCGCGGCGGCCGAGGCTGTGCGCACGCTCTACGTGGGCATGACGCGACCGCGCCGGCGGCTGGTTTTGGCCGGCTGCTGGCCCAGGCCAGGCGAACGGGCGCAGGCGCGCCTCTCGCATCTCGATCTGCTGCAGGCGCGGCGCGCGGCTCGTCCCGACCTGGAGGCGTTGCTGCGCGCGGCTGCGAGCGGTGATCCGGGGGCGGCGAGCTGCACCGACGCGGCCGGCGTCTGCTGGCGGCTGGCCGGCGCCCACGACGCGGCCGCGCCCGTCCTCGGCCCGGTCGACGCGGCGCGGGCCTTCCCCACGGCGGGCGAGCTGGACGAGGAGCTTCGCGCCGGTGCGGTGCTACGCGCGGCAGCCTGCCGGAGGATGGCTCAGCCCTTCGCGACGGTGGCCTCGGCGGCGGCGCCGGGCCCCGCCAAGGCGTCGCAGCAGCCACCCACGCCACCGCCGCTCGACGGCGTTGCGGCGCCCATCGCGCGCGCGGTGGGCACGGTGGTCCATCGCGCGCTCGAGGCGTTGGAGCTCGACGGTGATTTGTCACACGCCTGGAGTCGGCAACGCGCGCGTGTCGCGCACTACGCTGCCGAGGTCGCGAGCCCCGCCGAGCTCGAGGCCGTGCTGGCGCAGGCATCGGCGCTGCTCGAGCGTCTGGCCCACTCCGCGTTGCTCGACCGCCTGCGGCAGCTCGCCGGCCACGTCCTCGGTCGTGAGGTGCCTGTCCTGCTGCGGCCCGCGACGGGCCAGACGGCAGGACCCGCCTACGTCAGCGGCAGCATCGATCTGCTCTATCGCGACCCGAGCACGGGCGAGCTGGTCATCGTCGATTACAAGACCGATCGCGCGAGCGATGATCGCGAACTCGCCGCGCGCGTGGCGCACCACCGGCTGCAGGGGCACCTCTATCAGCAGGCGCTGATGCAGGCGCTGGACCTCCCGAGCATGCCGCGCCTCGAGCTATGGTTCCTCGCGGCCGATCGCATCGTGGCCGCAGGCTGAGGCGGGATCATAGGGCGCGGGGGTCGGCGCAGGGCAGCGCACGTACGAGCGCGCGCCGGCTGCCCCTGGAGCCCCTGCGCCGGCGGTAATCGGCGGCGGCGGCTATCGGCGGCTATCGGCGGCCGTTGCGCGGCCCGGCTGCCGGGGCCCGGGAGGCCTCGTCGGCGCTCGCCTCCGGATCGTCGTCGGCTGCGTTCAGCAGGTGCAGCAGCAGCGTCGGGGCCTCGTGCAGCGCGCGGGCGCCGCGCCCCGGCTCACCGAGGTCGAGGAGCTGCGTCGGCGCGCTGTGCAGCTCGTCCCGTGGCGGCAGGGCGCGCTGAGGATCGGTGTCGGGGCCCGGACCGGCTGCCGGTGCGAGGCTCTGTGGCGCGCGTCGCTCCGTCGCCGATTCGACGCGCGAGACTGGCGTGAAGAGCGTATGCGCCTGGCTCGGGATGCCCAGCAGATCGTCGCCGACCGCCGCGGGATCGGCTTGGCCGATCACGAACTCCTGCAGGCGACGCTGGCTCTCGGCGATCTCGCGGGCGAAGAGCTCCGACATCAGCGCCGCTAGGCGCTCGCGCGTATAGCGCGGATGCGCCCGGGCGAGATAGGCGCGCAGCTCGTCGGCGAACTGCGCCGCGGTGGCGAAGCGCGCCTCCGGACTGCGCGCCAGCGCGCGCTGAAGGATGCGCAGCACCGGACGGGGAAGGTCGGGGTTATGCCGCGTCGGCTTCTCGAAGCGGGCCTCGCGTACGCGCACGATCAGCCCCATGTCGCTCTCCGCCTCGAAGGCCGGCCGCTGCGTCAGGAGCTCATAGAAGACCGCGCCCATGCTGAAGACGTCGCTGCGGCGGTCGAGCGGCAGCCCACGCGTCTGCTCCGGGCTCATGTAGCGGATCTTGCCCTTGATCACGCCAGCGCGCGTCTGCACGTGGGAGAGCGTGGCCTTGGCGATGCCGAAGTCGCAGAGCTTCACCGCGCCCGCGTAGGAGACGAGGACGTTGGAGGGGCTGACGTCACGATGCACGATGTCGAGCGACTGGCCGTCGGCGTCGACCTGCTCATGGGCGTAGTGCAGCCCATCCAAGGCCTCGCTGACGATCAGCGCGAGGTGCTCGACCGGCACGCTCAGACCACGGCTGCGAGCGACGTCGATCAGCGCGCGGAGATCCTTGCCGTCGACGTACTCCATCGCCAGGAAGTACTCGTCCTCGCAGCGGGCGAACTCGTAGATCTGCGCGATGTTCGGGTGATTGAGCACGCTGGCGATGCGGGCCTCGTCGATCAGCATCTGCAAGAAGGCGTCGTCCTCGCCGAGTGACCGGAAGAGGCGCTTGATCGCCACCAAATGCTCGCGCCCCTCGCGGTCGAAGGTCTTGCCGCGGAAGATCTCCGCCATGCCGCCGTAGGCGATACGGTCGAGCACATGGTAGCGGCCGAGCTGTTGCGAGAATTGCATTGATTCGAGGCGCGCCCCTGGCGAGACGCTACCTAATGTAGCGGCGGCGCTCGGGGTGGGCAATGACGGCGCCCCGGCCGGCACCTGGAGCGCTGTTCGCGATGGGTCGGCGCGCAGCCTTGGGCCCTGCGCTCCGCGCGCATCGCCGTTGGTCAGCGCGGTGCCTCGTGGTAACCTGCGGCACCGGCGAACAAGGGGGTAAACGTGCGGAAGGCGCGGGCTACAGGGTGGCTGGCACAGTCGATCGTGGCTGCACAGTCGATCGCGTCGATCGCGTCGATCGCGGTGGCACTGCTGATCGCGGTGGGCGCGTGTCGCGACCCCGTGCCACCCGCGCCGCCGACCTCGAGCACGGCGCGCGCCGCGTCGGCCGGGGCCCCGCGGGCCGCGCCACCGCAGGCGGGCAGCCCGCGCACCGCCGAGGCCCGGCTCTACCGGATCGAACTGGTCGCACCGACGGCCGTCGCGCCGGGCGAAAAGGCCACCGCCACCGTGTCGGTGACGCCGCTGCCGCCCTACAAGATCAACCTCGAGTACCCCGTCAGGCTCGTGGTGCGGGCGCCCGCGCCCATTGCGCCGGCGGAGCTCCGGATGGGGCCCGGCGACGCGGCGACCTTCACGGTCAAGGAGCTGCTGCTGCGGCCCAGCTTCACGCTGCCGGCAGCGGGAGAGTATCCGCTCGCGGGCGAGCTGCGCTTCAGCGTCTGCACCGATAGCCAGTGCGAGCTGGCCACCGAGGCGGTCCGCTGGCGGGCGAGCGCCAAGTGAGTCGCTCGCGCGAGGCCGAACCCGCCGCGCCCGCCGCGGCGACGCAGAGCCTCGACGTCGCCGAGCGCCTGCAGGCGATCGGCGCTGCGGTCAGCGACGACTTCTCGGCCAACAAGCGGCTGCTCTCCTTCGCGGAGTACCTCGAGCTCGTCGCGCGAGCGCCGGGCGTCCACCTGCGCGGGGCGGCGCAGTACCTCTGCGACATGTTCGACCATTACGGCACCGCGAGCGTCAGCTCGCCGCTCGGGAAGCAGCAGCGCTTTCGGCTCTTCGACGCCCCCTGGGACGAGGGCCGGGGACGGTTGGTCGGCCAGGAGTCGGTGCAGAACGACCTCTATCGCGTCTTGCGCAACTTCGTCCGCCAGGGGCGCATCGACCGCTTCATCCTGCTCCACGGGCCCAACGGCAGCGCCAAGTCGACCGCCATCGACCTGCTCGCGCGGGCGATGGAGCACTACAGCAGCCTCGATGAGGGGGCTCTCTACTGCTTCAGCTGGGTCTTTCCGACGCAGGCCATCGAGCGTGCTGGTATCGGCTTTGGCGGCGCCGCCGAGCGCGACACGCCGCGGCTGAAGAGCTACGCTCACCTCGATGACACGGCGATCGACGCGCGCATTCACTGCGACGCCCACGATCATCCGCTCTTGCTGATCCCCGCGGCTCGACGCGCTGAGTTACTCGCCCCCGGCGCCGGTGCGGGCGGGGTCGATGGCCTGGCGCTCGGCGATTACCTGACCAAGGGTGACCTCTGCTTCAAGTGCAAGCAGGTCTACGAGGCGCTGCTCGCGGCCTACGAGGGCGACTTCCTGCGCGTGCTGAGGCATGTCCAGGTGCAGCGCCTCTACGTCTCGCGGCGCTACCGCATCGGCACGGCGCGCGTCGAGCCGCAGATGGCCGTCGACGCGACGCTGCGGCAGGTCACGGGCGACCGCAGCCTGAGCGCCTTGCCCTCGGCGCTGCAAAGCGTGGCGCTCTACGAGGCCGACGGCGAGCTGGTGCGCGCCAACCGTGGGCTGATCGACTTCGCTGACCTCTTCAAGCGGCCGATCGAGGCCTTCAAGTATCTGCTGGCGGCCGTCGAGAGCGGACAGGTGCCGCTGGCGCAGGTGACGCTCTTCGTCGACCTCGTCTTCATCGGCAGCGCCAACGAGAGTCACCTGCGCGCGCTGATGGAGAGCCCCGAGTGGATGTCCTTCAAGGCCCGCTTCGAGCTCGTCCGTGTCCCCTACCTGCTCGACTTCCGTCGCGAGCAGGAGATCTACGAGCTGCACCTGCGGGAGGCGCAACCGGGCAAGCCGGCGGCGCCGCATGTCAGCGAGGCGGCCGCCCTTTGGGCCGTCCTGACGCGCCTGAAGCGGCCCGATCCGCAGCACTTTGCCGAGCCGCTGCGCGCGCTGATCGCTAAGCTCACGCCGCGCGACAAGGCGCTGCTCTATGCGGACGGCGCGACGCCGCCCGGCCTGAGCGAAGAGCAAGGCAAGACGCTGCGGGCACACGTCGAGGCGCTGTGGCGCGAGGGCGCGTCGGCGCCGCACTACGAGGGGCGCACGGGGGCCTCGGCGCGCGAGGTCAAGACGGCGTTGATGAACGCGGCGCAGGACCCGCAGCACGCCTGCCTCGGCCCGGAGGCCGTGCTGCAGCAGCTCGAGCAGCTAGCGGCGGAGACGGCGGTCTACGAGTTCCTGCGCCAAGAGCCGCAGCCGGAGGGTTACGCCAGCCACGGCAGCTTCGCGGAGATCGTGCGCCAGTGGTGCCTCGATCGCTTCGACGACGAGCTGCATGCGGCCACGGGCCTGGTCGAGGAATCGCAGCACAGCGAGCTGCTGGCCCGCTACCTGACCCACGTCACGCACCACGTGCGCAAGGAAAAGGTCACCAATCCCGTCACCGGCGCAGCGGAGGATCCGGACTTCAGACTGCTCGCCGAGGTCGAGCGCACGCTCGGCGTGGAGGCCGACGCCGAGGGGTTCCGCCAGGGGCTGATCGCGCGCATTGGCGCTTGGGCGCTCGATCACCCCGATCGACGGCCGGAGTATGCCGAGGTCTTTCCGCGGCAGCTGAGCCGCTTGCGCGAGCGCTACTACGAGGATCAGCACGCCCGCGTGCGCCACCTGCTCGATCATGCCCTGCGCCTACTGGCCGGGGAGCAGGCGGGGCTCTCGGCGGAGGAGCTCGCGCGAGCTCGTGCGCTCGTTGAACGCCTCGAGCGTCAGTTCGGCTACGCCGAGCCCTGCGCGCGCGAGGCCCTGCTGCGGCTGGCTCGCGGCCGTTACGCGGATTGAGGCGATGGAGATCATCACACCGGTTCAGATCGAGTTTCTGCGCGCTGCTGCCACCCTCGCGGGCAAGACCGAATTCCGACACCTGCTCTATATCGGCGATCTCCCCTTGCCCGAGGAGCTGGTGCGCCCCAAATCGGCCGCGCGGCGCAAGCTGGTGCAAGCGGTGACCAGCGACGCGCAGCGGCAGGTCGTCGAGGCGATGGGCGTCGATACCCTGCCGATGCCGACCTACGACATCCCACGCCAGGAGCGCTTCAAGATCGCGCTGGTGGGCGGCATCGCCAAGGGGGTCTTCAAGGACGGCGAGGTGGTGCTCGGCATCATGGGGCGCGGTCCGGCCGCCTACCCCGACACCTTGATGGTCGTGACCATCGGCGGCGACGACTCGCAGAGCGTGGACACGGGCTTCGGCGTGGTCGGCACCGACCGCATTCCGTCGACGATCCTCGAGTCGGTGATCGACCTGGCGGTGGAGATCGCCCGCGACGGCTGGGAGGGCCACCCGCTCGGCACGATTCTCGTCGTCGGCGACACGGCGGCCGTGCTCGAGAAGTCGCGGCAGCTGACGCTCAACCCCTTCCAGGGCTACTCCGAGTCCGAGAAGAACATCCTCAATCCCAAGGTGCGTGACGCGATCAAGAACTTCGCCGTGCTCGACGGGGCCTTCATCATCCGCGAGGACGGCGTGGTGCTTTCGGCGGGGCGCTACCTCAAGTTCGAAGAGATCAAGGACAAGCAGGTCTCGCTCCCGCTCGGGCTTGGCGCGCGTCATATGGCGGCGGCCGGCATCTCGCAGGACACTGAATCGATCGCCATCGCCGTCTCCGAGACCTCGGGCGTCTCGCGGATCTTTCAGGAAGGGCGCTGCGTGCTCGAGATCCACCCGGAGCAGCGTGCCCGACGCAGTGGGGCACCGATCGCGGCGAATCCCTCCGGAGGCGACGAGCTGGCGGTCGGCGCCGGCCTGCTCGACCGATCGGCGGCGGCCGGCGAGGGCGGCGATTCGGCGGCGGCCGAGCGCGGCAAGGAGGCGCGGAGCAAGGATCCTCGCCAGCGCGAGGTGCCGCCACGGCGGGTCTGAGGCGCGATCGACCCGCGCGCGGCGGCCCGTGCCGCGTGGCCCGCACGCGCAGCGAGCGCGTGCAGAAGCAATCAGCCGGGCAATCAGCCGGATTGGGCCTGCTCGGCCCGTTCCGGGGCCTCGGCAAGGTGGGGGGCGTCGGCAGGCGTCGCGGCGCGGAGCAGCGGTGCCCAGCCCTCGAAGACGGTCGCCTCCTGCTGGAAGGCGATGTAGCTCAGATAGGCTGCCGTTTCGGCCGGGTCGTGCTGCGCCAGCAGGGTCGCCGCGCACGCACGCACCCGCTCGCCGGGCACCGCGCCAAGAAAGCTGACATCGGTCTCGCCAGCGCTGTGTTTGACCTCCAGCGCATCGAGGTAGTCGATCAGGATCTGCCGGCGGTGGTGCAGCAGGAACTGCTGCAGCAGCTCGGTCGCCAGCGCGTCGTTGCCCGCGCTGATCGCCCTGATCGCCTGCTGCCCCCATTGGGCGCGGCGGCGGCTTGGACTGACCAGGGTGGCGCTGGTCTTGCCCTTGATGCCCCCGCCCTTGAGCACGGCCTTGAGCTGCGGGACGGAGAGCTCGCCGATCAACGCGGTGAGGCGAGCGACATCGAAGTAGGTGGTGCAGATAGCGGCCGGATTCATCAGGCGACGTTAGGCAACCTCGCGCCAGCAAGCAAGCCCCCTTCGCAGCCGAGGGTCGAAGATCGCTGGCGGCCGGGGCTCGGCGGGGCGCTTGCGCTGGCCCCGAGGCGAGCGACCTGCGGCGCCTGCGTCGGCAGGTGGCGCGCGCTCAGGTCGCGTCGAGTTGGCCGCCGGTGCGCACGCGTGGCACCGTAGTGGTGGTCGGGTTTCGGGGGGGCGGCGGTCGTGCAGCGCAAGCGCTCAGAGCCACTGCGATCGTTTCAGGAGCTGGGCAAGGTGCGCCTTGGCGAGAGGCGGACCGAGTCGCCAGCGGTCGGGCCTCCGGCGGCTTCCACGACGCTCGCGCCCTCCGCGGAGACCAGCATCCCCAGTTCGGCGGTGGACGAGGCCTCCGCGGCGCGGACTGCCGCCGCGAGGCCCTCGCGCGGCGCGCGCGAGACTCACACGAGAACTCACGCGAGAACTCACGCGAGAACTCACGCGAGAACTCACGCGAGTTCTCACTGGGGCTCTTCGCCCAGGCGGTGGCCGATGTCGTACGGCAGCCAGCCGCCGCCACGGTCCCGCGGCGGCCAAGCGCGCGGCCCTCGCGCGAGGGGTTCGCGGGCCCCGCGGCGCGGGTCCTGCCCTCCGCTGTGGCCAGGCCCGAGGCCCTCGGCCCCGGCCACGGTGAGGGCGCCGCTGCCCTCGAGGCGCACGCGATCGAGGGCAGCGCGGCGGGGATCGACCCGCGCTGGCTGCGCCGCCTGCGCCGCGGTGAGGTGCCGGTCGAAGGCCGCCTCGATCTGCACGGCGCGACGCGCCAGGAGGCCAAGGATCGGGTCGAACGCTTCGTGCTGGCGAGCCGCCGGCGCGGCCTGCGCTGCGTCCTTCTCGTTCACGGGCGCGGATTGCACTCGCTCGACGGGTGGCCCGTGCTCAAGGAGGAGCTCAAGACCTGGCTGCTGCAGGGGACCCTCGGGGCCTGCACGATGGCCTTCTGCAGCGCGCAAGGGCGCGACGGCGGCCTCGGGGCGACCTACGTGTTGTTGCGACGCGCGCCAACGCCTTGCTCATAGACGCGATTTGCCGGATGCTAAGCATCGCTAGCGCAGCGTCGCCTGACTCCTGAGGAGGACCGTCGGCGCGCAACGATGAACGGGGTTCCTCTTTGGGCGGCAGCAAGACGAAGCTCCCGAGGCAGAACGCAGGACGCGCGAGGGCGCCGGGGCGCGGCGCGATCGAGCGCGCGGTCGCCGCGCCTGCACGCGTCGAGCACGAGGAGCAAGCGACGCTGATCGATCCGCCCTCGCACATCAATCCCCTCGCGGGGCGCGGCACCAACACCGGCCTCCCCCAGCCGATCGCGGGCGCGGGGCCGACGGGCCCGCGCCCTCCCGCTGATGGTGGCGCTGGCTCGGCCCCGGGGGGCGCCGGCCGGGCGCCGCGCGATCCGTCGCCGGCCCAAAAGACACCCCTCGGCACGCTCGGGCGCGACGCGGTCGCCTTGGCTTCGCTGGTCACCGCAGGCACAGCGCTGCCGGTCGCACAGCCGGAGCCTGAGGAGCCTGAGGAGTCCGAGGAGCCCGAGGAGCCCGAAGAGCTCGAGACCGTGATGTTCGGTCAACGGAGCCTCTTTCGCGAGGAGGATGTACGTAAGGCGATTCTGCGTCGGCTCGCCCGCGACGGCGATGCCCGCACGACCCAGCGCGGCGCGGTCGGTAGCGGCGAGGCGGCGCTTGGGCGTGGGGCCGCGAGCCGCGCCGGCGCGGCGACGGCCGCGACGCGGCGCGGCGAGAGCGAGCGTCCCGAGGAAGGCGAGAGCGACGCCGGCATCGGGCGCATCATCACGGAGAAGACCGCGGTCGCCGCGGGAGGGAGCGCGCGCAGTGGTGCGCGCCCGGGTGACGAGGGGAGGACCTCGCCCGGCGACCCTGCACGACGGCCGCCTGCCCCGGAGGACGAGGTTTCGCTGCCGGTGCGACGGTGCGTGGCCGAGCGCGCCCCCGCGCGTTCGCCGCTCTCATTTCGCGTCGAGACGACCTGCGACTGCCGGCTCTGCGGCCGTAAGGTCACCTGGCCGCGAAAGCGCCGTTTTCGCGGTCCGGTCTGGAGCCGACGCGGCTTTCGCTGCGACCGCTGCGGCAACGTCTACTGCGCGCATCACGTCGTACGCGTCAGCGGCTGGGCTGAATCCGTGATTCACCATGGGCGCTTTCGCTGCCAGCTCTGCGCCATCGGTCAGCCGGTGCGGTAGCGGTCAGCCGGTGCGGTAGCGGCCCGCTGCTGCTCTAGCGCCCGCGTAGCGAGCGGAGGGCCCGGCGGTCGGGGCCCTGGATCAACGAAGACCCCGAAAAACAGGGCAGGGCACACGGCTCAGCTCAGCGCGACACGGGCTCAGCGAGAGACGGCCGCGTACGCGCCTGAGGCGACCCCGTAGGTGGCGCTGAGGGTGAGCAAGAACAGCCCTCCGCGGCGGTCGACGCCACCACGGAGCGCCGCCTCGATGCGCGAGCCGCGCGCGAAGAAGCGCTGGTAGGTGCCACCGGCCAGGAGCTGGTAGGCGACACCGGCGCCCTCGAAGGCGGCCGCCCCCGGCTGGCTGATCCCCGCGCTCGCGGAGACGCCGAGCGCTCCCAGAGGGTCGAGCGCGCGGTTGTAGAGGAACCAGCGCTGCCCGGCCTGAGCGCTGAGCGCGTAGCTATCGCCTTCGACTTGATTCCAGGTGAAGCGCAGGTCCGCGAAGCGCTCACGCACGGAGCCCCGCTGCCACGTTCCCTCCGCGCTGGCGTAGAGAAACCCGAGATCGCTGTCGGCAGCGTCATGCACGATCTGGCGCGCGTAGCCGTAGCCCAGGCGCAGCATGAAGCCCGCGCGTCGCTCGGCGAGCTGCGCGTCGTCGAGCACGCGCACCAGCCGGTAGGTGGTCGCCGCATCGAGCTCGCCGCCGAGCACGCCGCTCTCGCGCAGCGTCCGTAGGGCGTACCCTAGCTGAGCATAGGAGCCGATGCTGTTGCGCAGGGCGTACCAGCGCGCCAGCAGCTTGTTCGCCAGGTCCGCGTCGAGGGGCTGCTCGAGTCGCCCCGCGCGACGCAGCACCCGCTCGAAGCGTCTCAGTCGCAGGCGCGGTCCAACATCGTAGATGCGGCCGTAGGCCGGCCCCAACCCGACGCTGGCCACCGCACCGAAGCTGGTCCGTTGGTCGAGGGCGGCGGCGGGGCTGCCCAGGCCGAAGCCGTAGTCGAGCCCGCCGCTAACCTGCCCGCAGAGCAGCGGCAGATCGGTGCGGAAGGGGTAGTAGCGCAGCTCGGGCCGCAGTTGCAGCGCGTGCTGCAGGGTCCAGCTCGTGTCGTCGTCATGCGGGGGGTCGACCACGCGGAAGTCCACGTCGGTCGCCGCTGCGAGGGAGTAGCCGATCCTCGGCCGCTCGAGCTGCCGGCGGTAGCGCGCGCCGAGGGCCAGCGCGGCCCGTACGCGCTCGGCGCCGCCGTCCCAGCCGATTTCTCCGGTGCTCCCGACGATCTCGAGCGTCTCGCTCAGGGCGAGCGCATCGTTGGCGAGCGCCGTCGCGGGCAGGGGATGGAGCTGCTCGAAGCTCGGTCGGCTCCCGTCGCCCTCGCGCGTCCCGGCGGCGCTCGGCGGCAGCGCGGCGCCGCTGCCTGTCGCCGCGCTGAGCGCGCTCCCTTCGGCACCCGTGGCCTGCTCGGTCGGATCGGCAGGGTGCGAGTCAGCCGTGGACTGCGTCGTCGGGCTGGAGGCCGGAGCCCCGAGCCTGCCGAGCGCGGTGGCGGTCGCGTCGCGTACGTAGGCGTCGATCGAGGGGTCGCTAAGCAACGCCCGCAGCGGCTCGATGGCGCGCGCGTCGCCGATGTTGCCCAGCGCATCGATCGCGATCTCGAGGATGACGTCGAAGCGCTCGGCGGCGACGATGCTCAGCAGCGTTGGTAGCGCGCGCGGCTCGCGCAGGCGCCCCAGCTCGCGCGCGGCCTCTCGGCGCTGCGCCCGCCACTGCTCGACCTCCACTCCGCGGGGACGGCGCTGGAGCAGCTCGAGCAAGGCGTCGCGCTGGTCTTGCTCTGCCGCCGTGCGGCGTGGCGAAGCAGGCGCCGCCGCGGCGGCCGTCGCGACGGGCAGCACGATCAGACAGAGCCCTTGCGCCCAGCGGCGGAGCCTCCGGCTCAGCCCGCGTCCGGGGCCGGGCCCGGGGCCAGGGCGACGGGGCGAAGGTCGGCTCCTAGTAGCGCAGCAAGCCATGATCACAGGTCGTGGCCGTCCAAACCGTCGTGTTGTTCTTGCAGTTGTAGCGATCCATCGGCTCGCGCTGACTGCCCTTGAGCTTCTGGTCCAGCGGCAGTCCCAGCGCGGTGCAAGGCGTCGTGAGGATGCAAGCGACCGCAGCGTCGCGGAGGTCTTCGTCGAGGCGTGTTCCGGCGCAGGGATTGTTGGCCGGGTTCGCCAGCGCGTCGACGCACCAGCGGTAGTCGAGCTGATGGATGCGGCCGCTGCCGCTCGGCACCAAGTATTCCGCGGCGAGGATCCCGCAGGTGACGAGCCGCTCACAGGCGCGCTCGAGCGCCGCCGGCGGTGCCAGGTTCGCGCTGCCCGTGGTCGGGCAGCCGGCGACCGCGGCCATCGGCGAGTCGCAGGGTGCAGCGAAGCCCGGCTGCGGCTTGCCCTCATCGCCACAGCCGAGGCCGGCGACACTGAGCCCGACGAGGCTGAGCCCGACGAGGCTGAGCCCGACGAGGCTGAGCCCGACGCGGCTGAGCCCGACGCGGCTAAGCCCGACGAGGCTGAGCCCGACCGACGCGAGCCTACTGGGGCGCGGGGACTTCAGGCTGAGGTCGATCGGCGGGCGCGCGCGCGGCGCCGACGGACACGCTTCGTACATGGCCGCACGATACTGACCGTCCTCGACGAAGTCAAAGCGCGGCCTTGCCGGCGATCGAGGCCGAGGACGCGCCGCTGCTCGCCTCGCGGGTCGCCCTCGCTGGCCGCTCGACGGGCCCTCAGGTGCTCGGGTCCGCCGCCGGCCGTGGCTGCGCGCCCGTGCTGCGCGCCAAGAGCTGCGCGATGTCGAGCACCTCCACCTGATCGTCGCGGTTGAGCTCTTTCATGCCGTCGCCGAGCATCACGTTGCAGAAGGGGCAGGCCGTGGCCACCACCGTGGCGCCGCTGGCCACGGCTTCGCGGCTGCGCTCGAGATTGACGCGTGGCGCGCTCTCTTCGACCCACATGCGCGCGCCGCCCGCGCCGCAGCAGAAGCTCTTGTCGCGGTGGCGGGGCAGCTCGCCCGGCGGTGTGCCGGCGCTGCTGGTCTGGGCCAGGAGCTGGCGCGGGGCCTCGCACTCGTGGTTCCAGCGGCCAAGGTAACAGGGGTCGTGAAAGACCAGGGGCTCGCTCAGCTTGGTCGTGGGCTGCAGGCGCCCCTCGCCGACCAGCCGCGCGAGGAACTGGCTGTGATGCCAGACCTCGAAGTTGCCGCCGAGCTGCGGATACTCATGCTTGAAGCTGTGATAGCAGTGCGGGCAGGAGGTCAGGATCTTCTTCACGTCATAGTGGCGCAGGCGTTCAAGGTTGCTCTCGGCGAGCGTCTGGAACAGGAGCTCGTTGCCGGCGCGACGCGCCGCATCGCCGGTGCAGCCCTCCTCGGCGCCGAGGACGGCGAAGTCGACGCCCGCTTGCTGGAGTAGCGCCACCAAAGCCCGCGCGATCTTCTGTCCGCGATCGTCGTAGGCCCCGGCGCAGCCGATCCAGAGCAGATACTCCGCAGGGCCCGTGTCGGCGAGCACGGGAACGTCGAGGCCCGCCGCCCAGTCCATGCGCTGATCGGAGCCGATGCCCCACGGGTTTTGGTTGTGCTCGAGGCCGCGAAACATCCGCGCCAGCTCGGGCGGCTGCCGCCCCTGATCGAGCACGAGGTGCGTGCGCATCTGCATGATCTTGAGCGGGTGCTCGATAAAGACGGGGCACTCGGCCTCGCAGGCGCCGCAGGTCGTACACGCCCAGAGCGTCTCGTCCTTGATCCGTCCGCCGACCAGCGGTGGCAGCGCCTGCAGGGTCGCGAGCAGCTCGCGGTCGCCCTGCGGCAGGAGGGGCATGGCGTCGTCGAGCGCGCCGGTCTTCAACGCCTCCCAGCCGGCCGTCGAGAGCCGCAGCAGCAGCTCGCCGCGCTCCTGCATCTCATCCTTGAGATCGAGCACGAGGTGCATCGGGTTCAGTGGCTTGTCGGTGTTGAAGGCCGGGCAGGCGTTGCTGCAGCGCGCGCACTCGGTGCAGGCGTAGCTGTCGAGCAGCGATTTATGGCTCAGCTGCTCGTAGCGCCCGACGCCCCAGCGCGACGGGTCCTCGAGATCGATTTGCGGCATCACGCCGGCTTGGCCGCGGTTGCGCAGCAAGATATTGGGCAGCGCCCCGAGCAGGTGGATGTGCTTGGAGTAGGGCAGGTAGTTGAGGAAGAAGAGCACTAGCGCGACGTGCAGCCAATAGGCCGCGGCGGCAACGCCATGGGCGGTGCTCGGATCGGTGCCACTAAAGATGGCCGCCGTGGCGGCCGAAATGGGCATCGTGGCGGCGTAGCCGGCGGGACCGATCGGTGGCGCCTGAAAGCGCGGCGGTACACCGTCGATCGCGACGAAGTGCAGGCCGTGCGCGAGGAAGTGCGTCAGGCAGAGGCCGGCGATCATCCCGAGGATCAACGCCGCGTCGCCGCTGATCTCGATCAGCCTCCGGCGCCGCGCCAGCCGCCGCCAGAGCGCGAAGCCGATCACGGCCAGCACGGCCCCGTTGGTCACGTCGAGCACGCCTTTGAAGGCGGCGTCGATTCGCGGAGCGACGTGCGCCAGCGAGAAGGCGGGCCAAACGCCGTTGATCAGGAGCTCCACCGTGCCCAAGGTGATGATCAGGAAGCCCCAGAATATCGGCAGGTGGTGCCAGCTCGCGCGCTCGCGCGCGACGCTGAGCTGCAGGAAGAAGAACCGCAGGACATCGCCCAGGCGGGCGCGCCACGCGCCGAAGGGACGCTCGACGGGCCGGCCGCGCAGCAGCACCAGCGCGAGCCGGCTGACGGTCCAGGAAAAGAGCGCCAGGGCAACCCCGGTCAAGAGGATGAAAGCAGCCTGACGTTCACGCATGCGCGGTCCCCTCCGATTGCCAGCACGATCGCCGCGATGATGCCCCCAGCCCGCGGCAGCCCGCAACCTTCGTGCCGCTCGCTGCTTGATCCTCGGGGCGCGAGCCTACTCTGGAGGGCGCAGCCATGGTAAGAAGGGGCGTTCTCGTCGAAACAGGCCTGTCGGCGGAGCGGGGCGGGTGCCCGAGGCACCGCCTCGTTTCGTGGTCTCTGGTGCGCTTCGTCTGGTGCTTTTCGAAGGGAGGCTGCCGTGCTCGAAGTCCTGCTCGAAGGCGTGCCCGACGGGGAGACCAGGGCGACTGAGGTCGCGGAAGGGACTCATCGCGCGGCGGCGCGCGTCGCCATCGGCCGCGCCTTCCTGGCGGGCGGCGAGCCCCTGCACTTCGTCGTGCGCGGGGCCAGCATGTGGCCGGCCCTGCGGCGGGGCGAGGTGGTGCAGGTCGACGCGGCGCGCGGCGATAGCGCTCGGATCGGCGAGGTCGTCGTCTACCGCCAGGGGGCGGTCTTGCTGGCGCACCGCATCGTCGCGACGACGGTGGACGCCGCCGGTGTTCGCTGGCTGCGCTGCCGGGGCGATACGCGCTGGGCTGCGGAGGGGCCGCTCGACGCGGGCGAGATCCTCGGGCGCGTCAGCCACACGCGGCGGCAGCGCGGCGTGCGGAAGCTCGACGGCGGCTGGTGGCGGCTGTGGGGGCGAGCGATGGTGCGCTTCGGTTGGGTCTGGGCGGCCTGTTTTTCGCTCTATCGTGCGCTCCGCTGCGTGGCTCCGCGGCTCGGGAGCTCGCGCGGCGCCGAGCGGCGGAGCGGCTGCGGCTGCTCGAGGGGGCTGGCCGTCGCGCTGGTCGCGTACGGCTCGCTGCTCTCGGCTGGTGCGACCGCGGCGACGGGCGCGAGCGCGCTGCCGCGCGACCCTGGACCGCTCACGGTGACCGAGGTCCTTGCCATCGTTCAGCCGCTGGGGGCCGGCCTCGTGCCGAAACTGCGGCGGGCCGCTGACCGCTTGCTGGGACCTACGGAGGCAGAGCGTAGCGCGGCGCTCAGAGAGTCGGTGGGGTCCGGGCGACGGGCGGCTGGGCCACCGGCGCTCACCAACGACGGTGCCCTCCGCCTCCGGCGCGCGCGGACCTATAGCGTCCAGCGCCTCGGCGCGGCGTTGCTGGTGGTTTTCGATCCCGATCCGGCTTCCCCGCCGATCCAGTGCCATGCGGACCTCGCCGACAAGAGCTTCGTCATCGCCACGGGTCGCACGGCCGGCACCGTGTGCGTGGGGCTGTCGCGCCGCGAAAAGGGCCGCGCGGGTCCAAACGCGCTCTCGCTGGTCTTCGATCCCCCCCTGCCGCGGGCGGCGGGCGATCGCGGCAGGCCTGCTGCGCGCGCCGATTCGGTCCACATCACTGAGTATCTCGCTCCGCCCCGTCGCAACGGTGCGGCGCAGGGTCGCGAGGCGCCGTCCCGCGCCCCTGCTCGTGGCGCCGGGCGAGCCAGCGGGAGCGGGCACTTGCGCGAGTACACGCTCTTCCGAGGGGTGCAGGTCTACTGACCCTCTCGGCGCGGTTATCCCCCCCGCGCTCGCGCGCCCTCGTCGTTCGGGCGCTGGTTCAGGTCGAGGAGGCGAGATGTCCGTCGACGCACCCATAGCCGCCGCGTCCTCGCCGCTGGAGCGCGTCTTTGGCTTTGGCGGCGCGGCCCAGCCCCTTCGTGTGATGATCGAGCTGACGCATCGCTGTCACCTCTCGTGCTCGCACTGCTACCTGCACGATCACCACCGCTGGGACAGCCGCCAGGACGAGCTGACGACCTCCGAGGTGCTCGGTCTCGTCGAGCAGCTCCACGCGGCCGGCTGCCTGTTTCTGTCGCTGACCGGCGGCGAGGTCTTTCTGCGGCGTGACCTCCTGACCATCGTGGCGCGCGCCCGCGCGCTTGGCCTGGCGGTTTCACTGCTGACGACGGGGACCCTGCTCAGCCCGCGGCTGGTGACGCGACTCGCCGCCTTGCAGCCCTGGCGCGTCGAGCTCTCGCTCTACAGCATCGATCCGCTGGTGCACGATGGCATCACGCAGCGTCCCGGCTCGCAGCGGCGTACGCTCGGTGCGCTGCACGCCCTGCGGGCGGCTGGCCTTCCGGTGCTGATCAAGTGCCCCGTGATGGCGGCGAACTTCGACAGCTACGAGGGGCTGCGCGACCTCGCCCACGAGCTGGGGATTCCCTTCGTCGCCGACGTGACACTGACGCCGCGGCACGACGGCGCGCTGACGCCGACGCTCGCGCGGCTCAGCCAGGCGCAGCTCACTCGCTTCTACGCCCGCAGCGAGCTGCGACGCTTTGGCGGCGCGGAGCCGCAGCTGCCGCGGCCCGACGCACCGATCTGCGCGATCGGCCGTCGGAGCTGCCTCATCGGCCCCTACGGCGATGTCTATGCCTGTGGCAGCCTGACGATGCCGGTCGGCAGTGTGCGCCAGCAGCCCTTCGCCACGATTTGGCACGAGTCCCCGCTCCTTGGCTGCGCGCGCTGACCTCCGCTGATCTGGCGATCTGCAGCGGCTGCGAGAAGTTCGGCTACTGCAACCGCTGCGCCGCGCTGGCGCTCGACGAGCACGGCGACCTGCTTGGCCCCTCGGCCTGGGCCTGCCGTGTCGCCGCGGCAAAAGAGGCGGCGTCGGGGTTGACGCCAACGCCCTCCCTCGCCGAGCGCCGGGGTTGGTCGGGCGCTGACGCGGCCTCCCACGCTGGCTGCGGCGGCGGCGTCTGCGCAGGCGCCTGCGGGACGCCCGCCCTAGCGCCCCCACGTCCGTGCGGCGAATGAGCCGCTGGTGGCGTGCAGCGATTGACGCTGCTGGGCGCTGCGGCTAGGGTGAGCGCCGTCTTGCCCGGTTGGGCCCGCGCCGTGCCGGCAGCCCCATCGGGCCCTAGCCACAAGTGAGCGAGATGAGCGCCTCCGCGTCCCAGGGCAATGACCCGCCTTTGACCTATCGCGCCGCCGGCGTCGATATCGACGCCGCCGACGAGCTGATTCGCCGCATCGGGGGCCTGGCCCGCACGACCCACGGCGCGCAGGTCGTGGCCGGGATCGGTGGCTTCGCCAGCCTGGTCGCGCTGCCGGGCGGGCAGGGGCCCTTGCTCGTCACCAGCTGCGACGGGGTCGGGACCAAGCTCAAGGTCGCCTTCGCCACCGGGCGCCACGACACCGTGGGCATCGACCTCGTCGCGATGAACGTCAACGACCTGCTCTGCTGCGGAGCCACGCCGCTCTGCTTCCTCGACTATCTGGCGATGGGTCAGCTCGACGTCGGGATCGGCGAGGCGGTCGTGCGGGGCATCAGCGAGGGTTGCCGGCAGGCCGCCTGCGCCCTGGTGGGCGGCGAGACCGCCGAGCTTCCAGGGTTCTATGCCCCCGGCGAGTACGATTTGGCGGGCTTCGTCGTCGGCACGGTGACGCGAGAGGCGCTGATCGACGGCCGCAATGTGCGCGCCGGCGACGCCGTGATCGGGCTGCCCTCGACGGGCTTACACTCCAATGGGTATTCCCTGGCGCGCCGCGCCTTGCTCGGCGAGGAAGGCGGCGGGGACGTCGATTGGCAGGCGATCGTGCCCGAGCTCGGGCGCAGCCTCGCCGACGAGCTGCTGACGCCGACGCGCATCTACGTCGACGCCGTTCGCGTCCTGCGGGCAGCGGTGGAGCTGCGCGCCGTCGCGCACATCACTGGCGGCGGCCTGATCGAGAACCCGCCGCGGGTGATCCCCGCCGCGTTGGCTTGGCGCCTCGAGGCGGAGCGCTGGACCGTCCCCGCGGTGATGCGGCTGATCGCGGCGCGCGGGCGGGTCGCGACGGCGGAGATGTGGCGCACCTTCAACATGGGGCTCGGCCTCCTGGCGGTCGTGGCGGCGGACCAGGCCGAGGCTGCGGTCGCGGTGGGCGCCGCGTTCGGCGCGCGCATCGTCGGCTCGATCATCGAGCGACGCGATCGCGCGGTCGAGCTGATCGAGGCATGAGCGCGCCCCGCCGACTGCGGGTCGCGGTGCTCGTCTCGGGCGGCGGGACCAACCTCCAGGCGATCCTCGACGCCGCGCAGAGCGGCCGGATCGACGTCGAGGTCGCGCTGGTGATCAGCAATCGGGCGCAGGCCCGCGGCCTCGAGCGCGCGCGCCAGGCAGGGGTCCCCGCGCTGGTGATCAGCGCGCGGGACCACGGCGGTCGCGAGGCCTTCGAGCAGGCGCTGATCGACGCGCTGCGCGCCCAGCAGGTCGAGTGGGTGGTGCTGGCCGGCTTCATGCGGCTGCTCTCGGGGACCTTCTTGGCCGCCTTTCCGCAGCGCGTGATTAACATCCATCCCTCGCTGCTGCCGGCCTTCCCCGGGTTGGAGGCC